>CAYMFW010000054.1:0-26218 GCA_964389785.1 uncultured Planctomycetota bacterium
AGACTCACGCGATCCCTCAACGGCGCCTCGACGGCCACCCCCACGAGCGCCGACTGACCCTTCACTACGACATCCTCGGCCTGCATCAGCCTCGCCGTCCGGCCGTATCCCAGCTCGCGTTCGAAGTACCGTGTGTGGAACGTGACGGAGGCCCCGGAGGCGCATTTCACCTTCAGTGTGCCGAGCAGGCGCGTGTCTTCGTAGTCGTGATTCTCGACGCCGCTTGTCGTCTCCACCCACGTGCCGGCTCCGACGTTGAAGCTGCGGTCGATGTCGTGGTCTCTACCGAGGTAGTTGTCTGCTCTTCGGGTGTCGAACGTCGCGGTGAGGCGTACCCGGTCGGTTCCCCCGCCGGCGGTCACCCCGACCCGCCCGTACTTTCCCGTGCCTGTTCCACCGGAGAGGGCCACCGTCGGCTCACCCTCGAATTCCTTCGTGATAACGTTCAGCACCCCCGCGAACGCGTTCGCTCCGTACAGGCAGGAGAACGGGCCGCGCACGAGCTCGATTCTGTCGACGAAACCCACGGGCACGTCGTTGAGGCTTACGAATCCACTTCCCGAGGCGTTCGTCGGTATGCCGTCGACGAGCACGAGCGTTCGGTTCGCTCCCGGCACGCCTCGAATACTGATTCTCATGGGCAATCCCGCGCCCATGCCACCAACACGCTTGACGTCCACCCCCGATTGGAGCCGTAGAGCGTCATCGACCTTCTCGGCAGGGGAGTCCGACATCTCATCCGCATCGAGCACCGTGACGCTCACGGGAACATTCGATCGGAGACGCGGCGTGCGCGTGGCCGTGATCACCATCTCGTCGAGCGCAACGGAACCGGCGGATTCTACCGCCCCCTCACCTCCCATTGCGCCGGCACACACGATCAGCGCCGGGATCGGGAGCCCTGCGTATCGCCATATGATACGTACGGCTGGATGCATAGAAGCTATTTCACAAGGTGTCAACAGGTCAGATTTCCATAATGTTATGTATCAGCGGGCGGGTGAACCCGGATTCAGCAGGTGCCGTGTTCCCGGCATTGACCTCTCCCAAACACGGTAGAAGGCTACCCAGAATTCCGGGTAGTCACGAATCACTCGTTCGAGGATCCGGACGTAGTCGCGCATCACGGAGACCATTCTTTCTTCTTTCGTGCCCGTGTCCGGGACGCGTATCGGGTCGGTACTCAGTATTTTGAAACGGGCTCCGCCCGTTCGCACAATGAAGTACGTTACGATAGGGCATTTGAACTTGATCGCGAATTGCGCGACACCCGTGGGAAACAGAACCGGCCTCCCGAAGAAATCGAGCTCGATGCCTTCTTTCGTGTAGGCACGATCCGACATGATCACCAGGGGCTTCTTTTGCCTGAGGACCCTCAGCGATTCCCTCGAAGCGTTTGCCAGCATGATAGTGTGGTTGTCTATCACGGAACGCGCTCGGACGAAGAAGCGGTCTATTGAAGGGTCGCCATACGGCAGTGCAATGGAATGGAGTTCTCCCAGCAAGTCGGTGAGCGGAGCCGCGGCGATCTCCCAGCTGCAGAAATGGCCGGTGGCTACTATTATCCCCCTTCCGCGGGCGTGCTCCGTCCGTATCGTGTTCATGTGGCCGGTATTGGGTTCAAAGCGGGACGTGAGCGCGCGCTTGTTCGATCGATGCATGCGGAAGACCTCAGTGATGTTGCGTCCGAGATTCAGAAAGCTCTTGAAGACGATCGCCCTGATCTCGCGGCGGCTCTTTTCCGGGAAGACGGTGACGAGATTGTCCGTAAGGTGCCTTCTCGACCTGCGCGCCACCAGGAAGCCCGCAAGCGCGATGAGATCGGAGATCACGTGGGCCAGCGGACGGGGTATCAGCCACGCCGCTCGAAAGCCCAATCCCAAGAGCGCTCTTCGAAGTAACAACGTCACCAGCTTGCCCCATACCATATTCGGAAACTCACATGCCCCGCGTCGGCACTCCTTCTGGTGCGAGGAGGGACACTCGAGCCCCCACGGGCTCTTGGATCTATTTTATGGGTATTTGCCACCGTTGGCAACCAGACTTCAGTGCCCGAGCCCTCCTCGCCGCATACCGCTCGTCTATCGTCCCGGCGAGCCCCGCCATCTCGTCTATGAAAGGTGGCAGCTCGTCTTCTGGCCACGACTCAGCTACGCGTTGCCGAGGTGGGACGCAGGGCGGGAATCAACTGAGTATTTTCAGCGGAAATAATGTAAACTCGCCTGGTCCGCCGGCAAATGGAGGATGGAGGAAGGAATCGTGGACAGACAGGACACAACATTCGGGATACTGGCCGATCAGTACCGTCCCATGCTCATGGCCTACGGCAGGGCGGTCCTGGGAGATTACCACGACGCCGAAGATCTGGTGCAGGAAACGCTTTCGGCGGCATACCGGTCCATTGATACGTTCGAGAAGGGCGGAAACTTCGGCGCGTGGCTGCGCGGGATCGCAAGGAACAAGATGCTGGAAAGCCGAAGGGCGGTTGCAAGGCGCCGGCTCGTGGTTGACAGCAGGATTGTTGAGGGCATGGAAGATGTGTTCTCCATGTTCGACGGACCTTCCGCCCGCCACGCAACATGGGAGGAACGGCTTGTGCTCATCCGCCGGTGCGTGGCGAAGCTGGGACTCAATCTCAAGATAGCCGTCAATCTCATGTATGCGGAGGATCTTTCGCTGAGGGCCGTCGCTCGACGGCTGGGCGTGTCTCAGACAGCGGCGGCGCAGCGCCTCTTCCGGGCGAGGAATCTCGTCAGAGAATGCGTTGCCGTGCAGGCGGGAGCGGGAGAATCATGAGTCCGGATCTCGAACACGAAGGCATGCTGTCGGGAAGGGGCGACGACGAATCCTTCCGTGAATACGGACGACAGATCGCCATGGACAGCCTCATGACGCGGGCGCTGACGGCGGGAGAGCGCCGGGCCCGCAGATTCACGTGGCCGCTTCGGGTCGCCGCCGCGGCATGCATTGCCGTCATCGCCGGCGCCGCGGCGTATCACTTCTATCAAGCGCGGCTCTTCCGCGAGCGTGTTGTCGCACATATCGAGAACACAAGCTCCGGCGTGTCAATCGATCGGGACAGCCGGCCGGTGACCGCTGGCAAGGGAATGCCTCTGGCCGTGGGCGACCGAATAGAAACCGCCGGGAACCAGGAGATGTCGTTCACTTATTCCGGCGAGGAAACGCGGGTGTTGGTCCGGGACAATACGACGCTCGTTCTGGAGAGGGCCGCTGACGGCAAGAGGCTGTCCCTGCGGCGGGGGGAGATCGAGGCGGACGTGGCTTCCCAGCGTGAAGGGAGGCGTATGCGTGTGGTGACCCCGCATGCCGAGATG
Organism: uncultured Planctomycetota bacterium; assembly: GCA_964389785.1. GTDB lineage: Bacteria > Planctomycetota > CAYMFW01 > CAYMFW01 > CAYMFW01 > CAYMFW01. The sequence continues at coordinate 3,336 of CAYMFW010000054.1, forward strand.
GCGGTTCTCGGCACCGTCTTCTCGGTCACCGCTTCGGCAGACACGACGGGATTGAGTGTTAGAGAAGGAACCGTTCGCATGACTGCGTCCGGAGGAGACCGGGGCGAGGACGTGGGAGACGGCCGGGTGGCCTTCGCGAAGACCGGACTGAACAGGGTGATCGTGCCGGGAAGGTTCGTCAGATCGATGCCCATCACGGGCCTGCCGCCCGGCGCCGTGGTCAGCGGTATTGCCCTCGCGGCAAAGGAGGTGTGGGTCCACGGCAGCAGCGGCGGGGACCGCGCGCCGATTCTCGTAAGTCTCGACGCAGCCACTGGAACGATTACCGGGAAACTCGAACTTTCGGAACCTTTCATGCCCGCAAGCTGCATCACGTGGAAGAAGAACCTTCTGTGGGGCTTTACCCGGGACGGCATGTCGCTTCAGGGCGTTGAGGTCCGGACCGGAGCGGTCGTCAGGACGATTTCCCTGCCGGTGGCGGAGACGTCGTCTCAGAGGATCTTCGACATCCAGGGGGAATTCGCCTGGCTCAGAGGGAAGGTGAGGGAAGAGGTCATCAAGATCGACCTGCGCAGCGGCGCAGTCGTGGCTCGCATCATGTGTCCGTTTGCCGTCGACCGCATCGCCGCCTCGGCGGACGCCGTCTACGCGGGGGAAGACGGGTGGACTGTCTGCAAGATCGACCCACACAGCGGGCAAATCGCCTACCGGTTCATGTGCGAGGCGGAGAGCGTCACGGGAGACATGGCGCTGGACGGCGCTTCGGGACTCTGGGCGGTCGCGGGGTCGCGGGCAGTGGTGTACGTGTTCGAAGCGGAGTAGCCGAGGGAGGAAACGAATATGAAGGAATCACATGGTGCGACCGCGGCAATGACTGCGCTCTTGATGCTGGCTGTGGGCACGGGAACAGGTGCTGCCCAGGAATGGTGGAAACCGTACTCCGATCCCTGCACAGCCAGGGAGAACGTGTTTCAGTTCGCGGAGAAGCCTTCCGTGAAACTCGTGGGGAAGGATCGGTACGAGATCGCCTTCGCAACCCGTGGCTTCTGCGACGTGACTGTGGGAATCATCGACGAGAAACGCGCCGTGGTCCGCCACCTGGGTTCGGGAGTTCTCGGAAAGAACGCGCCGGAGCCGTTCCGGAAGAACAGCCTGAAACAGAAGATATACTGGGACGGCAAGGACGATCTGGACGCATACCCGAAGGAACCGGGCAAGCTCCGGGTGCGCGTGATGCTCGGGCTGAAGCCGGTGTTCGACAAGCGGCTGGGCGGCACCAGCCCCCGGAACCTGCCGGGCACCGTCATCGGGCTGGCGGTGGGACCGAAGGAGGCGTTTGTCATCATCCGGGGAATCGGCGGTGAATTCAGTCACGGCACGATCCGGAAGTTCGATCGCGAGGGCGGGTACCTCGCCGCCCTCGTGCCCCCCCCTTCCCACCTGAACGAGGATAAGCTCGGCGGCATGTCCTGGGTGGAGTACGAACCCGGCAAACGCGCCATTCACGGAGTGCAGTCCCAGTCGACCGTTGCCGGCGGCATGTGGTTCATGCCGCCGGTCTCTCTTGATGGAGACGGAAAGATGACCACCCGTCCGGTCATCGTGGGAGATAGACTCTTCTTCGCCAATGCCGGGGCGACATACGGTTCCCCCGGCTCGTTTCTCCACTACGTGTACGCCGACGGTTCCACCGACGTGCGCGGCATGCAGGGCATTCCGCTGGCTCCCAAAGACACGGTGCATGCCACGGCCATACTCGCGGCCTCCCCGGACGGCCGGAGGATGTACCTGAGCGGTCTGGAAGACAGGGGGCGAAAGGACCCCGGCACGTGCGTCTACGTTATCGAGCCGGACGGCAAAGAGGCGGGCCGGATATTCGCCGGGAAGCCCAGGAAGCCGGGGCACGACAACGATCACTTCAGCGGGGCGATGGGAATCGACACCGATCCGCAGGGCAGGGTGTACGTGGCCGACTTCGGGAACAACCGGATCCAGGTGTTCTCTCCCGCCGGAAAGCATCTCAAGACGATCAAGATCGACAGGCCGCAGCGTATCTCCGTTCACAAGAAGACGGGGGCGATCTACGTCCAGCACGTGGCGCGCGTTAAAGGCGCGTCCGTACAGCGGATGACCAAGCTGGCATCGTTCGACAACCCGGCGGAGAAGATGCATGCGGACGGCTTTCCCGGTCTCTTTGCTCTGGATTCATGGTCGGAACAGCCGCGGCTGTGGCTGTCCGGCAGGCTCGGCCACGCGTATGGCGGCCACTTCGGCACGACCTCCAAGTTCGAAGGCTCCGGTTCCCTGACCATCTGGGAGGAGCGGGAAAAGAAATTCGTGAAGATCGCCGATTTCGAGACCGCCGCAAGGAAGGAAGCGGGGGCGAGCTGGTGGGGGCAATGGAACGGCGAGGGATCGAGCACCAAGGTGGGCGGCAGGATCGCGTGCGATCCCACACGCGAGAAGGTGTACTACAAGTTCTCTCACATATTCGACCTGAAAACGGGCAACTACGAAGGACAGTTCACCACCATCGCCGGTTCCATGGACGACATCGCGTTTGACAAGCGGGGATACATGCACGGGCGGCAGGGGCCCGGGCAGGATCTTTTCCGGTCCCCCGCGTATGCGTGGCGCGTGGATCCTAACCGGGTAACCGAGACGACGGATCGAAACGGATTGCTGAAGCACTACGAAGAATGTCCTTACGACTACGGTGTCGAAAGGAAGGGTACGTGGAAGTATCTGTGGCATGGCGCCCTCCCGCTCAGGGACCAGCACGGAGCCAAGGGGTTTCAGGACGGCTTCGGCGTGAACATGCGCGGCCGGATTGCGGTAGAGAGCAACATCTACTACGTGCCGAAGATGGAGGAGCACGGGAAGGAGCTCGGTCTGGCCGGTTGGTCCGCGAACATAGCGATGGGCCGGCTCAACGAAGAGGGAAACCACTACAACCGCTTCATACGGAGCATCAAGGAGGCCCAGAAGAGGGGGGAGACGGTATACTTCATCCGCCGCCAGCCGGGCGTTCCCCTGGCGGGAGCAACGGTCTGGGTGTTCGATTCGGCTGGAGAGAAAATGACGACCATGCCGGCGGTGCCCGGCGACCTGCTGGCCGGGGTTCAGATCGACGAGAACAACTGTGTCTACTTCAGCATGAGGCGCACGAAGTACGTCGGCGGGAAGAAGTTCCTCGAGGGCAGAGGAGGCAGGTTCGGAGGCGCGGGCGGCTGGAATCCGTTCACCGGGACCTACGTCAAGACCCGCGTCGACACCTTCCGGCTGACGGAGAAGAGGGCTATCATTCCCCTGGATGAGGTTCCCGATCATCCCTTCGACCTCACGGGGCGCGGCGGCGCGTGGCTGGAAGGCATTCAGTGGACATGGGCCGGAGCGTCACCCATTGTTACCGGCGGGTGCTCGTGCCCGTCCATGCGGGCGCATCTGGACTGGTACAAGCGCTCGTTCGTGCCGGAGGCGTACCGGCATTCTATAGCTGTCCTCGACGGGAACGGGAACGTTGTAATGCATCTCGGACGGTACGGGAATTTCGACAGCGCTCCCGGCGGCAGGCAAGGCTGCGGACCCGGCGATACGGATATAGGCATGACGGCGGCGCGGTACATAGGCGGCACGGATAATTACCTTGCGTTCGAAGACTGGGGTGAGCGGCTGGTGGTATTGAAGCTGGATTACCACGCCGAGGAGACGGTCTCGATGTCGAAATGAGGTGACGGAATGAGCAGTAGAGCCCCGGCCGGCGAGCCGGACGCGGATCGCACGTGCAATGCTGCGTCCAGGACCCTACACGGTTTTAGCCTGGTAGAGCTGCTTATAGTTGTGGCGATAATCGCGCTTCTTGCGGCGATCCTCCTGCCCGGTCTTTCACGTGCGAGGGAGTACGCCTACTTCACCTGCTGCAAGAGTAACCTGAGACAGATCGGGATCGGATTCCTCATCTACGCCTCCAACAACCGGGGCTGCCTGCCGGGAAGCGAGGGGAAACTCAATGAATGCACGGAAACCACAGTCAGCGGATGGACCGGGAGAAAGATAGGGAACACGGATACGTTCTGGATCGGCCGCCATCTGCCCGAGAGGAGGCTATACAACCTTCCGTTGCTCCACGAGATCTACCAGAACCGTCTGCGCTTCGTCACGTCCTATTCAGGCTGGACCTATTCGGGAACGGACTGGGACGGAGAACCGGTGGCGAATGCCACCTACTTCGGCGACCCGCGCGTGGCTGGGATGTACCTCCCCGTGGAAATACTCTGGGACCCCATTGTCGGGGTAAGGAACTGGGGAGAATGGGGCTCGTCGGTCGCCGCCGGAGCATCGAGACAGGGGTATTCAGGCACGGAGCAGGAGAGGGACTGGCTGACGAGGCACAACTTGCTGGTCGGATACGCGTTGTATACACACACCACGGGCTGCACTCGCAATAGAAGCGATCACAAGCTTCCCAGCGCCTCCAACTGGAAGTCGGAAGCCCCCTTCCGACCGTACACGAAACACCGGACGATACGAACGACGGCGAAGCCGTCCGCGTGGATCGGCGCGTGCCTTCCTCCCCTGCTGCACCACGGGTATGAACGCCGATTCTTCTCCCATTTCGGAGTACGGCAGACAGTTCCCGGGGCGCTGCGCTTCAACATCCTGCATCTGGACGGTCACGTCGACGATACGGTGTGGAAGGACAAGCCGCAGAGAGAGGCAACGCCCGCCGGCCATCTCACTTACTGCGCCGGGAGCGGCTTCCCGCGGCCCTACGGCTGGCCGCTCAAGTACGAATGGTTCGGAACGGGGGCCTGGATCGACGGGATAGTCGATGAACCTGTTTTCGATGGCGCGTTCGACTGCAATCGTTAGGCTGTCAGCCTGCAGGGTCGTCAGACTCTCTGAATCAGTGGCGCGGGGCCTCGTGACCCGCCGGGTTGAGCAGGGCCTTCCGCGTCCTCTCCCGTATCTCCCTGGCGATCTCCGCCGCCTCCGGGTTCACGGCCACCGCCATGCCGGCGCGCTGCCGCAGCGCCTTCACCGCCCAGCGGCACTGCCCCACCAGCTCGTCCTGGTTGCTGCCGATGCGCACAAGCGCCTTGGCAAACTCCTTGACCTTCTTGGCGGCGTCCGGCCCCTCGTAATCGAGCATCTCGGCGCGGAACCTGTCGATCATCGCGGCGGTTTCCTCGACCGTCTTGATGTGAGCCCTCCTCGCCGCGTACCGCTCGTCTATCGTCCCGGCGAGCCCCGCCATCTCGTCTATGAAGCCCGCCGCTTCCGGATGCGCCTTCTTCTGCGCGGAGAGATACGCGCGCATGTTCTGCCCGAACACCACGTACGCTTCTATCTTGCCCCGGATGAATCTGACGAACTGGAGCACCTCCTTCAGCGTCTCCTCGATCCGGTCCCTCTCCTTCTTCTGATTGCCCTGTCCGTATATCTTGTTCAGCCTGTCTCTGGCCCCGCAGGTCGCCACGCCGCCCCACTTCACCTTCTGGCTCTCCACGTCCAGGATGTATTCGCAGGGGCCGACGCCCAGGGTGTCGCGCATGATGTCCACCACCGTGTACGCCTCCAGCGGCGTGTCGCGCAGCCTGTCGATGGGATACACCACCGCGCTGCCCTCGAACCCGATGTTCTTCTTGTCGAGCGACTGAAGGAACCCCCTGCCCTCCCCGTCCGTCCAGCACGGGTACTGGAAATTGCCCACCACGGTAGTCCAGCGCTTCCTGTCGGCCGGCAGTGTTCCGTCCGAGGTCCCGAGCCATCCGTGCTTGGTAAATTTCCCGTCCTTGTTCTGACTGACCATCCCCCAGCTTCCGGTGAGCTTATTGCGGCGGCGGAAATCGACCCGCCACTGGGCGGGAAACGGACGCTTCCATTCCATCGGCACGACCTTTCCCCTTTCCTCCGGCTTCAGCTCTTTTTCGCCCCATATGCCGGGCGCCTCCAGCACCGCCACCCATGCCTTTCCATCTTTGCCGAAGCGGATCTCCGAGGCGCGTATCGTCCGCTCCTCCCCCTTGCCGGCAAGCGCGATCCCGACGTCCTTCCCCGCCACGCTCCACGCGTTCACCACGATGGCGTCGCCCCGGCCCACCAGGTGCATAAGCAGGTGCTCGCTCGGCAGCTCCGCCCTCTCCACGAGTATCTCCCCGGCCTGCACCACGATGTCGTCGGAGAAGAAGTCGGGCAGAACCACGTGCCTGCAGGGCGCCTCGACACGCAGCGCCTTCGCGCCCTTCCCGGGCGTTGCCGCCACAAACAGGCGGTCCGCCTTCAGCTCGAACGCTATCGAACACGCAGCCTCGTTCTCCGCCGTGAAGCCCACCTCCAGCTCCGCCGACCCGTCGTCGTACTTGCGGATGCCGACGGACCCTACCTTCACGACCGCGCCTCCCGCCGCCGGTCCCAGCATTGCCCGCTGAACGGCGCCCCCTCCTCCCCGGCCGTACAGCTCCGCCCCGGGGCCTCCCTTCCGCACAACCAGCGCCAGGCGGTTGTTGGAGAGCACCGCGTCTCCCTTGAAATCGTGCTTCGTCGTCCCCACATCGAGCCTTGCCCAGCCCTTCGCCGCCGCCACGTCCGCGCCCGGCAGCGCCGAAGATGACGACTCGCCGGTGTCGTAGACGACGGGCCTTCGCGACAGCGCCGCCTTCTTCTGGGGTGACTTCTCGTACGGCACGTAGTCTCCCTCGTACAGACGGAAAATGTCCACCCGGAACTCGGAGTTCGCCTTCTTACAGCCGACGAACGGGAACCACCCCTCCGTGAAGTCCTTCTCGACGGTGAATGTGATGTACAGCTCCTTCCACGTCTCGTCTATCTTCAGGCCGTACTTCTGGCCCGCCGCGTCCCACGGCTTCGCCCTTCGCTCCACCCGCAGGTAGATCTCGGTCGGTCCGCTCAGGCTCCGCGCGAAGACCGCGTACGTCAGCTTCGTTCCCTTCTTCGCCGCGTCCATGGACTGGCCGAACTGCGCGCCCCACTCCTTGACGGCCTCGAGCTTCACGACGGCCGAGTACTCACCGTCCTTCGCGTCCCCCTCCTTCACCGAGAAGCTCGCCTCGGTGCCCTTCGCCGTGCTGATGCGCCAGAGCGACCTTCCCTTCTCGAAACTTGGATTGACGAACATGTTCCCGGGCTCATCGCCCGTGCAATACCCGGCGGCCGGAATCAGGGCCAGAATCAGGAACAGCCCCCAGCTTCGCGTCATACACCGTCTCATGTATTCTTCCGTCTATCTCGGAGCGGTCGCGCCGAGCCTCAGGAGCGGCAGGTGCTCGTCGGCGAGAAGCCGCTCGTAGTTGAACAGCACGAAGCCGGCCGCCTTGTGCTTCCGGGCTATCAGCACCTGCTCCAGCGTCCCCTCCGGCATCAGGCCGAGTGTCGCGCCTATGCCCGGCACCACCGGAACGCGCCCCCCGGCCCAGCTCATCGTGCTCTTGAGTTTATGGGTGAAGTCCGCCGCGCTCTCCGTATATTGCATGGGACAGACGAAATCGAGGTAGCCCTTCTCGATCCACAGCTTCCAGTCCTGCGCGACCTCGTTCCGTGCGCTGGGCCAGTGCCAGAAGACCGCCGCCGAGACCTTGATGCCGGGCTTCAGCTTACGGGCCTCCCTGCTCACCGCCTCGACCAGCGCGGTGATGTTGTCGCGGCGGAACTGAAGGTACTTCTCCCTCAGCGCGCCGTCCGTCACGTCCGTCGGCCACTTCTCCGCCTTCACGCCGCTCGACTCCTCGAAGCGCTTCCTGCAGCCGTCGCAGTAGCACCCCTCGTTCCCCGGGTAGCGTATGTAGTCGAAATGGATGCCGGCGACGTCGTACTTCCTCGCCACCTCCAGCATCGCGTCCAGCTCCAGCTTCAGGTTCGCGGGATGGGACGGGCACAGCCAGTCGATCACCTCCCCCTTCTGGTTTCTCTGCAGCCGGTCCTCGTCCGTCAGCTTCTTCCGGAACGCCTCGGGCGCGTTTCCCCAGAGCCGCCAGTTCACCTTCCACACGTGCACGTCGATCCCATGCTTCTTCGCCGCCGCGACGCACTCGGCAAGCTGGTCCCCCTTCTCCCGCGCCTCGGCAACCATGGGGAGCACGTCGCTCTCGTACTCCGCGCCGCCGCCCCAGAGCATGTTGGGAAGTGTCGCGTTGATGCCGTTGTCCGCCAGCCGCTTCATCGCCTGCTCCCAGGTCATCCCCGATACGCCGGTCGCCTGATGGCACCACACCGCCCTCATCTCCGGCACGCGCGGGGACACGCTCATCGCGTAGGCCTTTATGTAATCGCCCTGCGCCTTCGCCAGAAGGTCCGCCGCCTCCGCCGTCTTGCCCGCCCCCATCAGTTTCACGGCGCGGCTCGCGATTATGTCCGCCTGCAGCGCCATCTCGCGCGCGCCCTTTCTCTGCCTGGCGTCGTTCGGCCGGCTCTTCTCGATGGCCTTCTTCAGCTCCTCCACGCCTCGAACCCCCGCCGCATGTCCCAGCTTCTCCAGCCGGTGCGCGCACACCTCCTTCCACGCGTCGGCGTACACGTCCCCCAGCATCTCCATCAGAAGACGGTCCTTGTTCACGGGGTCGGAGCGCGTCAGCACGTGGCCGACGAAGTATCCGTTGGCGTGTCTCGTCACGGCCGCGTCGCCGGCGGGCGCGCCGGACTCGTCCGTCCAGTACCCCGCGACCTCCGCGCCGGCACCGGGCTTCAGTATCCTGGCGATCCACGAGAACTGGTCCGCCTTCACCTCCCGTCCGCCCGCGCCCTTGAGGACGATCCCGGAGAGCTTCGCCCCCTTCTCCCCGTGCATCGCGCCGCCGAGGCTCATGCCGAGCAGTTCTCCCAGGGGATCCGGCAGGCAGTAGCACACGACGAGCTTCCCGCCTCCAGCGACGAACTTTCTCACCGGCCCCGCACATTCCTTCGGCATCACCGGATTGAGCGGCAGTATGGCGACCTTCTTTCCCTTGAGCGCCCCCGCCGCAACGGCCGCGTCGTCCGCGATCCGGTACGCCAGTCCCAGCCTGTCGAGGGCGTCCGCGGTCATCTTCACGTATTCCGGAACGCCGCCTTCCCGTTCGATACCGGCGCTGTTTCGCCAGACCGCGACGTGACTCGCCCGCACGTCCGCCCACACCTTCCCGACGTGCACCGTGCCGTCCGCGGCCTCGTCACGCAGCACGCAGAGCCGTATCCCGTCGATCCTGCTCCACCCGGCCGGCGTGCCTTCGATCCGGAACCGCTTGGGGCTCAGCTTTATCGTGGCGTTGCCGCCCGGCGCGGAGAAGCTCCCGGAGTACCAGCCCTCTCCGCTCCGGAAGTACATGAGCATCCGCGCCCCCCGCCCCGACGGTTCGGTGATCGCGAGAAGGATCTCCCGTGCGTCCGACAGGTCCCACGATCCGTCCCGGTCCCACCCCACCCGCCAGTGGGAGTTCTTCGAGAAGTTGCAGGGAAACGCCAGGATACATCCGTCGCCGGAGCGCGCCGTCTCCATCGCGGGGGTGTCCTCCTGTATCGGCCGCCACGTCTTCCGCGCGGCCTCGCTTGAGGCGTACGCGCAGTCGTCCAGGACGATCTCCCGCGCCGCGTTTCCGCCCGCAGCGGCGGCCGGCACGCAGCAAAGCAGCGCGACAACAGCCGGGAAGAAGAGCGCCCTCATGCGAAGATTCTCCGCGACCCGCTACTTGATGACGCGCGCCGCGACCTTCACGTTGTCGATCCCGCGGGCGGCGCTCCAGACCGCGAGGAAGCACCCCTTCGGACCGGAGGCGGCAAATCCCTGCGAGCAGTACGTCCTGGCCGGGTTGTTCGAGACGGAGAAGGGCTTTCCGTCGCCGAGCGGCTTGCCGTCCGGCGCCAGAAAGCACCCGAGCACCTGGGTCTGCAGCACCTCGTTCTTGGCGCCGCGTCCCTGACCGATGATGACGTCCTCCGTCACCAGGCAGCGCTCGCCGTCGAAGGCGAGCGATACGCACGGCGCGCTGTTCAGCCGCTCGCGAGCGAAGACGGTGAACTCGGGATCGCCGGAACTCTTGCCCTGGGCGTCCACGGAGCAGACCACGACGCAGTCCTTGCCCTTGAACGGCTTGCCCGCGCCCTGCGCGCTTCCTCCGGACGGTACGCAAACGAGGAACTGACTGCCGGTCCACGCGGCGCCGGGAGGGTGATGCACCAGCCGGTTGCCCAGGCAGAGGTTCGCATAGTTTCCCAGGAGGGCTCCTACCCTGGCGACCGGCGACACCGGCTTGCCGTCGGGCATGGCCACCACGCCCGCGGAAATGCCGACGCTCTTGTAGTCCGGTCCGTACTCCCCGTCATAAGCGGCAACCAGCACCCCGTCGGTCCCGGCGGCCGCGATCGGGTTCCAGACCTTGAGTTTCATCTTGGTATCGCTCAAGGCGACGGGCGCGTCGTCGACGAGCTTGCCGTCCGGGGAAACCCGCACGCTGCGCAGCACGTAGCCGCTCTGCCCCGCCCCGGGCGCGCCCTTGCCCTCGAAGCTCAGGAACGCCACGGCGTAACTGCCCTTGCAGAAGGCGGACGCCGGTCGGCACTGGTTGTGCGCGCCTCCGGCAATCAGGAACCCGTTCTCCTCTGCCGCCTTGCCTTCGGAGGTCACCCGCGCGCCGTACACGTCCCAGCCGTGTCCTGAGCCCGTCGAAGGGTCCGCGCCGTTTCTCAGGTCCTCCCAGACGACGAGGAAATCCTTGCCGTCCGAGGCGACGCAGGGATGGTCCGCGAGCGTGCCGGTCTTGGCCAGCCGTATGCCCGCCGGATCGAGCGCCTTGCCGTCGGCCGCAACGCGCGCGCACCAGATCTCGGCCTTCTCCTCGGTAACGTCGCCCTCCCGCCAGGCGACGAGCCAGCACTTCGCCGTTTCGCTCCAAGCGGCGCGCGGCCACTGCTGGATGCGCGTGCCCTCCGCCTTGGGGGCGACGTCGATCGCGTCCCCGGCCATTACCGGAGTGAGAATAACTACGAGAAAACCTGCCGCAGCGATATGTCTCAGTGTGTTCATTTTCCCTTCTCCCTCACTTGCCGGCCGTGGGCTTCGCGAAATCGATGCCCTTGATGAGATAGACACCCTCGCCGCGCTTCCTGCTCTTGCCCTCGCCGGAGGCGCAGCCGAGCGCCCAGCCGTTGGCGCCGTAGACGAAGCCGGACACGCCGTCGACCTGGTTCCTGGTGTCGTATCTCGTTCCCTCACGCCACTCGCCGTCTTCGTACAGCGTGGAGATCCTGCCGTCGGACGTCACCCGGCGGAGCGTGTGCTCGTCGTGGGCGGAGAAGATCACGATATCGGGCGGATACCACGGACAGCCCGCCCGCGGCATGCTCAGGTGCGGCCCGCAGTGCCAGCCGGTCTCCATGCCCGGGCCGTCCGTCCCTTTCTTGGCGCCGCAGTGGGTCACCCACGACTGGACCGTAACGCCGTCGGAAGACACCCGCTGAATCGCCGCCCCTGTCTTCATATTGAACCCGTGGGAGAAGTAGTAGCCCAGGTAGAAGCTGCCGCCGGTGTCGACCACGGCCTGTGTCGGATAGGCCTTGCGCCCCCCGGAGCTGTGCTCGGGCAGGTGAGCCGTGATCGCGTCCAGGCCGAGCATGGCCTTGAACGTCACCGCCCCGTCGCTCGCTTCCTCCATCACGTAGAACCCGGTCTTGGTGAAGAAGACGGCCTTGTAGTCCTTCTCGCCGGATTTACGCCATGCCTGTCCCATGTACACCCGGCCGCCCGGAATCTCCGCCTTGCCCGGCCCGGCCACGATCCTCGCCCACCAGCGATCGTTCTTGTCCGGATTCTTCCAGACCTTCATGACATGGCTGTCGGAGTAGGCGTACAGACAGCCCTTGTCGCCGCCCTGGAGAGGAAGGCCGATGACGAACCAGCCGCCGATGCTCTGGCCGTAGCCGGTGCCGCGGATGGGACTTATCCTCGGCAGGAACGCCGCGGGTCCCTCGTCCTGGCCAAATTCCGGCAGGCCCCCGGCAAAGGGAACCACCATCCCGTCCGCGGCGCGGATCACCCGTCCGCCAGCGTAGCAGTTGAACTCCTCGTCGAGCGGGCCGGGCCCGCGGCCGAGGGCTTCGCGGCGGGGGCCGTCGAGTTTGTCGGCCATCCACGACACGAAGGCGTAGTGTTCGTAGCTGATTCCTGCCGGCTTGTCTCCTCCGGCTTCGCTCCCCCCCGCCGCTCCGGCGATGGAGAGTGCCGCCGCAGCGGCGAGCACAACGAGCCTGATTCGCGTCCCCAACCCATTAACGAAGATCATGATTCACTCCTCCTTTCTATTCCCCGACAGTTCCCTCAGGTCCCGCGCGTGGGCCTTCTCGTCAAGCACCAGCTGTTCGATGTGCGCCTTCTTCCAGGTCTCGGGGAACTCCTTCTCGAACGACGCGTAGAACTCCGCCGTCTTCTCCTCGATTCCAAGCGCGAAGTCCAGCATCTCCGCGTCCGTCGTGTCGAGAGGCGGGGTGTCGAACAGCCCCTTCCGCGTCAGCTCGTCCCTCAGCTCCGCCATCGCGGCTTCGTCGGCGGGGATGGGCCGCCACCGCTCCAAGGTCTCCTCCAGCAGCTTCCTGTGCCGCGCTTCGTCCTGCGCCAGTCTCGCGCAGAGATCCCTCACGCCCTGATCCTCGGACATCCTCTCGAAGCGGGTGTAGAACCGCACTCCCTCCTTTTCCGCCTCCACTCCCATCAGGAGGAGATGACGGAGATGCACGTGTCGCCCATCCGTCTCGCGCCGCATGAACCGGGCCAGCACCACAACGCACACCGCCGCCGCGAACGCCCCGAGCACATAGTAGATGGTTGCCATTTCCGGATTCTCCACGAGAAGCTCCCTGAATTCAAGCTCAATTAATGTTCAAGCCAGCCCTTGACCGCTTCCGATTACGGGGTATAGTTAATCAGGAGGTGCGACATGATATGTAGAATAGCGCTCACACTGGCCGCAATCGCCGTTCTGACGGCTTCTGCCTGCGCGGAGCAGTTCGTTCTGCCGGCCGAGTCAGCGAATTGGCGCTGTCCCTTCGAAAGAGCGGGCACACCCCCGCCCCCGCCCCCGGGGAACAAGGGCCCTGTCCTGCCTGAGCCCGACGACGCGTCCATTCTGACGACTACCGGCATTATGGGGACGGGTGACGAGCTGACGGCGACCGTCTCCGGGGTGAAGGTGCGCGCCGGAGACAAGATCAAGGGCAGGAACCTCACGTTCAACGTCGAGAAGATCACGAAGGACGCGGTCCACATGAAGGTCGTGGAGGCGAAAGAGAAACACAAGCAGTACATCGGACGCGTCTACATCAAGAAGATCGCGAATTAGCGCCCCACCCGGTACCGCCTTCTGAACCGCCCCGGCGGGAGCTTGTATACGTTCTTGAACGCGTGGTTGAAGTGATACTCGTCCTCGAATCCGACGAGCCGCGCCACCTCCCCCACTGAATGGTCGCGCGTCAAGAGCAGTGTGCGCGCCCGGGACAGCCGCTCCAGGAGCAATAGCCGCCGGAACGATACCCCGAACAGCTTCTTCACCACGTGGCTGGTACGTGACGGGGAGAGATGAAGCACCCGCGCCAGGTCCGCCAGCCGTACGCCGCGGTGGGCCTGGTACATCAGGAAACGCCGTATCTGACCCTCCCGACCGCCACCCTTCCCTCTCAGCCGCCGCATCTCCTCCACCCTGGATATGATGCCCTGACCGAAGATGGTGAGCGCCCTGCCGAGGTCCGCCGCCCGCTTTCTGTCGAGAACCGGAAGCTCCGGGCCCGGTCCGCCTTTGCTCTTCCGAAACGCGCCGGCGAATATCGTCGCCACGTGCACGTTCTCGCGGATGACGGGCACCACCACCTCCGCGATCCCCTTCCAGCACACGTGGACGTACGGCCTGCCCGTCTTCCGCACGTGAGCGTTGGCGCCCTGCTGGCAGTCGCGAACGCACCGCTTCTCGTCCCGTCTTCTCCTGCACTCAGGGTGCTGATGCGCGGTCATCTGGAGCGACAGCAGATGCACGTCCGCGGCGTCCCTGAAGATGCCGCCCTGGTCGTGTACCGTCAGCGTCACACGGAGAAGCTTCTCCAGACCGTTGAAATCCGCCTCCAGATCCCTCTCCTTTTTGCTCATATCTTATGATTATACATGACTCACAGCAGACAACCACAAAAAAACAGCATCTCTGCACATTGTCGCATTCCGACCGATGAGTAGACTATTGTAGGTATTTCTTATTGAAAGGAGAGATGCAATGAGCGAGATGCAGAAGGTGAGTTTCCCCGCTGAGGTCCCCGTCATCCACGAGGCCGAGGTGCTGGTAATTGGAGGAGGCCCGGGCGGCATCGGGGCCGCCGTGGCCGCAGGCCGGGAGGGTCGCGACGTCTTGCTGGTGGAGCACTACGGCTTCCTGGGCGGCATGGCCACGGCCGGTGAGGTCCATCCCTTCATGCCCAACCACGTGAACGGTGAGTCAATGGACAAGGGCATCTTCACCGACTGGATGAAGTGCATCGCACAGCTCGGCGGCTGCATGAGCGAAGACGCGGGCTGGTGCAACAACAGAGGCTTCGACCCCTACGTCGCACGCGTCGCCGCCGAACAGCTCTGCCGGGAGGCCGGTGTCCGCCTGCTCTTCCATCACCGAGCTGCCCTGGTCGAACGGGACGGCTCGAACGTCGCGGCCGTGGTGTTCCACTCGAAGAGCGGCTTCACCGCCGCCCGCGCGAAGATCTATGTGGATTCCACCGGCGACGGCGACGTCGCCGCGCTCGCCGGGTGTGAATTCGAGTACGGCGGGGAGGGCACCCCCCACGCCCAGCCGATGACGCTCTGCTTCAAGCTCCGGGTGGACCCCGCAGACGTCCCCGAGGACTTCCGCGAGAAGGGAGCGTACGCGTGGATCAGGGAGCACAGGGACGTCATCAACAAGGTCTACCTGGCCGCTCGCGCCGCGGGCAAGACCACGAATCACCGGGACAACGTCCTGATGTTCCCGACGGTGGACAAGTGCGTCATCCACTTCAACTCCACGCGGGTCATCCAGAAACGAGGCATCGACGGGGTCGAGCTGTCGGAAGCCGAGATAGAGGCCCGGAAGCAGATGATGGAGCTGATCGACATACTCAGAAGCGGCGTTCCGCTGTTCCGGAACGCGACGGTCCATTCCGTCGCTCCCCAGATCGGCGTGCGCGGTACAAGACGCATTAAGGGCAGGGCGTACGTCTCGCGGGACGACTTCGTCAACTGCGCCCGATTCCCGGACGGCATCGCCCGCTGCAATTACCCGATAGACATACACAACCCGAACGGCGAGGGCACCGAGATCACGACGATACCCAAGGACAACTGGTACGAGATACCGTTCGGCTGTCTCCTGCCGAAGGACATGGACAACCTGATCATGGCGTGCAGGGCGATATCCTCCGACAAGGCGGCCCACGGGAGCTTCCGCGTGATGCCACCGGTGTGTTCCATCGGGCAGGCCGCCGGCACCGCCGCCGTGATGGCGCTGGAGAAGTCGATACCGGTCTGCGACCTCGACGGCGTCGAGGTAAAGGAGCGCCTGATCGCCAACGGCCGCAACCTGGTCACCGACCCGGCCCCGGTCGCCGCCGCAGAGTAGGGACAGCGCCTACTTAATTGGGGGACATAAATTCGGGGACAGATAACTCAATTCGCCGACTTCCCGGGGTGACCCGTCACAAGTCAAGGTCCGGCCGTCCCTTGACAGCGGGCTGAGGCAGGTCTAGTATCTGGGAAACCTCGTCCAAGGAAGGCTGTCGTGCGCACTAGAATGACGGAAGACGGTTTTAGCCTCGTGGAGCTGCTCGTGGTCATCGCCATCGTAGCGCTGCTGGCCGCGCTCATCCTTCCCGGCCTCGCGCGCGCCCGCGAGTACGCCTACTTCACGCGGTGCAAGAGCAATCTCAGGCAGATCGGCATCGGGGTCCTCATGTTCGCGGGAGGGAACAAGGGCAAGCTTCCCGGCGGAGAGACGAAGTGCAGCGTGAGGGGTCTCGACCTGACCAGGAAGATTGGCGACATCGGTTCCGTGGAATGCATTCGGGAGAGGCCTTCGAGCGAATACAGGGGAAAGCCCCTTATTCGTGACATCTATGACGACTCCTCCGGGGAAGACTGGGACGGGACGGACACGAGCTACGTGGGCAAACCACGGCTGCCCGGCAAGTACCTTCCCATAGAAATACTCTGGGATCCGCTGTGCAAGATCCGGGGCTGGGGACCGTACGGAAGGGACGCCAACAGGGGATACGCCGACACGGAGGAAGGGCGGGACTATCTCACCCGGCGCCGCCTGTTCTTCGGCTACACGCACTTCATGAACAACGTCGGGTGCGACCTCAACATGCATATCCTCAGCAACACGGGCACGAGCATCACCAATACGGAGTATCCCTTCCGCCCCGCCACCAAGCACAGGAACCTGCACACCAGCGCCCTCCCATCCGCCTGGATCGCCGCGTGCCAGCCCGGGCTCACGAGCTTCAACGGCGTGCCGCGCAACATGACGTCGCATTTCGGCTTCAAGAAACCTCTGCCCGATCTCTGGCGGTTCAACAACCTTCACATGGATGGACACGTGGATAGTTCCGTCTGGAAGGAATGCCGCTCGGAGCCGAGGTACGGAGCCGACGAGTACGGAATCGGCTGGCTGGCCAACTGGCAGCACAGCGGTTCCGGCTGGTGCGATCCCCGTCCCTACGGGTGGAGGTGGATGACGAATCCGGCGGGAGACCGCGACGGGGTGGAGCCGGACCTCGACGGAGGGTTCGACTTCAACCAGTAACGTCGGGAACCTGCCGCGATACCCGCTCTCGCGCTACCACGAGCCGGCAGCCTCGATCAGCCGCGCCCTGGCCGACCTGGCCTCACAGTACGCCCGTGCGCCCTCCAGGCGCGCCTGCGCCAGCTCGCTCTGCGCCTCCAGGAGGTCATCGAAGGATACCCGTCCGGCCTCGTGCCCCTTCGCCTTCTCCTGATATCGCGCCAGGTACGACGCGACCTTCTTCTTCGCGGTCCGGTCCGTCGCGTCCGCCTCCGCGCACCATCTCACCGCCGCCCGTACCGCCCGCCGGACCTCCTTCTCTCCCTCCTCGAGCCGCGCCGCGGACGCCCTTCTCAGGTCCCCCGTCTCCCGTATCCGGGCCTCACGCGCACCGCCGTCGAACGCATTCCAGGACACCACGAGGCCCACGACGTACGAATCCCGGTCGGAATCGAAGACGTCGTCGCTGTCGTAGCCGTAGCGGGCCGATACTGAAACCGTGGGAATCCATGCCGCCCGGCTGGCGCGCGCCGACGCGTCACGCGCGGCCGCCTCCTCCCGCAGCGCGGCAAGGCGCGGCGACAACTTCGCCGCGGCCGCCTCCGCCGAACCTGAGAGCAGCGCCCCGGCCCGCTCGAGCGGATTCGCGCCCTCTTCGTCAAGCCGGTCCCGAACCGGTCCGCTCCTGCCGAGAAGAATACCGAGGACTTCCCGCGCGTCGCGCGCCGAATGCCGTGCATTCAGGAGCAGCCGCTTCGTATCCTCGAGATGGTACTCGGCTGTGCTCACGTCCGCGTCCGTCGCCCTGCCGGCCGCCTTCAGTTTTTCTGCCAGCGCCAGCCGCTCCTCCATTCGCGTCACTTCCTTCTCGCTTATCTCCACCTGATAATTCGCGCACAGCGCCGCGTAGAACGCCTCCACCACGCGCGTGAGCGTGCGGGCGCGGTCCGCGTCCGACCGGTGGCCCCTCGCGAGTGCCACGTGTCCCGCGGCACTCGCCCGGTGCGACCGCCTTCCCCCGTCGTAGAGGACGTAGTCCAGGCCGACCTCGGTCCGGTAGTTGTCCGCGTCGGGACGGTCCGCGAAGCCGGCCAGCGGCTCGTTCTGGTCCGCCAGAAGCCCCAGGCTCACGTCAGGCCGGTCCGTATGCGTCGAGCCCGTCGACAGTCCCAGCTTCGGCCAGAACTCCGCCCTCGCCTGTTTTTCCCTCTCGAGTGCCGCCTGCGCCTCCAGCCGCCCGGCCCGCGCGGTACCGTTGTTTCTCTCCGCCTCCGCCACCGCCTCCCCCAGCGTCAGCACCCCCGTCTCCGCTCCCCACGCCTGGGAGATGACGATGAGCATTAGAGACAGATATGCGATGACGAAGAGGAATTTCTCTGAGCGGGTTCGTGATTTGACCGACAGGTTCGCCCAGCGAACCACTCCTTGGTCGGTAAAATCACGTCCTCGGAGGCGCCCATCTCCGCATCCATGGGCGCCGAGAATGAGCGAAGAGCTATTCCTCTGCGGCATCGACACATTACTCATCATTTCTCTCCCAAGAAATACACATCCACTCTGAACCCCACCGGTATCTCCGGCCGGCTGTCCAGCTCCACCAGCGCCTCCAGCACCCTGGTATCCAGCCGCTCCCGGGGCGACGACGAGAACAGCCGCTTCCTTCCCATGCTCAGCCCCACCGACACCACCCTGCCGTAGAACTTTTTGTCTCCGAACGCGCTCGCGCCGGCGTACGCGGTCTGACCCTTCTCGAGCCGGGTGATGTCGTGCTCGTCCACCTCGCTCCGGATCATCAGCTTCGAGACGTCTCCCACCGTGACCACCGGGGCGGCGGAGCCCGGTCCGGAGTTCTCGCCCGCCCGGGCGAATATCTTGAGCGCCCTGCCGTCCACCGGCGACCGGAGGAGGGTCTTCTCCAGCCGGGCCTCCGCGGCCGCCTTTCTCGCCTCGGCCGCCGCCACCTCGGCGCGCGCCGCCGCCAGATCCTCCTTCCGCGCCCCCTTCCTCACGAGCGCGAGTCTCTGCTCTCCAATCACGGCCCGTGCGTCGGCGATGTCCACGTCTTCCTTGCGCGCGTCCCCGCAGACCAGGTCGCAGCTCGCCTTCGCCTCGGCCTCCGCCGCGCGTGCCGCCGCCGCCGCGTCCTCCGCCCGCTCCAGTTCTTCTCTGGTGGCTCCCTTCACCTCGCCCTCACGGAGCTTCTTCAGACGCGCCAGCGTCCTCTCCTCGGCGACCCGGTTCGCTCTGCACCGGTCCCATGCCGCCCGTGCCCCCTCCCGCTCCTCCCTGCGCGCGCCGTTCTTCAGCATCTCCAGCGCGCGTGCGGCCGAGAGCGCCTCCGCCTCCGCCACGATCCGCTCCTCCGGACGGGCTCCGTTCACCAGTCGTTCCAGAGCCGCGCGGGCTTTGTCCAGCTGCGCCGCGCAGAGCGCCGCCTGGGCCCTCTCCTCTCCGTTCTCGAGCTCCGCCAGGATGTCCCCGCGGGCGACCGTGTCGCCTTCCGACACGTTCAGTTTCGCGAGTCGCCCCGGCACGGGAAACTGCAGATGCCGTTCCTCACCCGCCGGCTCTATCCTCCCCGACGCACACAAGATCGCCTTCTCCTCCCCAACCGCTAAGCCCGAGAGAAGCGTCAGAACCGATACCATTGAATACAGACACATATTCCTCGTCATACGCCTCGACCTCCTTCGTCAGTCCGCCCTCCAGTTCGTACATCCGGTCCGCATATCCGAAAAGCCGGACGTCGTGGGTCACCACCACCACGGCGCGGCTGTCGTTTCTCGCCAGCCGGCTCAGCAGGTCCATCACGTCGTACGCGTTCTCCGTATCGAGCGACGCCGTCGGCTCGTCGGCGAGGATCACCTGCGGGTCGCCGGCCAGCGCCCGGGCGATCGCCACCCTCTGTTTCTCCCCTCCCGACAGCTCGGCGGGACGCTTCCGCGCCATTCCTGCCATGCCTACGTATCCAAGAAGCTCCTCTTCGCTCCTCCGGCCCGAACCCTTGATATCCGACGCGATGCGGACGTTCTCGAGCGCGGTGAGCGCCGGCATCAGGTAGATGTTCTGGAACACGAAGCCGATGTCGCTACGCCGCACCCGCTGGATCCCGTCCTCGTCCATTTCCATCAGGTCGCGGCCGAAGACCCGGATCGACCCTCGGTCCGCTTCCAGCAGTCCTCCCATCACGCAGAGCAGCGTACTCTTCCCGCTTCCGCTCGGTCCGGCGACGATAACCAGCTCCCCGCGCTCTACCCGCAGGTCAGTGCCCTTCAGCACCTCGGCGCGCCCGCCGGCGTACGCGAATCCTCTGCAGATCCCGTGCAGACTGAGCGCGGGACCGGCTTCCGGAGACCCCGATTTCCCGGCGGTCCGTCGCCCGGAGGTCCTCCGCGCCCGCTTCGACCCGCCTGACAGGCCCTCCCCGCGGAACACCATCGCCGGCTCCAGCGCGTATATCTTCAGCACCGGCACCACTGTTGCCGCCGCGCATACGCCGACGGTCATCAGGAATCCCCCGGCGACAAGCTGCCAGAACAGCTTGAACGGGGTGCCCACCGAGACTATCATCATCTGCAGGGGAATCGTCGCCAGCATTCCCAGCACGTACCCGGTGATGCCGATGATCATCGCCTGCGTCGCCACCATGTTTCTCAAACGGGTGTTCTCGGAGCCCATCGCTTTCAGCACGCCGAACTCCGGTCTCTGTTCCATCACCATCGCGTACAGCACCTGGCCGACCACCGCGCCGCCCACGATGAATCCGAGAAGCGCGGAGATGAAAAACCCGGAACCGACCCCGGTACCAAACAGCCAGTAGCCCCACGTGCGGTTGCGGAACTGCGTTCCGGTCATCACGTCGTAGCCCGGAAGGCGTTCCTTCAGCTTTGCGGCCAGCGCCCGGCCGGACACCCCATCGCGCGCCTTCACCAGCACGTAGCCGAGGCCGCCGATATTCAGCTGGGTCATTCCCAGCGCGTGGTTCATCCGGGTGATCACGTACGGGGCCGTCGTGAAGCTCCTCAGCCCCTTCGTGAAGCCGATCACCTTCACCCTGGTCCCCATCAGCTCGCTCGTCTGGCCGATCCCGGTCACCTCCAGCCGGGCCGCCTCCGCCTCGTCTATGATCACCCCGTACGGCTCCCTCAGGTCGCGGGCCTCGGGAGGATTCACCTCCCAGGGGATGGGGAGGCTCCCCCGCTCCGGAAGCCCGATGATCTCCACCACCTCCTGCGTGCCGGATTTCAGCTTCCAGTGCGACCACGACACGAACAGGTCCTCCGCCCATGCGACCTCAGGCACCGACCGGACCCGGTGCAGCACCGTCTCCGGTATCGCGAACGGCTGGTCGAAGTTCTTCGTGCCCTTGCCCGTTACCCATACGTCCGCCGGCATCCGGTCTATGAACCCGCTCGAGTTCGATATGAACCCGGCCAGGATTCCTATCTCGATATTCACCAGCACCACCGCGAAGATCACCCCGGCCAGCGCCGCCACCAGCCGCCTGCGGCTGTGAAGCAGATTTCTCAGCGCTATCGGAACCCGTCGTCTGTTCATATCTCCCCCTCCGGCCCCCCGCGGGTGACCGGACAGTCGGTCATCACACGGTTCAGGAAAACGCTCCCGGCGCCCGGCGACGCCGCACCCGTCATGCCCGAAAGCAGCGTCCGAAGTCCCTGCGTCGCCTGTCCGACGAGCGACACCCTGTCGTCACGATGCAGCCACTGCAGCACGCTGCCGTCTATCATCGCTACCACGGCCCAGGAGGCCGCCCGGACGTCCACGTCCTTTCTCACCGTTCCCGCACCCTTCGCTTCCTCCAGAAGCGCGGCCACCCGCTCCCTGCACGACCGGTACCTCTCCTTCCACGCCTCCAGGAACCGCCCGCCCGCCCCCTCGGCCTGGCCCCGCGCCCAGAACTGCGCGATCACGTTCACGTCGGAGCCGACGGACTCGTACTGCAGAAGGATCTCCCTCGCCCGGTGCACGATCGCCTCCAGCGGGTCCCCGTCCAGCGGCGGGGGGACCTCCATGTCGGACTCCAGATGACCGAACACCCGGTCAAACAGCCGTCCGAACAGGTCCTCCTTGCTCTCGAAATAATCGTAGACCAGCCCCTTCGCCACCGAGGCCCTCTCCGCGATGTCCGATACCGTCGCCCCGTCGTAGCCCTTCTCGGCGAATACGGAGAGCGCCGCCCTGAGTATGTGCTCCCGCTTCCTGTTCCTGTCCACTGGAATCATCTCTCTTTCTTCCTCACGCGTACGACAGCGCGATCTTCTGAACGCCGCGCCTCGTCTTCTGCCGGAGCGCCACCGGACGGATACCGAAGTACTCCCGCAGGCTGTCCCAGTCGAGGGGCGCCCTTCTCCGTGAGAGCCACCGGCACAGCCCGGCGACGTTCCCCTCGAAGAACGCGTGCAGGTTGCGGGGCCCTGCACAGTTCCCGTACGCCTCCCGGTACCGTTCCGTCGCGTTCTTCAGGTCCAGCCGCAGCAGCACCGCCGGCGCGCCCGCCACCTTGGAATATGTCTTCTCCTCACCCACTCTCTCGAACAGGAGCGCCCGCTCGTAGTAAAGACGGTGATGAGGATTCACGGTCACCACGAAATCGGACGCCCCCTCCAGGTGCCTAGCGGTTGTGTACGCCGCCCGGAACAGGTGCATCAGAATCTCGCTCCCTCCCCGCCGCTCGGTGCATACCAGGCTGCTTATCTCGCACAGCTGGCGGCCCGCGAGGCGCATCTCATCGAGCGTGTCCTCGTACAGCTCGTCCGCGGGAAGACCGATCAGGCCGTCGAACACCGTGGTGAGGGTCGCAACAACGTCGTCCCCGCGCTTCACAAGGAACGTCGTCGTATCGGGCAGGGAATCGTGATAACCGTACCACAGGCCGGGGCTGTTCGCGGGAACGTACCCCTTCTGCTCGTATACGTCGTGCACCAGCGCCCACGCCTTTCTCCGGGCCTCTATCGAAGCGGCAACCGACAGCCGGTATTCTCCACCGGGCCCGAATACGTAGCGTCCGGATTCCAGCATCGCTACGCCCCCTTCTTCGCCGCGCGGATCTCGGACACGTGCATCTTCCTCAGCTCCGGGTACAGCAGT
>CAYMFW010000055.1:0-26128 GCA_964389785.1 uncultured Planctomycetota bacterium
GTGTGTATCCCGCCGACCTTATTGCAGACTTCCCATGAGACCTCTATGAGCCGTGTGAGATCCGCATCACCCATGTTCCAGGTCCTCGCTGAAGTCGGAGAGCACGTTCATGTAGTTTACGTAGGCGTCGTACGGCGACAGATACGGGTTGAAGTACTTGTGCACATCACCGTCGGCGAACCACTTTGTACTCATGTAGTAGAAGTGGTCCGAGGTCTGCAGCCTCCGCCATGTTTCGATTGCCTCCGCTCCTGCGGTGCGGACCTGTTCCCCCATCTCATACACGGCCTCCAGAGCGGACTCCTGAAGCTCGTTGCCCCGCCAGGCGGACACGTCCCTGTCCATGTCGGCCCACGAAGTCAGCTCCGGGACATCGAACTCACCGGCCGGCTCAAGCTCCTCCGCCGCCTGCGCCGGCGTGACGAACCGGAAGTCGGGCAGCCCGAGGATCCTGGCGGGAAGGGACTTGAAGAAATCGAATATGCCGCTCTCCGCGCTGTGGTGTTCGCCAAGCGTCTCGTAATCGAAGAATAGATTGATCAGGTCCCCCTCGGAAGCGGCCCGGCGTATCCAGCCGGCGAACTTCTCCGGCGAGAGCGGATAGTCCTTCCAGTCGTCACTCGAAAACCGGAATGCGATGTCGTCGGAGAGACGATAGTTCTTGAGCAGGGAGACGATACGGCCGCAGCCGACCGGGCGGTAGAGCCTGTTCGGACTCCGTCCGGCCAGAGGACGGTCCGCACCCTCGGCGAGTACCGCGGAGAAGCCCATGGATTCGGCAGCCCTGGCAAGCTCGTTGTCGTAGACGAGCTCGGTGTTCCTGAAGGTGGTCGGCTTGAGGCCGAAGGTGGCGGTGATCCGCTCGCGGTGTGCCTGCACCTGCGCGGCGAATTCATCCAGCGAATAGAGATACGAGAGGGTGTGATGACTGGTCTCCGCGAGGAATTCGACCCTGCCCGTATCCGCCAGCCGCCTGAAAGAGTCCAGCGTCTCGGGCGATCCCGCGTCCAGCTGGTCCAGCAGGATGCCGGTGATCGAGAACGAGATCCTGAAATCGCCTTCGAGGTCGTCTATCAGCTTCAGCATCATGCGGTTGGCGGGCAGGTAGCAGCGCTCCGCGACGCCCTTCAGGATGTTGGTGTTCTGCGCGGTATCGAAGTAGTCATGACGGACGCCGATGTCGAAGAACGAGTACGGCCGCAGCCGCAGAGGCTGGTGAACCTGAAAATAGAAACAGACCGCGGGCATCGCTCGGCTCCCTCGACAACCATCCGGTACACGTCCTGTATCTTCTCGCCCGTCGTCTCCCAGCAGACGCCGGCGATGGCGTCGCCGCACATCCTGACCATCATGCGGCGCAGCGCCGGGTATCTTAAGACGGCGAGGATGGCGTTGGCAAGCTGGTGCACGTCGCGGGCGTCAACCTGAATCGCGTGCTTCAGGATCTCGGCGACACCGGAACGGCGGGAGACGATCACGGGCACGTCATACAGAATGGCCTCCAGGCTCGTCATCCCGAAGGGCTCGGAGACGCTGGGCATGACGTACAGGTCGCTCATCGCGTACATCCGCTCCACCTCGGGCCCGCGCAGGAACCCGGTGAAATAGAAGTTCCGTCCGATCCGGAGGCGGGCCGCCCGCTCGATCACCCGCGGCAGCATGTCCCCGCTGCCGGCCATGACGAACCACACGTCCGGGTCCGCCTCGAGCACCTTGGCCGCCGCATCCACGAAGATCTCCGGCCCCTTCTGGGAGGTGATCCTGCCCAGGAATAGCACCACCTTCCGGTCGAACGGCTTTCTCATCCTGCGGGACCACGGGCTGTCGCGTCTCGACACCGCGTTATGGATGACGCTGACCTTCCATTCGGGGACCTCGTACTCCTCCGCGAGCTTGCCCTTCGTGTAGAAACTCACCGCCACCACGTGATCCGCCTCTCGGAAGGCTTCCTTCTCCGTCCTGAAGATGTGGGGGTCGGGCTTCTCCGCATTCCGGTCCAGCTCGAGGCTGTGGACGTGCAGCACCAGCGGGGCACGGGACAGTCGCTTGATGCGCACCCCTGCCGGGAAGGTCATCCAGTCGTGGGCGTGGATCACGTCGAAGCGCTCGGTGGAAGCGAGCACCTCGAGCACGGAGGCGTAGCGCTCCACTTCGGCCTCCAGGTCAGGACCGTAGTCGTGAGACATCGCCAGCACGCTGCGGCTGCCTTCGCCCGTCGACAGCCCGCGCAGCCGGTCCAGCATCTCCGCGTACGCGGTCTCGGTGAGGTACGGGCTGAGCGCGCTCTTCGCCGCCAGCCTCTTGATTCGCTCGTCGAGCCAGCGCGCCTGACCGACCGCGTCGATCTCTTCGAGACTCACGAAGTCAACGGACTCTTCCTCGGCTTCCTCGGGGAGCCGGGGCGCGACGAAGATGACGTCGGTGTCTCTCGCCGCGAGAGTGCGGACGATTCCCTGGCATGCCGCCCCCAGTCCGCCGGTCACCTCAGGGGGATACTCCCAGCCGAGCATGAGTACCCTGAAGTTGGTGGTCATGTCTGGAGGTTGTCTGCGGCGCCGGACTACAGGTTCTTGACGAGCACAAGCACGTTGCCCTTGCCCTCGTATCTCAGCTCGTCCACGCACAGCGACATGAGGAGTATGCCCCTGCCGCCTCTCTCTTGAGCCTTCTGGAGCCCGCGCTTGTAGGCTTCCTTACCCTTGGCGATCTTCTTCATCAGTTCTTCGTAATCGAAGCCGTCACCTTCGTCCTCGACGCGTATGGTCAGCTTCTCCCGGTCGGCAAGAAACCTGACGTCCACCCGGCGCTCCCGCCGATGCGCGTTACCGTGCCGGATCGCGTTGTCGACCGCTTCCGCGTACGCCGCCTTGATGCCGGACGCGGCCTCCGCGTCGAAGCCGAGCTGATCGATGATGCTGGCGGCGAGCCGGTTGGCCTTGTCCACGGACTGCGGCGAGGAGTGCAGCGTGAAGTGGCTCTGATGGAGTATCCCCCGCCTGCGGGCGGGCGACTGCATCAGGTCCTGTTCCGACAGGGTGAACAGCTCGGTGATGTCGAACGGCTCGATCAGGTAGTCGTTCTCCCAGATCTTGAAGCTGCCCTGCAGCTTCAATTCGTCTTCCTTCGCGTAGATCCGTATCAGAGGGCTGACGCTCTTCCGCTTCTCCGTCTTGAGCGCCAGCACGAATTCGTCGGAGCCCTCGGCCTTGTCTTCGAGGATCACGAGGTCCGGGTTCACCACGTCGAACACCTCCATCGCCGCCTTGCAGTTCTCGACGATCTCGAAGCGCGCGGCCACCGAGGCCAGCCGTCTTCGCAGGATGTCGTTGAACTCGTTGTGCCACGGACTGACGAGAAGTATGGACGAATCGGCCCTGGGGTGGGGGGGCTCATCGTCCTTCTTCTTGACGGCCGAGAGCGCCTTCTTCGGGCGCGGGCCGCTCGCCGGATGCGGACGCTTGCCGACCGGGCCGCTGGCCAGATACGCCACGGCCGCGTCGAGGTCGGGAAGTATCGGGACGACGGCCGGGACGCCGATGATTTCGAGCAGCTGAAGGACCACGTTCGTGACGTTCGTCAACACCAGCTCGCGGCCCTTGTCGCGGAAATCCCGGTAGAACTGCATGATGGTGCCCATGCCGCGGCTGTTGACGTACATCAGCTCGGAGCAGTCGACGATCAGGTCTCTGGTGTCGCCGTCGCGCAGCTCCTCGAGTTTCGATTCCAGCGAGAACACGGTCGACGGGTCGATATATCCGCGGAGAAGAACGAACGCATGCGCTGCGGACTTCTCGAGTCCGGATGCCTTGGTCTCCAGTTCCAGTTGAGGCATGGGTCGGTACCCCTTACACAGTCTTTGAGATATTATACCCGGAATTCCCGCGTTGTCCATACCTGCGCATGCAACTTTCTCCGGCGCGCTCGTCCCCGGCAACGAATCCTCTCCACAAAACTCTTGAGAGAAAGCGGCCGTGCTGATAACATATCCGGTTCACAAAGGACCAACGGGCAATGATGAGTTCAGAAAGGAGGCGCACATGGCGATTCGGGTAGGCATCAACGGATTCGGCAGGATCGGGAGGACCGTATTTCGCACCATGAAGAAGAAGGGCGGCTTTGAGGTTGTTGCGGTGAACGACCTGGCGGACGCCGACACCCTGGCGATGCTGCTGAAGTACGACACGGTGTTCGGAAGGTTCCCCGGTGAGGTCGCCGGGGGCGGCGACAAGCTGATCGTGGACGGCGCCGAGATCCCGGTGCTCAGCGTGAAGGACCCCGCGGAGCTGCCGTGGGCCGAGAAGAAGGTCGATTTCGTCATCGAGTCGACCGGCGTGTTCCGGAAGAGGGAGCAGATCGCGAAGCACCTCGAGGCGGGCGCGCCCAAGGTGCTGCTGACGGTCCCGGCGAAGGACGAGATCGACGCGACGGTCGTGATGGGCGTCAATGACGACGATCTGAAGCCGGAACACCAGATCATCTCGAACGCGTCGTGCACGACCAACTGCCTGGCGCCCATCGCGAAGGTGCTTCACGAAACGTTCGGTGTGGTCGAGGGGCTGATGACGACGATCCACGCCTACACGAACGATCAGAAGGTCTCCGACATGATTCACTCGGACGTGCGGCGCGCGCGCGCTGCCGCGATGAACATCATTCCCACGACCACCGGAGCGGCCAAGGCGGTCGGCAAGGTGATCCCGGAGCTGAACGGCAAACTGAACGGCATGGCGCTGAGGGTTCCGGTGATCGACGGGTCGATCGTCGACCTGGTCGCGGTGCTGGACAAGCCGGCCTCCGCCGAGGCGGTGAACGAGGCGATGAAGAAAGCCGCCGACGGCGCGCTGAAAGGGATCCTGGAATACGTAGACGAGCCGATCGTCTCCAGCGACGTCATCGGCAACTCCCACTCGAGCATATTCGACGCCGACTGTACGATGATGATGGGGGAGAAGATGGTGAAGGTCATCTCCTGGTACGACAACGAGTGGGGCTACTCCTGCAGATGTGCCGACCTGCTCGCGAAGGCGACGGCCCTGTAGGGACTCTTCGACGGTGGCGGCGTGATAGGCGGACGCGAAGGAGGACTCTATGCGCAAGGTAACGGTTGAAGATATAGACGTGAAGGACAGGCGTGTGCTGATGAGGGTGGACTTCAACGTTCCCCTCGAGCACGGCGAGATCGCAAACGACGCGCGCATACGGCGCGCCCTTCCCACCATCAACCACGTGCTCGGGCGAGGCGGCAAGCTGATACTGATGAGCCACCTGGGCCGGCCGAACGGAAAGGTGGTGCCCGACCTGCGGATGGATCCGGTAGCGGCCCGTCTTGGCGAGCTGCTGGGACGGGAGGTGCGGAAGCTGAACGACTGTATCGGCCCGGAGGTCGAGAGCGTGGTCTCCGGCATGAAGGCAGGCGACGTGGTGGTGTTGGAGAACCTGCGGTTCAATCCGGGAGAAAAGGCGGGCGACGCGGACTTCGTGGACGCGCTCAGCCGGCTCGGCGACGTGTACGTGAACGACGCGTTCGGCACCGCGCACCGTCCGGACGCGTCCGTGGCGGGCGTGCCGAAGAAGCTGCCGGGCGCGGCCGGACTGCTTCTGGAGGCGGAGATCGAGCATCTGGGGAAGGTGCTCCTGGATCCCGAAAGGCCGTTCATCGTGGTGCTCGGCGGAGCGAAGGTGTCGGACAAGATCGGTACGGTGGAGAACCTCCTCAGGCTGGCGAACCGGGTGCTGATCGGGGGCGCCATGGCCTACACGTTCCTTTCGGCGGAAGGGGTAGAGGTCGGCGACTCGAAACTGGAAGAGGACAAGAAGGACGTCGCGCTGGGCGTTCTGGCGGCGGCCCGGGACGCCGGCGTCGAGGTGATGCTCCCGACGGACCACGTGACGGCCCGTGCATTCAGTGCCGACGCGGAGACGAAGGTGCAGGAGGGATCGATCGAGCCCGGATGGATGGGGCTGGATATCGGGCCGGCCACCACCGCGGCGTTCTGCAAGGCGCTCGAAGGCGCCGGCACGATAGTATGGAACGGCACGATGGGGGTGTGCGAGATGGAGCCGTTCTCGAACGGGTCGCGCGAGCTGGCCGCCAAGATGGCCGCCTCGCCCGCGGCGACGATCGTCGGGGGGGGCGACACGCTCGCGGCGGTGGAGATGCTGGGTCTCCAGGACAAGTTCGATCACGTGTCCACGGGCGGCGGGGCGTTCCTGGAATTCATGGAAGGCAGGGAGCTTCCCGGGGTGGCGTGTCTTCCGGACAAGAGTTCCTGACGCGTTCGGTATGGTCAAGATTGCGCCATCTTTGCTCGCGTGCGATTTCGCCAGACTCGACGGAGAGATACGGGACGTCGAAGCGGCGGGGGCCGACGTGCTGCACGTGGACGTGATGGACGGACATTTCGTCCCCAACATAACAATAGGGCCGGCGGTCGTGCGCGCGATCAGCGGCTCCGCCAGCGTGCCTCTGGATGTGCACCTGATGATCGAGGAGCCGCAGCGGTACTTCCGCGATTTCATCGAGGCGGGCGCGGACATGGTGACCTTCCATGTTGAAATCGACATTTCCCACGTCGAGCTTGCCGAGCGCATACGGGAGGCGGGCGCGATACCCGGTATCTCGCTGAATCCTGCGACACCGGCCGGGGCGCTCGAGCCGGTGCGGGACGCGGTCGACCTAGTGCTTGTGATGACGGTGAATCCCGGGTTCGGCGGGCAGGAGTTCATGTCCGAGGTGCTTCCCAAGATAAATGAAATAAAGGAGATGATGCCTCCGCACGTCACCGTATCGGTGGACGGAGGCATCAACGAGCAGAATGCCGCGCGCGTGGTTGACGCGGGCGCGGATATGCTCGTGGCCGGTACGGCGGTCTTTTCGAAGAAGGACCGGGTCGCGGCGATCCGTCGGCTTCGGGGAGAGGCGTTATGAGGTGGGACGACCTGAAACGACTGAATCTCCGCCGTCGGGACGTGCCGGACGGCCTGTGGATGCGGTGCGAGTCCTGCGAGAAGATGATCTACCGCAAGGTAGTGGAAGAGGCCAACAAGGTCTGCCCGGAATGCAACTATCACTTCGCTCTGAGCGCGCACGAGCGGATCGACCTGCTGCTCGATCCGGGCAGCTTCAAGGAGGAGCTGACGGATCTGGTTTCGGGTGACCCGCTCACCTTCGAGGCGAAGAAGACGTACCGGGACACGCTCGAAGAATACCGGTCGAAGACGGAGCTGAACGATGCCGCGATCGTAGGTATCGGAACGCTGAACGGTGCGCAGGTCTCCTGCGCGGTGACCGACAGCAGGTTCATGATGGGGAGCATGGGATCGGTGCTCGGGGAAAAGGTCGCGTACGGCGCCGAGAGGGCGATCGAGTTGAGGTGCCCGTACATCGTCGTGTCGGGCTCCGGCGGAGGCGCCCGGATGCAGGAGGGCCTGGTCTCGCTCATGCAGATGGCGAAGACCGCCGAGGCGGTGCACAGGATGCGGGAGGGCGGCGTACCCTTCATCTCGATCCTGACGAACCCGACGATGGCGGGAGTGCTGGCGAGCTTCGCGTCCCTGGGCGACATCGTCATGGCGGAACCGAAGGCTTTGATTGGCTTTACGGGACCCCGGGTGATCGAACAGACGATCAAGAAGGAGATGCCTTCCGGGTTCCAGATGTCCGAGTTCCTCCTGGAGCACGGGATGATAGACATGATCGTGAACCGGACGGAGATGAAGGACACACTCAGCAGGATACTGACGTACCTGACGCCCGCGAACGGAGGATGACATGGCGAGGGCATGGCTGTTCGGAGACAACATTGACACGGACCTGATAATTCCGGCGCGCTATCTCAATACGCATGATCCGGAAGCGCTCGCCGTGCACTGCATGGAGGACGCCCGCAGCGATTTCGCCAGGGAGGTGTGCCGGGGTGACGTGATCGTCGCGGGCCGCAATTTCGGCTGCGGTTCCTCCCGCGAGCACGCCCCGATAGCAATCAAGGCCTGCGGGGTGGCATGCTGCATCGCTGAGAGCTACGCGCGTATCTTCTACCGGAATGCGATCAACATCGGGCTCCCGATATTCGAGTCGTCCGAGGTGCACGCCGCGGTGAAGGACGGAGCCGCGGTCGAGATCGATCTCGACGGCGGAAGGCTCCGCGACCCGGCGACCGACAACGAGTTTTCGTTCCAGCCGTTCCCGGAGGAGATCCGGAGAATCATCGACGCGGGAGGTCTCATCCGGAGCATCAAGGGCTCTCCGTAGCCCTATGAGCGAGCAGCAAAATCTTCCCGGCCTGAATCCGTCCACCCTGGCCTACGTACACAGCAGAACGATCGCCGAGGAGTACGACACGTTCAACTGCCGGAACGAGCTGTTCGACTTCGACACCAGGCTGCTCGATCGGTTCATCACCGGCGGCGGCAGGCTGATCGACCTGGGGTGCGGCACCGGACGCCTCGTCCTCCATTTCCTCAGGAGCGGGCTGAAGGTGACCGGGCTCGACATGTCGGAGTACATGCTGTCGATCGCTTCCGAGAAGATCGCCGCGGCCGGGCTGAAGGCGACGTTCGTGCAGCGTGACATGCGCGACCTCGCGGACTTTCCGGACAACAAGTATCACTATGCGACGTGCATGTTCAGCACCCTGGGCATGGTCCCCGGCCGGGACGCCAGGACCAGGGTGGCGGAGGAGGTGAGACGGATACTCGCGCCGGACGGCATGTTCTTCGTGCACGCGCACAACCGGTTCCATCGCTGGTACGCACCCGATCGGCTCGGCTGGCTCATCACGAGCGCGCTCTGTTCGGCGTTCGGACGGGACGAGTTCGGCGACCTCTACATGGACACCTACCGGGGCATCCCCGATATGTTCTTGCACATATTCAGCGAGCGGGAGATGATGGACATGCTTGTCAAGGCCGGCTTCAGGGATGTATATATTGTTCATCTGAACGAGCGGAGAAACGGAGAACTCGAGGGGGCGTGGATGCGCGGAGTGCGCGCGAACGGTTTCATCGGTATCGGAACGAAGAAAGGGCCCCTGGGATGACGGCCGACATTCTGGTAGTCGACGACGAAAAGAACGTGGCGGACCTGTTCGCCAGGGCGTTGCGCCGGCAGGGGTACGACGTGGAGTGCGCATACGGGGGAGAGAACGCGGTGAAGGTGCTCGCCGACAACGCCTACAACCTGGTGATCACCGATCTCAAGATGCCGAGGGTGGACGGCATCGCCGTCGTCAAGGCGGTGAAGGCGAAGCATCCGGAGACGGAGGTGATGATCATCACCGGCTACGGTACGGTCGAGAGCGCGGTCCAGGCGATGCAACAGGGCGTGTGCGACTACGTTACGAAGCCGCTGAACCTGGCGGAGCTCCGGCAGAAGGTCAGGGAGATTTTGAAGAGGCGCGAACTGGAAACGGAGGTCGAGCAGCTGCGGGGACGGCTCCGCGCCAAGGAGAGTCTCGGCGAGCTGATCGGGTCCAGCACGGCGATGCAGGGGGTGTACGACCTGATCGAGAAGATGCAGCAGAGCGACTGCAACGTATTCATCTGGGGAGAGAGCGGCACCGGGAAGGAGCTGGTTGCGAGAGCCATCCACTTCGGAGGGCCGCAGAAGGAGTCACCCTTCGTCGCGATCAACTGCAACGCGCTTCCGGAATCCATTCTGGAGAGAGAGCTGTTCGGTCACGCCAAGGGCGCCTACACCGGCGCGCACCAGGCCAAGGAAGGGTACTTTCAGGCGGCCGCGGACGGCACGCTCTTTCTCGATGAGGTAAGCGGTCTCAGTCCGGCGACCCAGGCCAAGCTGCTGCGGGCTATCGAGGAGAAGAAGATATACCGGCTCGGGGACCCGAAGCCGGTGAACGTATCCGCACGGGTTCTTGCCGCGAGCAACGTGGACCCGCTGAAGGCGGTGGAGCAAGGAGCGCTTCGCGAGGACCTCTACTTCCGGCTGAACGTGGTGTCGATATCGCTTCCGCCGCTGCGCGACAGGAAGGAGGACATACCGATCCTGGTGTCACACTTCCTGAAGCGCTTCTGCGAGCGGTACGGGAAACCGCAGATGTCGGTGAGCGCGGACGCGATGAAGATGCTCTACTCCAACGAATGGCAGGGCAACGTGAGAGAGCTGGAGAACACGGTCGAAAAGGCCGTGGTGCTGGCTGCCGAGGGATCTACCGAGATCGAGTCGGTCGGGCTCCCGGCGGCGGGGGGCACCCCGCCCGTCATCCCGGCCGGCGGGGGGTATGCCGAGGCGAAGAAGCTGGCCATGCAGGAGTTCGAGATGAAGTCCATCCGTACCGCGATCGAGAACGCCCAGGGAAGCGTGACGGACGCCGCGGCGGAGATGGGCATCGGACGGACCGCCCTCCAGCGTCTGCTGAAGAAGTACGGCATCAGGTCGCGCGACTTCAAGAGCCCGGGGTGAGCGGTGACGTCCGAAAGGGGCCTTGTCGCTCATTCAGTGTACTAAGCCGAGTACTTTTTCGGTGTTTTTGTAGCAGTGGTGGTACACATCGGCGGCTTGAAGTTCACTGATAAGTATCACGTACATAAGCAGTTAGTAGTCACCCGTTCATTTGGCATGCGTTTTGCACCGAATAATTATGTATGAGGTACACAATGCGCGAAACAAAGGGTTTCACACTGACGGAACTGCTCATCGTGATAGGGATCATCACGATCCTGTCGTCGATCCTTATGCCCGCCCTCGTGAAGGCGAGGCAAAAGGCGAATGCCGCGGTGTGCATGAGTAATCTGTCCCAGCAGGGCAAGGCGCTCTTCCTCTACGCGGGCGATCACCGGGACTTCGTGCCCACCTCCTCGATGTTTTACGAGGAGAAGTGCTGGTTATCGCTCATGAAGAATTATTACGTCAATCCCGGCGTCCTTCTCTGTAGAGAAGACGACGACCCGTTCGTACTCGAAACACTCACCCCGCCGATCCGCGCCAGCTACGGCTACAGCGTTGACGTGGCCTGGAGCGGACGCAAGCTGTCCAGCTTCCGGAAGGCCTCGAGGATCCTGGTGTTCGCCGATTCCGAAGGCCCTCACATCAACAACGACAAGATGATTCCGCCCGAGAACGCCAAGGGAACCCTCGGGCTGGACAAACAGTGGGCGCTGGGGTACAGGCACAACGTGAATTTCGTTGCTCTGGACGGCCATGTCGAGAGCAGGAAGTACATCGCCCCCGACGACCCGGTGTTCACCGAGGTGGAGTAGCCATGAACGGGGGCACGCGGAGCGGGGAGAGAATCCCGGTCTACCGTTCCCTTCTTTTCAAGCAGACCGTGGTGATGGTGCTGATGCTTGGGGTCTGCGTGTGGGGCGCGGCGTATCTGGAGGCGCGGCGGGAGGGCGGCCAGCGGACGAAGGACGTCGAGGAGCTTGCAGAGCTGACCGCCAATTCGTACGCGAAGGGCTTCGCGGTCCTCGTCAAGAAGGGGCAGAGCCAGGGAATCAAGGATTTCGGATGGGCCTGCGACGCGAACCCGCTCGTCCCCTATATCGGGGTGTACGACACGGCCGGGAGCTGCATATGGCATTCCTACGGTGTGCGGGAGGGCGGCACGATCGACACCGGCGCGTTCGCGAAGAGCACGAAGCCGATCATTCGGGAGAGACGGATCGTAGGGGGGGACGTGATCGAGGTGGTTCACCCGATGAGCGCCGGGCAGGGAAAGGAGTTCCTCGGGGCGATCGTGCTCGGCCACTCGTATCTTGCGGCCGATGTGCGCGCCAGGAAGGGCCTGCGGATACTGCTCATCACCGCGGCGTGCGTGTTCGTCGCCGGCGCGTGGACCGCGTATCTGACCGCGAAGGGGCTGTACGGACCCATCAAGCGGCTTACCCGGAACGTGCACGCGATCACGGACGGGGACCTGAGCGTACGCGTGACCGGAGGCATGCCGAACGACGAGCTGGGGGTGCTGGCGCAGGATTTCAACACGATGGTGGAGAAGCTGGGAGAGGCACGGCACCAGATACAGCGGTACAACGAGACGCTGGAGCAGAAGATTGAGGAGACCCGCAAGGAGCTGGAGGCGACGCGGGACCGGCTGCTGCAGAGCGAGAAGCTGGCATCCCTCGGCCGCCTGGCCGCAGGGGTGGCGCACGAGATCAACAACCCGCTCACCAATATCCTGGGGTACTCCCAGCTGATCGAGGAGGACCTTCCGCCGGGCACGCCGACGGAGGATCTCCAGACGGTTCAGAAGGAAGCGCTGCGGTGCAAGAGGATCGTCGAGGACCTTCTCATGTTCGCCCGCCGACCGCGACCGAACGTGCGCTCGTGCGACATCGCGAGCATCGTCGACGAGACGGTCGGCTTGCTGAAAAAGCAGCCGCTGTTCGAGAGGGTGAACTTCAAGATGAGCTACAAGGGTCAGACGGTGTGCGACGTGGACCCGGACCAGTTCAAGCAGGTGTTCACCTCTCTCTTCGTCAACGCGGGAGAGGCGATGCCGGACGGCGGAACGGTGCACGTGGCAATGGTGCGCAACAACGGGCGGGTCGCGATCGCGGTGGCGGACACCGGATGCGGAATCAGCCCGGACAAGCAGAAGAGGATATTCGACCCGTTCTTCACCACGAAAGATTCCGGCACCGGGCTCGGGCTCTCCGTCCTTCACGGAATCGTCGAGCAGCACGGAGGACGGGTCTCCGTAAGGAGTGAACAGGGAAAAGGTTCGGTATTCACGATCGAGGTGCCCGCCACCAGGGGGGAGGAGCAGAAAACCTGACCGTTGCGATTTGCATAATTATTGACTAAGATAAGGACACTGTTGAGTCACGTAGAGGAATCGTTCAGGAGGGGGTAGCCATGAGTCGGATGCGCATCCTTACCGGAGTTATGTTTTTCTGCCTGCTGATCTCGGCCCTCGCCGCGCACGCGGCGGATGAAACCGTCCCCGACTCGCTGATCATCGTCCTGGACGACAGCGTCAGGGCCGGGGACGTCGCGAAGACGGCGCACGAGCTGGCCGGGCTCGCCGGCGGAACGGTGGAGCAGGTCTACACCACGGCGATCAAGGGCTTCTCGATGAAGCTGCCGGTCGGCACGAAGGCGGTCGCCTCCATCTCCCTGCAGGCGAACCCGAAGGTGAAGCAGGTCGCCGCCGATCGGGTACGGTATCTGCTGGCGCAGACACTCCCTGAAGGCGTGGACCGTATCGGGGCGGACGACAGCGGCGTGGCGAACATCGACAACGTGGACGACCGCGTCGATGTCGGCGTCGGTATCATCGACACCGGTATCGACCTGGATCACCCCGACCTCAACGTGGTGGAGGGCGTCGACCTGGTGGGGCACGGCACGAATGGGGACGATTTGAACGGCCACGGCACGCACGTGGCGGGAACGGTAGCGGCGCTGGACAACGACGATGGTGTGGTCGGCGTCGCTCCCGGCGCGAATCTGTACGCGATCAACATATTCGGAATGAACGGGACGACCACCGACTCTCTGATCATGGCGGCGGTCGACTGGGTGACCGCGCGCGCGGACGAGATCGACGTGGTCAACATGAGCATAGGCGGGTGGGGGGGCGACGGGGTGGTCGACCCGACGAGGACGAGTATCCAGAACAGCGTCGCCGCCGGCGTGGTGTACGTGGTGGCGGCCGGCAACGACAGCCTGGACATTTACGGCTCGAACGACCTTATCGGAGGGGGAGACGACTTCGTTCCGGCGGCGTATCCGGAGGTGATCACGGTGAGCGCGATGTGCGACACGGACGGCGCGTCCGGGGGCTCGGGCGGCCCCGGCTCCTTCGGCGATCCGGACGACACCTTCGCGGCGGCCTTCAGCAACTACTGCGACACCGTCGGCGGCGTGGACGTTGCCGCGCCCGGCGAGGACGTGTACTCGTGCGTGAGGAACGGCTCCTACGGCCTGATGAGCGGAACCAGCATGGCGAGCCCGCACGTCTGCGGCGTGGCCGCGCTGTACGTCGCGGCCTACGGCAGGGACTCCGACGGGAGCGGTGTCGTGGACGCGGCGGACGTGGCCAACGTGAAGGCCCAGCTGATCGCCGAGGGTGAGATCCAGACGTCCTGGGGACCGGGCGACACGCGGGACCCGGACTCGCGGGCGGAGCCGCTGATAAACGCCGATTTCACGCTGCTCCCTGCGCTCACGCTCAATGTGCCCTCCGGGATAATGGAAGGGAGCTCGGATGCGACGTGCACCGTGTCCCTGTTCTTCCCGCTGAGCCCGGCGGCGGATCTGACGGTTCGCGTCACCTCGCCAGACGTCGGAGAGTTGACGGTCGACGGCGGGGCGACGGTGGACCTGACGATTCCCTCGGGCGCTACGGTATCCGAGACGTTCATCCTCGCGGGGATCACTGACGCTGTCGCGGATGGTCCGCAGCTGGTGACCCTCACCGCGGTGGACACCCCGGACGTCGGCGTGACGGACGGTGCAGCGCAGGTCGAGGTGTACGACTCGGAGACCCGTCTGATCATGACGGTAACCACCCCGCTGACGGAGGGTGACGCGCCTATTACCGGGAGCGTGTCCATTCCCGACGCGGCCGGGGTAGGCGGGGTGACGGTGACGCTGGCGTCCGACGACACGAGCGAGATCACCGTGCCGGGGAGCATCACGATCGCGCAAGGCAGTTCCGGCCCTGAGAACTTCACGATCACGATCGTGGACGACACGGTGATAGACGGCGATCAGGTCGCCATCATCACCGCCGCCGCGCCGAATCGCGCGCCGGACAGCGCAGCCATCACGGTGCAGGATAACGAGTCGATGGCGATCACGCTGACGATACCGGCAACCGCCGGGGAGAACGACGGGGTGCTGCTGAACGCCGGGCTGGTGGAGATTTCCGGAACGTACTCGTCCAATCTCGTCGTGACACTCGCATCCGATGACGAGACGGAAGTGACAGTGCCGGCGTCGGTTACGATCGCGGAGGGCGGGACGCAGGCTACCTTTAACATCACGATCGTCGACGACATCCTGGCTGACGGCAACCAGACGGTGACGGTCACGGCCTCTGCTGCAGGCGGATGGACCGGGGAT
Organism: uncultured Planctomycetota bacterium; assembly: GCA_964389785.1. Lineage (GTDB taxonomy): Bacteria > Planctomycetota > CAYMFW01 > CAYMFW01 > CAYMFW01 > CAYMFW01. The sequence goes on from CAYMFW010000055.1 coordinate 15,032, forward strand.
TCGCAGGAGATTATCGTCCAGGACGTTCCGCCTCCCATAATGGGTTCGCTGACGCTGACGGACCGCACGACGGTGTCGAGCCTGTACTCGAACGAGCTGACGGTAACGGCGGCGGTGACGGTGCAGACGCCGACGGCCGTCGCGCCGCTTGCGGACCCGACGCACATGAGGTTTTCGGACTCGGCGTCGGGCATCACGGAAGCCGCGTGGCAGACGTACGTCGCGTCGTCGAGCCAGACGTTCACGGTGGGTGACGGGCTGAGGACGCTGTACTGCCAGCTCAAGAACTCGGAGGGTCAGAGCAACATCGCGTCGGACGCTATCACGGTGGATACGGAGGCGCCGACCGTGGCGGACACCACACCGGAGAACAAGGCAGTGGGCCGTTCGATCGATGCGGCGATCACCGCGACCTTCAACGACGACATGATCGAGAGCACGATCGATGCAAACGCATGCCTGGTGGTAGGCGCATCCACCGGCGTGCACACCACGGTGCCTACCTATGACGCCGGGACGGCGACGGTGACACTGCATCAGGCCGGACAGTTCACCCTGGGCGAGAAGGTGACCGTGACGATACGTGACCTGGTGCAGGACAAGGCGGAGAACAGCATGGCGAGCGAGTTCACCTGGAGCTTTACCGTGACGGAGACGACGGACCCGCCAATCCTGAGCGGGGTGGTGGTGGTGGACCGGGTGACGATGACGCCCGGCTATACCGGAGATACGAAGGTGCTGGTGCGGATAAACGCAAGCGGCGCGCCCGAGGAGATGCGCTCGGCAGTGTCTCAGGCGGCGCTGGACGCGGCGGCATGGACGGCGTACGAGGAGTCCTTCCTGTACGACCTGGCCGCCGGTGACGGATTGAAGGAGGTGTGGGTCGAGCTGCGGAACAGCTACGGGGAGAGCAGCGCGGCCTCGGGCACCATCGTGCTCGACACGGTGGACCCGATCGTGGTGGCGGTGTCGCCGGTAAACGGGGCGACCGACGTGGCCCGGGACACGTCGGTGTCGGCGAGCTTCAGCGAGGCGATGCTGGAGAGCGCGATGATTCCCGCGATGTTCAGCGTGGTGGGAAGCTCGTCGGGCTCGCAGGACGTGGATCCGGCATACAACGACGCGACGCGGACGGTGACCTTCAATCAGGATCTCCTGTTCACCTCCGAGGAGACGGTGACCTGCACCGTGAAGATGTGGGTGTTCGACATGGCCGGCAATACGATGGTGCAGGACTACTCGTGGTCGTTCACCGTCGCCGACTACGGGGACGATGATGGCGGTCCGGGCACCGGAGTGGACCAGGACGAGGACGGAATGGACGACGCCTGGGAGATAAAGTACGACCTGGACCCCGAAGACCCGACCGATGCGGTGCTGGACCCGGACGGAGACGGGCTCTCCAACCTCGACGAATACCTGCGCGGCACGAACCCGTACGGCAGCGATAGGAACTACGGGGACGGGAAGTACGGCGGCAGCGACAGCAGCTCCGGCCTTCTCGGCGGAGGCTGTTTCGTATCCACCGCGCGCCGCGTCGACTAGGGAACGTTCGCCCGGTCAGTACGGGATGCCGGCCTCCGGCATAACGCCAATGGTACAAATACATTATTGTATAGGCTTGGCCGCAGTCCTACTATTCATTGCGCGCGTCCCGGCGAACTGTTCCGAAGGTCCGCCGCCCGCGCTTACCCCCTCCGATGATCCGCTGGTGATAGCTCACGCCCGTCAGTTCACGGACGCACACCAGGTGCTGCTGCTCCGCAACACCACGGGCAGCGATCTCGAGATCGACCGGATCTGGTCGTGCTGCGGGTGCACCGCGACGCTTCTCTCTGACAGGCGGGTGGCCGCCGGAGCAACGGCCGACGTGCTGATAACGCTTAACCCGTGGAGCGCGTCGGGAAGGATTCGGAAGTATCTGGCGATCTACCTCAAGGGAGCGGAGCAGTATCCCCACAAGGTGTACATCGAAGCGGACGTGCCGCGGGACTTCGTGGTGGTTCCGCCGATCACCCATACCGGCACGATCGAGCGCGGTCGTGGAGGGTCCCGGACGGTCACGGTGACGCGCATGGGAGCCGGGGCGTTCCCGGTCGCGAGCCTGTCGTGTGACGACCGGCTGATGACCGTGACCGCCTCCGGGGCCTCGGGGGCGAAGACAGGCGCGTCCGTCTCGTTCCGGATCGACATCCGGAAGGACGCTCCGACCGGACCGTTCATGACGACAGTCAAAGGGGTCAGCGGCGGGGAGGACCCCGCGCCTTTCGGATTCCTGGTGTCGGGAAGGATAGCGGGGGACATAGTGGTGGCGCCCGAACGCGTGATGTTCCCCGGGCTCACTCCGGGAGATCCGGCCTCACGCGACCTGCGGGTGACGAGCAGGAACGGGACGCCGTTCCGCATCGTCGACGTCTCGTCCGACAGTGCGGTGGTTAAGGCATCGTGGCAGCCGTCCGCCGAGCCGCTGCAGCGTGTCACGCTGACTCTCGAGACCGCGAAGGCGGAGGGGAACCTGAAAGCGACAGTGTGCGTCACCACGGATCACCCTGAGGAGAAGACGATTGAGGTACCGGTGCTCGTCCTTTTCCGGGAGGAGCGGACGGAGAGATCACCCGACACCTTCCCTGGAACGATCGTGGAGGCGGATACCCCGGTCGGCGGCTCGTGGGCGTCGACCGCGCAGCAATACCGGGCGCTGATGACTCGGATGCCGGCGTCGGGAATGAGAACGGTGACGTATCCCAACGGAGAGACGATGAAGGAGTTCGTGTTTCGCGAAGGCAAGCTGCACGGGACGGTGAAGACCTGTGTGGAAACCGGCGCCCTCCGCTACACGCAGGAGTACGCGAATGGGCGGGAGGTGAGTTTCTCCGTTGTTCGCGAGCCGTCCGCGGGGGAGGAGCAGTGAAACGGCGACTCGTGCTGCTGTGCGCGGTGCTCTGCCTCGCGGCTGGCTGCGCGACGTCCGGTGCGAAGAAGGACGTGACACCCGCGCGGGCGCCGGCGCACGTGTTCTACTGCGTCGGGACGACGAAGACGCTCGACATCGAAAAGGTCAACCGGGCGCTCGACTTCAAGAAGATAGGGAGGTCCGTCATCAAGCACGGATGGGGAAGCGCGTGGCACAGGAACGTTGCGGAGAGCAGGATTACGGTGTACGCCTCCGTCGACCTGATATGGATCTATGCAGCCGTGGAAGACCCCGCGCGGGCGAGCGACGCGCTGCACTGGCTCGTCCAGGAGGCGGCCGCGCTCGTGGGCGCGGCCCTGGAAGAGGGGGGACGCTATCGCAAGCTGGTCAAGTGGCCGACGGTGGAGAAACCGGGCAAGAGGATCCCGGAGGGGATCATGCTGCCGCAGGGCGCGCCCAATTTCTACCTTTCTTTCGTTTCGGAAGCGGACTTCAGAAAGGCGCACGCGGTGCCTCCCAACGTCCGCGTCGAGCTCGAGGCGCGGGGCTCTGATCTGTACTGGGTGAGCCGCTCGAAGAAGCTGCCGGCCGAGGCGAAAGCCGCGACGTTCGTCCGGCCGCCACCGGCTCCGCCTGCGGCGGAGAGAAACACGGAAAAGACGCCCTCGAAAGAGTGAGTCACGTGTGTAACGGGATCGTTACTCCGACCACGAAAAGGTATCCCCCCGGCTACAGAACGGACTTGTCCCGTTCTCATGTAACCGCTTTTAAATAAATCGGTTACATGTCCTGATCTCCTTGGCATGAATGTTGCAATAATTATTATGTAAGGAAGACGACACTTGCACAAGGAGAGGAAAAATGATGAAATTGGAGGACTGGAACAAGTCGAATTCTAACGGGGAAAGGAGGAGTTTCATGTCTGAAACTCGAAGGAGTCGGATGGGAAGGGGCGCCGTCGCGGCGATCCTTGGTCTCCTTGTATGCAGCGCGGTACTTCCGAGCATGTTCGGCGCCGGACTCGATGTGGACGAGGCCTACGATCTCACCCTCACCACCGGAACCGTTGATCAGGCCGCACTGCCCGAGCTCCGGTGCTATCCCGTGTTCGGCATCAACCTTGCCGCAGAGGGATCCCCGAAGAGAGTCAAGTCGATCACCCTCAGGGTCTGGGGAGGCGGCGCGCTCGACGGTGACCGCCCGGTGATCGTCTACCAGGACAACGGCGACGAAGAGGGTTCCTTCGACAACAACGACGAGGAAGCTCCCGGCTGGTCGACGTACACCTGGCGGGGCGGCGGGGTTGATGAGTTCGATTACCTCACGATCGCAGCGGACAGCCCGGCGACCTACCTGATCATTCCCCAGGACGACATCGGCGAGAACGCTGGAATCGACTTCTATCTCTGCCCCCGCACCTCATCGGCGGCCGCGCACGGCCAGGGGTTCCGCTTCGCGCTGTACCCGACGCAGGAGGACCCGCTCGACGGCATCGAGATTTTGAACGACATGGACGACCACGTCGCCTACGGCAGCCCGCCGGACGAGGCCGACGAGGAATCGTACACGCTGCTGTGGACCGAGTCTCTCGCGTACGCCCCGTTCCAGGAGGACTATCTGTGGTGGGTCGGCGACAAGATCTGCTGGAAGGACCGCGAAAAGGGCACGAACAAGCTGTTTCAGTGGGACTACCAGGACACCGACAACCCGACCAAGTTCAACGAGCCGATCTTCATCGACTTCGTTCGCGACACCGAGGCCTCCTGGCTGGTGTACAACTGGGACGACATACCGGACACGATCATAGACATGGACGGCTCCTCCAGCGTGAAGAACCCGAACGACACGAACCCGCCGCGAGCCGGTCTCGCGGTGAAGCCGGGCAGCCCGCTGCTGAACTTCAACGAGACGGACGAGGTCTTCATGGACGCGACGGAGAGTTACGTGTGGCAGGAGAAGACCGGCATCGACATCTGGCGGGATACGACGGGTGTTCTGGGTGAATACGAGGCAACCGACGCCAAGGTTTACTCCGGCATCCTCTGGACGACCGTGGCCGGTGCCGAGGGCTATCAGTTCAACCTGTGCTATCGAACCGCCGCGGATACCGAGTTCTGGATCGACAGGGACAATGACGGTCTGGGAAGGGTTGAAGTCTATGACGATGGAATCGACCTCCAGGTATGGGCAGGAACAAACCTGGTATGGAATACTGTGCACGGTGACGGTGGGAACCCGGCGACGGACAACGCCTACTACTACCGGTATCAGTACGACCCGCAGGATACGGCGATCGTGGATATCGCGACCGGCACCAGCATCCCGAACCGGACGGCCGGCTTCAAGCTCATTGCCGGAAGAAATTCCTATGTCGCGCTGAGCTACTACCGGTTCCACGACAAGAACAACGATATCGCGTACAACGACGGCGAGGACATCGTGAAGGTCGGTGACGAGGTCGACATGAACTACTTCGGTGACGAGATTCTGTTCGACCCGGACGAGAACCTGGTTCCCGGCGACGGTGCTGCGATCGACTACACCACCGGCGGCATCCGCGAGGCGGACCGGGAGATGCAGGGCAAGCTCGGCTACTGGGACTACCGCTTCTCGCCCCCTGGCGTCGTGGACCAGTACGACTTCCTGGACACGCAGACGGACCCCGACGTGGTCACGGAAACGCTGGTCTATCTCGGCGAGGAGGACCCGCCGTACTTCTCCTACACCAGGGACACGGTGGTGATCGGAGACGTGCTTCCCGAGGACGAGTTCCAGAGGACGATAGACCGGGACGACGACGTGTGGTTCTGGGACCACCTGCAGGGCGGCGCCGAGGGCGGCACCGCGGGCGAGTGGGACGTGAACGAACCGATATGGATCGAGGTGGACCACGACCAGACCCAGCCGGAGCATGACCAGGCGGTCTGGGACGATCCGGACCCGGACACCGGGATCGAGGACAAACTGGTGTACGATACGTACCCGGTGCCCGATCCGTGTCCTCTCGTCAACCAGATAGGCAACGTCCATATCTACCCCGGCGAGGTCACCCTTCCTCTCGACCTCGACCAGTACGTGCTCACCGGGGACGCGCTCGAGTGGTTCGACTACCGCGACAGGACCTGCTGGTCCGACTTCCGGATCGACGCGGCGCACGGCGGGAAGGACACCGAGCTGAGGCATACCGGTATCGCGGACTACGACGTGGACTGGTCGGACATGGACACGCTCGTGGATTACGAGGCCGGCTGGAACGATGACTGGCACAACGGATACCTGGTGGAGATCACCTCCGGCGCGGCCGCGGGACAGGTGAGAACCATTCTCGATACCGTCCAGGCGGGCGGCTCGAACCCCCCGTACCTGATCGTGTCGCAGGACTGGGACATGATGATACCGGACGGTTCCCAGTACAAGATCTACAGCGCCAGCACGCTGGGCAACACGCTGGTGTGGGACACCGGCGAGCCGATCTGGGTGGACGACGGCAACGCGGTATTCGACGAGATCGTCGAGACCGGCACGTGCGAGGCGGCCACGACGTACAACCTGGTTGACGTGGACAAGAGATGGCGCCTCAATCGCTGGGACAACCTGCAGGTGACGCGGGATCCCGGCGGGGCGGACGAGGTGCAGATCATACGAGAGACGACCTTCAAGCGTGACTGGGGCACCGTGGGCACCGCCACCAACAACACGATGACCGACACCACCAAGGCGTGGGCGGTCGGCGAGTGGGACGGCGCGGGCGCGTACGGCCTGGGGTACTTCCTCGTGATCACGGAGGGCAAAGGCGCCGGGCAGATGCGCGACATCACGGGCACCACCGCGGACACCCTGACGGTCGGATCCGACTGGACGGTCTCTCCCAACAACACGTCTTCCTATATTATTGTTGACCCGATCGAAAACGACACCGCGACGCTCGGAACGAGCGGGACGCTGGTGGACAACGACGAGAGCTGGGTGTTCGACAGCGGCGTGGCGGACGCGGACAGCAGCCTCGTGAATCTCGAGGATGACGGGCAGGGATGGGGCGCCGACGCCCTTATCGACTGCGTTGTGATAATCACGTCGGGCAGCGGGAAGGGGCAGATCCGGGAGATCGCCACCAACGACGCGGACACCATCACGGTTGACACCCCGTTCGACACCGCCCCGGACGACAGCTCGACCTACGAGGTGTACCAGCACGCGGAGCGGTACGTGATGATCGTCGAGGGGACGGGCGCGGGACAGATCCGCCGCATCAAGAGCAACAACGCGACCAGGCTGACGCTGTACGGCAACTGGGACGTCCTCCCGGACGGCAGCTCCGATTACATCATCGTGCAGGTGGACACGCTGATAGTGACCACGCCGTGGGAGGGCTCGCCGGTGGGCGAGGTGTACAATATCGGCGACAACATCATCTACGACCCGCTCAACCTGCTGTACGACGGCTACGGGACGACCGGACAGCCGACCATGTACCTGTACTGCTACGTCGCCGGCGACCTGGCGTTCCTGGACCTGAACCAGACGCACAAGTACGAGTACGGCGAGCACATCGTGCGCGTCAACAAGGAGATAGACGATCCGGTGTACGAGGGCGACGCAGAGCAGGTGACTTCCGAGATCCTGATCGAGATGGCGGAGGGCGGCTATATCCGCATTCAGGACGCCTGCACCAACGCGATTCCGGAACATCAGCGGCACCTGTTCGTGATGCCCGATACCGGGACGTTTACGGACGGTGACGGGCACGACAGCTTCGGCGAGCGCGGCGGCGCCGGCCTTGGCGGCGAGGCATATACCGAGCTGAGGCCGTGCTTTAGCGTGGTCGAGCTGTTCGACGTCCGCCTCGGCGGACGGGCCGCCACCGCGAGCGGAAACGTGAACTGGGACTGGTTCCAGTACGGATTCCCGCACCGCGGAAACGCGATGAACGACGACAACGACTTCTTCGACCTGATCAACAACGTGGTCTACCAGCCCGGTCCGTGGGGGCCGCCGCCGCTCGTGTTCCTGCCCCTGGTCGATGAGGAGTTCCGTGACGGCATCGACAACGACGGTGACGGCCGGGTGGACGAGGACTGCGGCGACTACGCGTTCCCGCACATCTACTCGCCGGACCTGACTGCGTTCGATTTCTACCATATATACGTGTACCACGATAACGGCGACGGTCAGTTCGACGGCGCCGATGCGCAGGTGGCGAAGTTTCCGAACTACACCGATTCGCCCAACCCGACCGGCTTCGTGCCGCTCCACAGCGTGGTGGACATCGAGGACGGCGGTATGGGGGCCACCCTCGGGCAGACGGTGCCCGAGAGCCTCTACTTCGTGGTGCTGAACATCGCCGACGCCGGCGACACGGCCGTCGTCGAGTACGGTCTGGACTTCGGTGCCGAGATGTCGCTCTACGACCTGCATATCGGTATCTGCGGCTCCGGCCACACCGCCGTGGTGCGGGTGCGGGCGACGAACGTGCCGGGAGCGACCTTCCCGTATCAGGGCAGGCCGTACTCCCGCTGCGGCGAGGAGATCTACGCGCACTACGACGACAACCTGGACCCGGACGTGCCGGACCTGCTGACCGGCAACAGCTTCCTTTCCGGCATACCGGAGGCGGTCTGCATCGCTGAGGTCGAGTACGTGGGGCATGAGAACGAGCGCGCCGAGCGCCAGGCGTTCAAGCCGACGTGCGTCTGCCGCGGAGGCATCGACATCCAGGTGCTCGACGCGGAGTGCTCGACGACCCCGTTCCTGGGGATAAACGTGACGGATACCCCGGGCGGTGACGAGAAGCTCGAATCGCTCGAGGTTTACTTCGCGCCCTTCACGATACCCAACGAGGAATCCTCGGGATCCACCCGCGGGCTGAGGGGCGTGGTGGTGACGCCCACCGCGGTGGCGGGAAAGTACACCATCGCGGTCGACACCTCCCAGTACGGCCACTTCCTGTGCTGTCCGTACATCGTATGGGACGATCCGCCGCAGGTCGCGTTCTGGTACACCGTGACGCACCCCGACGGGGTGACGGTGGATTACGGCATGTGCGAGATCGACTACGACGAGGAGCACTCGGACAGGAATCACTGCGGCAAGGGCGACGTGACCGACAATCCGGAGAGGAACCTCGATTTCGTGACGTCCGACGGCGGCATTATCATTCCCTACCGGAACTGGATAGACCCGCTCAACGCACAAGCGAACGCGAACGCGACGTGGGTGATAGATACGACGCGCGCCGATCTGGTGTCGATGTTCGATCCGAACATCGATCTGATGCCTCTGGCGGACGACGAGACGAGCGGCATTGCGATCTACGAGACCATCAAGGAGGGGATGCAGACCAGCATATGGTCGCTCACCCAGGGTATCGTGGACGAGACGCTGAACCAGGTGGTGCCGATAAGCGTCGAGGAATCCGAGTGGATTCCGGAGACGCACCCGACGCTGGCGCACCACACGATATACCGGCTGTACCTGAAGCCGAACGATGGCCTCAACATGCCGGACGACGACGACGCGTTCCCGGAGTACGTCCTGGCCCTCAGGACAGCCCGGAGCGCCCGGTACAACGCCGGCTGGGTCGCGTACGTCCCGGACGACGCGTTCGAGTTCACCCACAACATCGCTCCCGGAACCGGCGTCGACCGGAGAGGCCCCAGGCACGGCACGCCGCCGACGCCGCCGGCCCTCGGCTGGGTGACGTTCTTCAAGACCGGCAAGTGCACTCCAACGCACATCATCAACCCGCCGACGTTCCTCACGAATCTGACGGAGGCGCAGCACAAGATCCCGTCGAACAGCCCCCCGGTGCCGGTGATAGGCATCAACACCCGCGACGACGAGGGCCTGTGGCCCGGGGAGTCCGGGTTCCTGCAGAGGCTGAGCGTGATCGTGCTCCGCTTCGACCAGGTGTACGAGTTCGAGGGCGAGGCGCTGTGGCTCGAGGACCCGGACCTGGAGGACGGGCTCTTCAACGCCCGTGAGGACCTGCACGTCTACGGGGTCCAGCCGGAGACGTCGACCGCGGGGACCGTGTTCCCGCAGCCGATCTACTTCCAGGACGAGGACGGCGACGGTATCTGGGACTACGAGCGCTTCGAGGCGGCGTGGACCCCGGACGCAAACTATACCGTCGGCTCCTCGACGCTCTTGTGGGCCAACGGGACGAAGCCGCTCGACGGCACCCCCGGGATCCAGGTGGACTTCCCGACCTACTTCTACGACGAGGACGGCGACGGGGTCTGGGACGAGCTTGTCCGCGACGAGGACTTCACCTACAACGACCTGAAGGACCTGAAGCGCGGCGACGTTGCCGACGGGGTCGACGCTTACACGAGCGGCGTGCACCTGTACCGCGACATGCCGGGCAGCGACAACATCGGCGCGTTCGACGACCCGACCGACCCGAACGTGGTGGTGTCCGACGAGATCGTCCCGATGCAGGACGGCTATCCGAGATGGTCGTCGATGATATGGGACGGCTGGCCGCACACCCTGGTGATGAGGCCGGAGATGGGCGCGGTCGAGAACCCGAACTACATCGCCGCGAGCGTGCTGAACAACCTGCCGGACGACGACAGCGGCACCGACGCCGGTGACGACTACTTCATCGTCGTCAGAACGAGCGGAAACATCACGCACGGCGACGATTTCCGCGTCCATCTGGGGACGAACTCCCAGGTGGCCTACCCGGGCATCGCGCGGCGCTGGCTGATGACGGACGTGAACGCGCAGAACGCCATCGAGTTCCTGCCGCACCCGATCTACCCGGTGCTGTTCCAGTGGTGCCCGCCTGCGCCGCCGTCCTACTTCGCCAGCCTGTACATGGGGCGGTTCACGTTCAAGCGGATAACGTCCGGTGAGATCACGAACTCGACGATCACCACGACGGTGTACTCGGACAAGATCGCGCAGGGACAGAAGGCGGACGCTTCCAGCTCGCCTATACCTGCGGTGGGTATCAGCGTGTACGACAACCCGGGATCGCTCGAGACCATCGACGGCGTCCGCGTCTACTTCGAGGACATGAGCAAGAAGGCCGACCCGCGGAACCCGTTCGGCGGCGTGCGGATCATCTACGTCTCGCCCGGTACGGACCTGTCCGTGGACGACGACCTTGACGGCGAGGTCGACGAGGACCCGGCGGACGGGGTGGATAACGACGGCGACGGGGCGACCGACGAGGA
>CAYMFW010000056.1:0-25982 GCA_964389785.1 uncultured Planctomycetota bacterium
GTCAAGAGTCAACGGCTTTCGGAATCAACGGCCACAGGGAACGATTCGCTTCAAGATTCTGTCGCCATTCGGTTTGAACCCGGCCGGTGTTCTCCGTCGGGTGTGGGCACGTCGGCCAAACGTCTCGGGAAGATACGTCGGGAAGGGTTACCGGTCCTTCGCGTGCGGTTCGCCGGTCCGTGGCGGCTCCTCCCCTGCAGGGGAGGAGAGTCAATCTGGTGGAGATGAGGGGATTCGAACTCGCACGGATGCGGACCTCCACCTTTTGTGCGATAATGTTCCCATGAAACGCTTAGCGCTCTTATTCGCCCCGCTCGCTCTCACCGCCCTGCTCGCGCCGGGCTGCAAGCCGAGCTACGTCCCCCGGCAGGGAGACATCCTGTTCCAGTCCTTACCGAAACTCGACCTTGTCGTGGCCATCGAGGGCATCACCGAATCGCCGTATTCCCACTGCGGCGTGATTACCGTCCGGAACAACAGCTTCTTCGTCATCGAGGGCGTCGGGCCTGTCAGGGAAACACCCGTGAGGAGATTCGTCCGCAGAGGCCGGGGCAGGACCATCGACGTATACCGGCTGAAGCCCGCCTACCGGGACAGGATACCGCAGTTCATCGAGGCAATGCGCGCGTACGCGGGAAGGCCGTACGACTTCCGGTACCGCATGGACGACGAGAAGATATACTGCTCCGAGCTGGTCTACAAAGGCTTCAAGAAGGTCTACGGCGAAGAGCTGGGCAAGCTCGAGAAGCTCGGCGACATGAACTGGAAACCGTACCTGAAAACCATCGAGAAGTACGAGGGCGGTCCGATGCCGCCCGATAGGCAGATCATATCCCCGAGAGCGGTGTCCGAAGCGAAGCAGGTAGAGCCGGTATTCAAGGGGATGAAGTAGCCCCTGAGGTCAGGTTATTTTGAGCTGTTGTGCTTTCGCTCTTTTCTCTTTCCTCCGTTTCCGTTTCTCTTTGAGTGTCAACTTCGGATTTCTGTGTTTTTCTTTTCTGCCCTTATCCCTCTTTCCTTTGTCTCCCATATCTTCCCTCCTTGTTCAACCGACATTTCCCATATGACATTCCCCACTAACCTCAAGTATACGCACAGAACGCATTTCGTCAACGCAAGCAAGAAAAGGACACCGGGTCGTCACCTTGCCGTGCTCGGCCGGATTGTTGAGCCGTTCTCCTGCGATTCTGCAGTCCATACCGTTCCCCTATGCTTGGCATTCCGCCGGCCGAGCGACAATCGTAAATTCCCCGGACTCGGCGCGGTGAGGAGTGCCCGCAACATCTGAATAGAGCGACGCGATGCTGAACCCGGCCTCCGTGAACTCTCTCTCGATATCTTCGGCGCTGAAATACTGCAGCCAGTTGTACACGGTTCGCGCGCGGTCGGCCTCCAGGATCGTGTACTTATCCAGAACCACCCTCTCTTCTTCGTACTTGAAGGTGTCGAGAAAGCCGTAATACTTGTTGGCCGACCAGAAACCGTCGAGAAGATTATCCTCGCATCTCGAGCACTCTTCCCGCTGCTCGAAGGCCGTCAGCGAATACACGTCCAGAAGAACCGAACCCCCGGGCTCCAGTATCGCGCGAAATGTGCCAAGCAGCTTCTTTCTCTGTGCGGGGCTGAGCGCGCAGAAATCGCACATGATCATCAGTATGAGATTGAAACGCTCGTCTGTTTCGAACTCCAGGTAGTCCTGATGTACGTACTGGATGGTCAGCCCCTCGCCGGCCGCCGCTTCCTGTGCGTACCGGATCGACCTTTCGGAGAAGTCGATCCCGGTCACCGCCGCCTGTTTCCGGGCCAGCCTCGCCGTGTACAGCCCGGGGCCGCAGCCGAAGTCGGCAATCTTCGTCCCCTCGCCCACGTTGAATTGGGAAGCGATCCACTCGACCGAGTGATCGACAAATTCCCCCTTCCGGGACGACACATCGATATCCTCGTCCAGATGGCAGGCGAGCATCTGCTCCGACGTGTGCTCATCGGTCCACAGCTCCCGGGCCGTGTAGAACTCGAACGGCGCGGGCCGGGCATGTATCCTCTCCAGTTCCTGAAACATCTTCTTCAGCTCCGGCCTCTGCGTGGCAACGTACAGGTCCTCGACCTTTTTCCGTGCCCACGGGGTCTTTCGCAGGAATCTCAGGCTGGAGTTTACCGACGGGTTGTTGGTGAAGCATCGAACGCTGACACGCTTGCCCAGCTCGCGCCAGCCGTAATGCTCGAACAGGCTGGTCACGATCTCCTCGAGGGTCACACCGTGAAGAGGATTATTGATCTGCCGTCTATTCATCCGGGCATTCTATAGTTGAAACGTGGAGAGTCAAGATGGGGAGGGTACGCCGGTATACCTGTCGATTTGACACCCAACTGCCATACCGGCTGCATTATTCGCTGGATCCACCCGTATCGTTGTCCATCAAATCCTTCAGGTAAAACTACTTACGCCACCGTACGAACCTGGCACGCTCGTTGCTCTATGAAGGGTGGAAAGCAGCGATGCCCGGCGATGGGCGCCGGCGCACGAGTCTAGAAGGAGGTGGCTTATGTTCGGACTGGTGAGAGGGAACAGGACGAGGGACCTCGACAGGCTGTTCAACGATCTCTGGAGACCGTTCGACCTGGCGGCCCCGACGACGGCAAACGGCAGGTTCGTGCCGCGCCTGGATGTGAAGGAGACGGAAGACGCGGTCGAGGTGGAAGCGGAACTGCCCGGGATCGACGCGAAGAACGTGGACGTGTCGGTTCACAACCATTGCCTGCGCATCGCAGGAGAGAAGAAACAGGAGAAGGAAGAGAAGGACGACAACGGGTATCGCGTGACCGAAAGGTCTTACGGCAGATTCGAACGTCACATCGCCCTGCCGGAGAATGTGGACGAAGAAGAGATTGCCGCCGACTACAAGGACGGCGTTCTCCACATAACCGTACCCAAGACGGAGGTCGCAAAACCGAAGAAGATCGAAGTCAACTCATAAGAACGACTGTGCGACGAAGAAACCCCGGAGGCCCCCCTCCGGGGTTCTTTCGTGGGCCTCGGCGTGGTATCCGAAGCGGAGCAGGGGTCAGCCCTCACGCCCCCTGAGCGACCACGCAAATCCCCCGGCTTCGGCGCTGAATGGAGCGCCCGTACCGGATGGTCAGTCCCTCAGCAGTTGCGTTTCGAGAAAGAAGATGCTACCATCAATGCTTCATTACCTTCACACGAAAGGAGCAGTGGCATGAAGAAGCAGGAAGGGTTCACCCTGGTGGAGCTGATCATCGTCATTGTTCTCCTCGGTATTCTGGCGGCGTACGCCATACCGAAATACATGAGTATCAATCGGGAAGCCCGTATATCCGTAACAGAATCGCTTTATGGTTCCGTCAGAGCAGCTTCAGATATGGTTCATGGTATATCCGAGGCGCAAGGTGTAGCAACGGGGACTATTACGATAGCGCCGGGCACCACTGTTACTGTGAACACCGGATATGCTACTGCCGCCGTCACCGGCATTGCAGCCGCGCTGGCCGATCTTTCTGATTTCACCGTCGTGGTCGCCGCCAATACGATCACGTTTCAGCTCAACTCGGCACCTAATCCGGCCACCTGTTGTGTGACGTATACCTATGTTACAGGTGGAGGCAACGTGCCGGTGGTTACCGTTACCACTTCGGGGGCATAGCCCCCCGTCAGTTCGCCGCCCTGATCGAGCCGGTTGAAACGTACGCCTCCACACCGTCCACGGAACGGACCAGCGAGTAGCTTCCCGCCTTCCGGACCAGCGTCACTTTCGTGCCCTTCACAAAGCTCCCGTCCGAAGGACTACTCTGCGACGGACTGTTCCTGTAATAGTCGGTGTCGCCGACGATCACGTGAGTGTAAGCGCCGGAACCGCCGCCGGCCGACGACGCCTTCGGCGACCCCGAGTCCACCATCATAACGCCGCACCCCGCGATACCGACGACCATCAGCACGACACACAACAACGACCACGTTTTCCGATTCATATCTCCTCCCAACTCACACCGGTAGACCCTTTCCCCCATCGGGAACCATCACTTCTCTCTTCGACGACCTGCTATTATACGAAACAGACGTGCGCGTGTCCTCGCTGCTGTGGAAGCGGCGCCTCGCCGCTGTCGCAACGGCCCACTGAGGCAGCTCTACTCAACATAAATCCATGCTTCTCAACATTATTGCATCTTGTGATAACGGGTTCCTGCCATATACTGCGGCAAGAGGATATGCGTCTACAATAGGGCGGGAGGATCGATCCATGAGCGTACACGTGCGGCTCTGTCTGGCAGCGATTGTTCTGTGTTTCCCCGGGCTGTGCGCCGCGGCGCCGGCGTCCCCTCTAAATCCGTACAACGGGATGCAGGAACGCGCCGACGTATTCGAGTTCGCGAAGAAGCCCGAGGTGACGAAGAAGGGTGACTCATGGGCCATCACGTTCCAGGCCAAAGGCGCCTGCGACGCGACGGTGTCCGTCGTGGACAAGGCGGGCAAGGTCATACGACATTTGGCCTCGGGCGTTCTCGGCAAAAACGCGCCCAGCCCCTTCACGCAGGGAAGCCTGTCCCAATCCCTCGAGTGGGACGGGAAGGACGACGACGGCAAGCCCGCGCCGGCCGGCTGTACGGTAAGGGTTTCGCTGGGGCTCGACGCCAGGTTCGACAAGCTGGAGACCTGGGCGCTGCTGTCCGGCATCAAGCCGCTGGCGGTGGGCGCGGAGGGCGAGATCTACGCGGCCAGCGCGGGCCTCACGGGTGCGATCCACGTGTTCGGCAAGGACGGCGCGTACGTGCGGACCGTGTTCCCTCCGCCTGCCGCGCAGCCGGATGACGGGAAGATCACCGCGGAGAAGTTCGGCGGGGCTATCGCCTGGAACAAGACGCTCAAGGGCGACTGCGTTCCCCGCCGGTATCGTTTCGGAGGCGGCTTCGATTTCGGAATCGCCAGGTTCCCCGATTTCTTCAGCAATCTGTGCGCGGGAGCGGTGACCGCGGACGGGAAGCTGTGCGTTCTGTACTCCGGGCGCAGTTCGGCGCTTTTCCTGATCGACACGCGCGACGGTTCGTGCGCGCCCGGCGGCGTGGTGGACCTGGGAAAGATGGCCACCGACGGCATGGCCGCCTCGCCGGACGGGAAGTGGCTGTATTTCGCGGGCAGGCAGTTCAACAAGTGGGAAAAGAATCGTCCCTTCAGCCACGCGGTGATGCGCATGTCGCCGGAGAAACCCGGCACGCCGCAGGTCTTTATCGGTGAGCCGGCCACGGCCGGCAGCGACAACGCGCATTTCAGCGGGCCCAACCGGGTAGCCTGCGACAGGAACGGAAACGTCTACGTTAACGACAAGGGCAACGGCCGGATCCAGGTTTTCAAGCCCGGCGGGAGCCATCTCAAGACCCTCCCGGGCGTCGGCGGCCTGTTCGGGGTGAGCCACAAGACCGGCGCCATATATCTATGGAACCAGAAGAGCTGGAGCAAGAGCCCGGTGGTGACGAAACTGGCGGGGCTGGACAACCCGGCCAAGACCGCGGAGCTGACCATCAACGGCCCGTGGCCGGGCGGCCAGTGGCGCGAGGGCAAGCAGTCGGCGCTGCTGTCCAGTCTTTCGGACCCGCCGCTCGTCTGGTTCGCGGGGTCGGCCTACGCGAACATACCCTTCGTCGTCGGCATCGAGGACAGGGGAACCAGCCTGGCGATGGCGGTGGACCTGATGAAGGCCAACGAGAGTCCCAACGCGGGCGGCGACGTGAGCAGTCCGGGTATGTGGAGCAGCCTGCACGTGAACCGGCGCGCGAAGACCGTGTCGTGGGATCCGGTGGATTCGGAGGGGCGGACGTACAAGCGGGTGCAGTTCTGGGAGAAGCCGGCCGAAGGGATGGCGAACAACAAGATGTGGATCGTGCGATACGACCCTGGCCTCAAGAAGTACGTTTCCTTCGAGCACGGCGACCCCGCGGGAGCGCCAAACGGTTTTCTCCGGCCCTACTCCCCGCTGCTGCAGGACGGCACGCCGGTGATCGGACTGCCGATGTACTACTGCCGGGGCGCGCACCACCATCAGGGCCCGTTCTGCGTGGCGCCGAACGGCGACATCTACATGGGAGCCACGTACGCAAAGCAAACGGACGAGGAACTGGAGAAGGCCGGGCTGCCCCGGCTGCAGCCGAAGCGCCTGGGCAACATCTGCGCCCCGGTACTGCGCGTGTACGGTCAGGACGGGACGCTCAAGTCCCCCTCCGCCCTGCCCGGGCTGGCCGAACTGGAGGGCCTGCGGGTGGGCCGCAGCGGCGCGGTGTACGTGGTTCAGCCGTGGCACGCGCTCGGACAGAAGTTCCCCGATGGTCTGGCCGCGGGGTCGAGCTATGACGACTCGCGTTGGGCGGCGCTGATCAAGTTCCCCGGCAATTTCGAGAAGTTCCCGGTGGGCCGCATCCAGGGCGCCTGGGAAGCGACCCCGGCCAATCCCACGCACGAGGGCGCCGGCATGAAGGTGAAGATCGACGGCGCGCTCTGGACGTACGGGGGCGTGTCGCCGCACTCGGCCAAATACAGGTCCTGCACCTGCATGAAGGCCAGCGCGGACCTGGACGATTTCGAGCGCTCGTTCGTGTGCGCCGCGCAGACCTGCGGCGTGAACGTGATCGACTCGAACGGCAACGTGATGGCGCGGCTGGGAAACTACGGCAATATCGACGATCTTCGGGCCGGCAAGAAGCTGGCGTTCAGCCTACCGCGCAATGTGGCCGCCTCGGATAAGGCGATGTGGGTGGTGGACCTGGACTACCGGGCACTGGTGAAAACCGCGCTGGTCTATCGTGCCAAGGAGACCGTGCCGGTGCCGTGAGGAACGTGGGTCGGCCCACGATCAGTTCAGTTTGCCCGCTATGAAGGCGGTTGTCCAGGCGGCCTGGAAGTTATATCCCCCGGTGATGCCGTCGACGTCCATCACCTCTCCGGCAAAATACAGGCTCTCACACGCCCTGCTCTGCATGGTTTCGAGGTCGATGCTTTCCAGGCTCACGCCCCCGCAGGTCACGAACTCTTCCCTGAACGGCGTCTTCCCTCTTACGGAGTACCCATCGTTCGTCAGCACGTTCGCCAGCTTGTTCATCCCCTTCCTTCCGAGCTCTCCCCACTTCTTCTCCGCCGGCAGATCGGTTTTCTCGAGCAGGTAACGCCACAGTCTTTCAGGCAGCAGATACGGCCGGAAGTTCGTCAGCAGCTTCTTCGAATGCTCACCGGCAATGTCCGCCAGCGTATCCATAACGGCATTGTGATTGCGCACACCGCCCCAGCTCACCAGAACCCTGCACTCGTATCCCTTCTCGCTCAACACCCGTGCCCCGAAAGCGGACAGCCCCAGAATCGCCGGCCCGCTCATCCCCCAATGCGTGATGAGCAGCGGGCCCTCGGACGTGAGCTTCGTTCCTTCCATGCTCACCAGCGCATGTTCCGCCACCACTCCCCTCAGCCCGGTGACCGGTTCATCAGGCATGTTGAACGTGAACAACGAAGGAACGGGGTTCTCGATCCTGTGACCCGACTGCTCCAGCCATTCCAGCCCGCTTCTTTTCGGAGAGCCGCCGGCAGCGACAATCACCCTGTCGAACGTTCTCGACGGGACCCCCCTCTCGCTGAAGTCCAGCTTCAGTCCGTCGCCGACCCGGGTAATTGCCTTCACCCCTCTCCCCACCTCGATCTTCACCCGCAGTTTCTTCGCCTGCTTCAGGAAACAGTCGACTATGCTTTGCGAGTCCTGAGACGCCGGAAACACACAGTTATCATCCTGGATTACCAGGGGAACGCCCCTGGACTCGAACCACTGCATCGCATGTGCGGTATTGAAGATCCGGAAGGCCTTTTTCAAAGCATTCCCTCCCCGGGGATACGCATCGCACAGTTTCCTGATGGACGTGCAGCCGTTGGTCACGTTGCACCTTCCCCCGCCGGAGACTTTGACCTTGGCCAGGAGCTTCTTCGATTTCTCGAGAATCACCACCGCGGCGTCCGGATGGTTCTCCTTGACGGTAATTGCCGAGAAGAAACCTGCCGCCCCGCCCCCCACTACCGCGACGTTCATTGGCGCACTTCTTCCTCGCGGGTTCTTCCGGACCACTTCATGAGCGATCTAAAATACGCGGGAACCGGCGTGGTGAAGGTCATCGCCTCTTTTGAATGCGGGTGGACCAGGGTGAGAGAGGCCGAATGCAGCGTAAGCCTCTTGATACCCTTCTTCTTTGCGCCGTACTTTGTGTCGCCGGCCACGGGACAACCCTCGTCCGCGAGATGGACCCGGATCTGATTCTTCCTGCCGGTCAACAGATCTATTTCCAGAAGACTGTACCTTGCCGATTCCCGCAGAACCTTATATCCGGTCCTGGCGAGCCTGCCTTTCCCGTGGTCCCTGGAGGAATACATCTTGTGAACACGGTTTTCTGCAAGATAGGAAGTGATTACACCCTCCTTCTTCCGCAGTGTCCCATGCACCAGCGCATAGTACCTCTTCTGAAACGTCCCCCACTCTTTCTGAAGATGCTGCTGGGCATTCTCGTTCTTGGCAAACACGATAACCCCGGAAGCGCCTTTATCCAGACGATGCACGATGAATATCCGGCGCCTCGATTTCGGATTCCCCTTGCGGACGTAATCGGTCAGGCGATAATACGCCGTATTGTCTCCTGCTTTCTCATCACTCACCGTCAGGAGACCGCTCACCTTGTTCACCACCAGGATATCGCGGTCCTCATAGAGAATCGAAAGCCCCTTCGGCTGGTATCTCCTGGGGGGCCTCTTGAATTCCTTCGGACTATCTTTCGTCATGTTTCTTTCCGTTTCCGGCAGGGGGTCAGGCCCTGCGCCGCCCGCTCTGTTCCCGGTGTTCCAGGGACCGGCGGTAGGCGCGCGGCGACCGGCCCACTACGGCCTTGAACTGGCGCGAGAAGTAGTTGCTGTCCGTGAACCCGCACCGCAGAGACACCTCGGTGATATTCAGGTCGGGATTGAGCAGCATCCGGCACGCGCGGTCGATGCGAAGACGCAGCAGGTGCTCGATGGGCGACCGGTGCACCACGCGCCGGAACCGCCGGGTGAGCGTGCTCTCCGACATGCTGGCTATCGAGGCGAGCTGTGCGACCGTGATGGGTTCCCCGAGATTGCGTTCCATGTAGCTGAGGACCTCGCCGAGCCGCATCAGGGGCCTGTGCCTGGAAAGCTCTGCCTTCGAGTAGCAGCGCGAGAGATAGCCGAGCAGATGCATCAGCCTCATGCACGCCATGAACCGGTACCCCTCGGCGCGCTGCTCCAGCTCTTCTTCGAGCGACGCGATCTGTGTTGCCGCCTCCGCGAGCTCGTCCTCCGCCAGCTTCAGGCGCTGGCCGAACCGTCCCGCACGCCGCAGGCGCGGCTCGATCCGAAACAGTACGTGGTAGCCGGGAAGGTCGTTCAGAAGCTGGAGAGGCAGGCCGAGCCGTCTGGGCTGAAAGAGAATGTTGACCAGCGACATCTTCTCCACATCGGCATACGTATGCGTCATATCCCCCCGGATCATGAATACGTCACCGGCCTCGATCCGGTAATCACCGTGGTCCGTCACGTGCGTGCCCCTGCCGCCGAGAAGAACGACCAGCTCGTGGAATTCGTGACGATGAGGGTGACGACTTCCTCCGTGATCCTCGTGCCGCGCCAGCTTCAGAGGGAACCCCTCCCCGCCGAATACGTGGGACGACCGGATAGTATGCACGCTACCAGTCATGCGTGGATAATGCTGCTTTTAGACCGATTTGTCAAGGAAACTCATTATTTTCAATGATATTGTGACGCCCGGATGATTCAGTAATAGAACACGCACTCTGAACCGGGGAGAAGATCATGCCGCTCAAAGTTGGTGTCGTAGGCGTTCGGGGGATCGGAACGAACCATTCCCGCTGTCACAAGGAAGACGAACTCGCGGAACTCGTGGTCGTCTGTGACGTGATAAAGGAACGCGCGGACAAGGCCGCGGAGACATTCGGGGTGAAGGCATACTACAGTCTCCCCGATATGCTCGACGCTCATCCGGATCTCGACATCATCGATGTCTGCACCGGCGGCTACGAGAACGGAAGCTGGCATTTCGAACCGGTGATGCAGGCGCTCGAAGCGGGCAAGCAGGTGCTGTGCGAAAAGCCGCTTTCCAACCGGGTCGAAGAGGGCCGGCAGATGGTGGCACGCGCCGAGGAGCTCGGCCTCTACCTCGGGTGCAACCTGAATCACTACTTCACCACGCCGGCCGATGAGGCCGAGGCGCGTATGGAACGCGGCGAGATCGGCGAGGTGCTGTACTGCCTGCACAAGATGGGTTTCGCGGGCGGCGAGCACACGTACGGCGGCGCCCCGACCGGATACCGCGACAAGGGCTTCCCGTACTTCCACGTCAAGGCGTTCCTCGCCCACCCCTTCAGCATCATGCGCCACTTCTGCGGCGACATTACTCACGTCCAGGCGTTCATGGACCAGCCGAGCTACCGGCGCGCGGCGGGCGACGTGATGCTGTCCGTGAACAGCATCCACGTTCGCTTCGCAAGCGGCGCGGTCGGGTACCTGCTGAGCCAGCGCGGCGACAGCACGTTCGGTCTCGGCGGCTGGTGGAGCATCGAAGTGGGCGGCACGCGCGGGTCGTTCGTCATAGAAAACTGCGTGGAGAAGCTAACCTACTACCCCTCCCCCGGCACGGAGGGAGCCGCGGCGCCCGAGAAGCTGAAGCTCGGCGAATCGCCCGAGCCGGTCGTGACGAATACCGGCAATACCGACTTCGGCAGCACCTTCCCCACCCGTATCCATGCGTTCCTCGAGGACGTCACCAATAAGGTGCCGCGCTCCAAGCTGCGCTCCTCCGGGCGGGACGCGCTGGCGACGCTGGAATACACGTGGGCCGCGATCGAATCGCACGAACAGGGAGGGGTACTGGTGCGCCCGAAGCTGCTGCCCCCCCTTCACGGTGAAGCTGAACTGGAAAGCAAGTAGGAGGCATGATGAAACTCGGAGCAAATTCAGTACTGTTCGGCGGGCACGACATGGCTACCGCGTTCCGCTGTATCAAGATGGCCGGCTACGACGGTATAGAGGTCTCGGCTATCGACGGCATGAGCGAGCATCTCGTAATCGACCGCTGGAAGGAGTGCGCGCCCGAGATAAAGAAGCTCGCCGCCAACCACGAGCTGGAGCTCCTCGCGATGGAACAGCCCCGCCAGGATGCGGAGAAGATGGAGGCCGCGATGCAGGCGGCGGTCGAGATCGGTATCCCTATCATCAACTGCGGCCCGGGCGGAAAGGCCGACGAGGAGGGCTCGCTCCAGGAGCGCATCGACAGCCTTGGGAGCTTGAGCGAACGGGCGGAGCACTACGGGATTACCCTGTGCGTGAAGGCGCACGTGGGCGCGGCTATCTACAGTACGCCCACCTCGCTTGCCGTGCTCGATGCCATCACCTCGCCGGCGTTCGGGCTGGACATGGACCCGAGCCATATACACCGTTCCGGCGAGAACCCGGTGGAAGCGCTTGAACAGGTTGCCCACCGGATCAAGCACGTCCACATACGGGACTGCAAGGGACGCCAGGGTCCGCCCGGCGCGCCGGCGAACCAGGCCAACGGGCGCGGCGACATAGATCTATTGGGCTATATCCGCGTTCTGAAAGAGAAGGGCTATGCCGGACCGGTAGACCTGGAAGTGATAGGCGCGAAGGAATGCAGCCTGGAAGAGTGCTGCATCATCGCGGCGGAAGCGCGCGGCCATATGCAGGCGTGTCTGCAGGCCTGCGGCGCACGGTAAAGGAGAAGACACATGGCCAAGAAGAAACCCAACATCCTGCTGATAGGCATAGACTCGCTCCTGTCCACGCACATGAGCTGCTACGGGTACCATCATCTGACGACGCCGCATATCGACACATTCGCCGAGGGCGCGACGCTCTTCGAGAACACGTTCTCGCCCAACGTGCCCACCACGCCCGGCTACACCTGCATGCTCACCGGAATGGACATCTTCTCCACCCAGTGCGTGGCGCTGCGGCATCGCGGCCCGATCGCGAAGGGCGTCAAGATGCTGCCCGAGATACTGCGCGGGGAAGGCTACAACACCACCAGTATCGGCGGCATGCAGGGAAATGTCGCCTGGCGCGGGTTCGACACCTACCTTCCCTTCGAGGCATGGGTAGGAGCCGCCGACCGGGCGATGCCCAAGGCGCACAGCCTCAACGAGATGGCCGTGCCGGAGCTGGACAGATTGGCGCGGTCGAAGAAGCCGTTCTTTCTATTTTTACGTCACATGGATCCGCACAGCCCGTACATGCCGCCGCCGCCGTACGACCGGATGTTCTACCACGGCAACGAGTGCGACCCGAAGAACAAGTCCATGAAACCGGTATTCGACTTCAAGCCGTTCGCGGATTACTTCCGCAGCTGGATGCCGCCGGGCATCACCGACAAGGATTACGTGATCGCCCAGTACGACGGCGCGGTGGCGTACATGGACGCCTGCATCCAGCGGCTGTTCACGCAGCTCGAGACGCTGGGCATCCTCGACGATACCATAGTGGTTGTCAACAGCGATCACGGTGAGACGCTGTACGATCACGAATGCTGGTTCGATCATCACGGGATCTGCGACTGCACCCTCAAGGTGCCGCTGATCATCCGTTACCCGAGGAAGATACCCGCCGGCAGGCGCGTGGCCGGATACAACCGGCACATGGACCTGGCCCCCACGCTGCTCGAGCTTGCGGGCATCAGGTCCGACATCACGTTCGACGGCCGGTCCCTCATGAAGCTGGTGAGCGGCAGGAAGAGCAGCTTTGCGTCTTCCTTCTATATAAGTGAGTGCACCTGGATGCGGAAGCACGGCTGGCGTACGCCCGAATGGAAGCTGATCCACGCCCTGGAACCGGATTTCCACTTCAAGCCCGAGATCGAGCTCTATAACCTGCTCGAGGATCCGGACGAAAACCGGAACCTGGCAAAGAAGCATCCTGACATCGTGAACATTCTCGAAAAGCAGATGCAGGATCACATAGCCCGCCGCGTGAAGCAGACGGGCATGGACAATCCCATGTACCACCAGCAAGGCTGGGCCAACGGCGTGGAGCATGCGTTCGAATCGAGCCAGCAGGCGTACGACACCCTGCACATAGGCGACGCCAAGGCCGCCCGGAAACTGCAGGCAAGAACCAGGAAATAGGAGGACGTACCCATGCAGCGCATCGGCATAATAGGCCTGGGAGGCATCGGCAACCGGCACGCCGACTGTTACGTCCCGATGCAGGGCGCCGAACTCGCCGCCGTCTGCGACATCGACCGGGAACGGGCGGACGCGGCGGCGGCCCGGCTCGGGGTCCCGGCGTTCTACACGGTGCAGGACATGCTCTCCGACGCCGACCTCACCATGGTCAGCGTCGCCACCGGCGGGGTGGAGTACGGCAGCGATCATTACGAGCCGACCATGCAGGCGCTGGAGGCCGGGCTTCATGTGCTGGGAGAAAAGCCGATCTGTAACGAGATAGCGCCGGCGGAGGAGATGGTGGCGCTCGCGGCCGAAAAGAAGCTCTGCTACGGCATTAACCTGAACCATCGATTCACGCCGGCCGCCCGCCTGGCAAAGAAGTGGATGGACGACGGCCGTATCGGTCACCTTCTCTTCATGAACATGAGCATGTGGATAATGAACCCGCGCGAGTCGTCGGAATGGTTCCAGATAAAGGCGCTCCATCCTCACACCGTGGACATCATGCGCCACTTCTGCGGCGATATCACCGAGGTCCACTGCATCGCGATGAAGGCGCCGGGCCGCGCGATATGGTCCACCGCCCAGTTCAACATGCGCTTCGCCTGCGGCGCGGTAGGTCATCTCACCGGCAGCTACGACATAGAGCGCGGACATCCCATGGAGCGGTGCGAGGTCGCCGGCACGGCCGGCCGGTTCGTCATCGACGACATGTTTCGCGAGGCCACGCTGTACCCGGCGGGCGATCCGGAGAAGGTCGTCTACACCAATCCCGTCTTCGGCGGCATGCGCGATTTCGCCGATACCTTCATCAACCGGCTCACCCGCTTCGTCCAGCAGGTGAACGACGGCGTATCGCCCGGGGACATCGACGGATCGGGCGCCGACGGTCTGGCCGCGCAGAAGGTGCTCGCTGCGGCCATCGAATCCATCAGGACGGGAAAGGCGGTGACGGTATCATGATGGTAACGGTAGTCGGCCGCGGTCACGGCGGCACGCGCGCGATGTCGCACACGCTCAGCGAAAGCGGCGTGTTCATGGGAGAACCGCTGAATCAGGCAGGCGACCTGCTCCCGCCGGAGGACATGTACGAGGCATGCCGCGTCATTGCACGGCATGTGGTTCATAAAGGCGGCCTGGAGTGGGACTTCGACAAGCTGCACCGAGTGCAGATCGACCCGGAGTTCACGCGCCTGATCGAGAGTTATCTATCGAGCGTTCTGTCGAGCGACGCGGAGCACCGGGGCTGGAAGATACCGGAAACGATGCTGTGCTATCCGTGGATAATCCGCATGTTCCCGGACATCAAGTATATCTACTGGGTCCGGGACCCGCGCGACAGCATCCTCCGCCCCCACGCGACCGACGACCTCGCCCGGTTCGGCGTGCCGTACGACCGGACGGACGACGTACGGGAGATGCGGGCGATAAGCTGGAAGTACCAGTCGGAGCTCTTCAAGGTCACGCCGCCGCCGGCCAATATCATCAATATAAGATTCGAAGATATGGTGCTCGACCAGGAGAACACGCTGGCGCGCCTCGAGGCGTTTCTCGGCATCCCGCTCGCCCGCATCGAGATGCGCCCCGAATCCGTGGGCCGCTGGAAAACCGACAACGAGCCGCACGACTTCCCCTGTTTCCAGGAGGAGTTGTCGTCATACTCGTATACGACATGAGGAGGATACGATGATCCGAAAAGCGTTTCTGATGCAGGTGAACCCCGACCAACACGCGGAGTACGAGAAGCGGCACAATCCCATATGGCCCGAGCTGGAAGCGACGTTAAAAGAACACGGCGTACACAACTACTCCATCTTCCTCGACCCGGACACCTCGACTCTTTTCGCCTACGCGGAGATCGAGGACGAGGAGCGCTGGAACGCCATCGCCCGAACGGACGTTTGCCAGAAATGGTGGGCGCACATGGGTGACGTCATGCCCTCGAACCCGGACCACAGCCCGGTCTCGAGAGACATCAGGGAAGTCTTTCATATCGACTGACGGTCAACAAAAATCCATTTCAACAACTCCAGCGGCGAACGCAGGGAGGCGGCGGGCGTGATAGCCGGCGCGCGGAACAACGGCGCGCAGATCGACGAGGACGGATTACTCTATTTCACGAACGCACGGTTCAGGATGAGAGGCGACAAGCCGTTCCTGTCGGGAAAGGGAGGGAACTTCGGGGGCGAGCCGCTGTTTCCGAGAAATCCTCTTCCCTTCACCGGCACCCGTCTCTTCTTCTACTGCATGTCAATCGGCACGGTCTCTTCGGCGTGGTAACCCAGCTTCAGCACCACCAGGCGCTCGCCCCAGTCGCCGAACACCAGGTAGTTGTCGGTGCTGGACACGAACCGGACGTACGTGACGCCGAAGTCCTCTCCGCCCGGCTTCGCGCCGTTCTTGCCGCCCGGCGCGTCGTCGAAGTTGCCGTACCGCCCGATGTGCATGATCAGATTGCCGTTCGTATCCAGCGCGGCCAGCGAATGCCGGTAGGCCTCGGGGGTGAACACCCGCTTGTACCAGTCCAGTCGTATGCGGCTCGACGGGCAGGAGCAGACCGCGCCCACCACCGAGCCGGCGCCGGCGTAGAGCCACTTCACGTCCTCCACCCAGGTCTTCGTTCCGCCGGTGCCCTCGGGACCCATGGGAAAGATGCCGTGGCTCAGGAGATCCGCCGGACGGTCCGGCACCGGCTCGAGCTGGATGATGGACTTCGCCGCCAGTATCTTCGTCCTGGGCCCGGTCTTCATCAGCGTGCTGATGAACGGGCTGGATTTCGATTTGGGCGAGCCGATGGTGCCGCCGCGGCCGGCGAGAAACTGCTTGTTCCCGTAGGCCCTGAGGCGGTTATTGGTGAAGTAGAGGCAGCCGTCCTCGTCCATCTGCACCCCGGCGATCAGCTGGCCGACGGTGCCGGCGCACGCGTCCCGCGGCTCGCCGCTGCGGTTGAACGTCCAGACGGTTCCCCCCACGAGCGACACGCCCGGCGTGCGGCGGATGAAGTAGACCTCCTCCCCGCGTTTCTCCTTCTCTCGTATCATCTGTGAATACTTGGCGAAGTTGTTGAACGAGCCCCCGCGCCCGCCGTCCACGTACTCCCCGCGCTGCTTGCTGGCGATGATGGCCTGCGCGGCGAAGTTCCACCCCACCTCCTCCATGCGGGGCACGTGATAGATGTTGGTTTCCGCCGCGACGTCGCCCTGCATGTTCACGCCCAGGCCGTCCTGGAAGCCCTTCGCGCCGCCCTGGTCCTTCACCGGAAGGATGCCGAGCAGCCCCTTTCTCTCGATGCCGTAATCGTAGGGGCATTCCGGGTACGTGAGGTACGTTCCGTTCCGGTCTTCCACCTTCTTCGCCTGTCCGGGATCGAAGCGGCCGACCCCCTGCATGTAGAAGGTGGGATTGAAGTGGGCGTGCATGTAGCCGTGCTTGTCGAACGCGATGTCGTCGGTCGCGCCGGGATAGCGCAGGCGGCCCAGCAGCTTTCCGGTCTTCAGGTCGAAGATGACGCTCTTCCGGAAGTAGAGCTGTTCCCGCACCGGATCGCACACCACCTTGTCGTAGTAGTCACCCGCCCAGCGTCCGATATAGTTCCCGCCCGCCTCCTTCTTCGCGTCCTCGTCGAAGTCCGCGATCTTCTTCAGCGTCTTCCCGTCCTCCTCGTATATCCTCAGCGCCCTCCCGGACTCCGGACGGCCCTGGCGGTAGCTGACCGTACCGCCCAGCCACAGGCGGGGCTTGGCCGACCAGGAATCCACCGCCATGGCCATCGACGCGAGATTGTCGACGTGGAACTCCTCCTGCGGCTGATCGAAGGAAGAGAATTTGGTCAGGCGCGCGAAGGTCTGTCCCTTCACCCGCGACATGTGCTGCACGTAGATCGCGCCTGTCTTCCGGTGCACCCGCACAAGATCCGGCCGGTCCACCGGGATCGTCTTCAGGTGTTTTCCTTCCGGCGAGAATATCTGCACGCGGTTGTTGTTCCGGTCGGAGACGTACACGCGGCCCTGCGCGTCGCAGTCTATACCCATCGGCCCGTTCAGGTGCGCGTTGTCGCTGCCGGCCTTCCGCTGTTCGCCGACGAACACCGTCGCCTTCGCGCTGCCGTCGGCCGGTCCGCGCGCCACCACCGGATCGAAGTAGTACTTCCCGCCGCCGCTGCAGACCATGTAGACCCACTTGCCGTCGGGAGAAGCCGCCAGCCGCGGAGAGCGGTGGGCCCCCCAGGCGTACGGCCTGCCCTGCTGCCCCTTCAGGTCGGTCGTGCCGTCCGTATTGATCGAATAGATGGATGACGCGGCGATGTTGGAGTCCATGGAACTGCCGCCGTTGAGGAAGAACAGCTTCTTTCCCGCGAGCGCCACCTGGCAGTCGAACGTGCTCTTGTAGTCCACCGGAATGGGAAAGACCATTCCGTTCACCGCGACCGAATCGTGGATGTCGTACCCGTGCCAGGCGCGCGTGCCCGGCTCGTATTCGATGTAGCCGGTGCCGGGATAATTCTCCATGGGGTTTTTCGCCGGCGGCGGAAAGAGGGTCTGCACGTAGTTGCCGCCCCGATCGAACTTGCGCAGCGTCAGATGCCAGCCCTTGATGAACACGTAGACGCCGTTCTGGTCGATGGCCATGCCCCACACCTTGCCCGGCAGGTTCTTCGGGCTGGTTCCGCCCAGCCGCTTGTCGAACGTCGGCTTCAGCCCCAGCATCACCCGCACCTTCAGCTTCTCCGGCTCCCGCGGGTACCCGTCGAGATCGTCCTTGCCGGTCCAGAAGATGGTCTGCTTCAGCGAGTTCTTCTGAAACGGCTCGGGCGCGTTCGGGCCCAGCACGCCCGAGGCCAGGTGTCTGACCACCACGCCTTTTTCATCTACGATACCCACGGTCACGTCGCAGTTCCCCTTCACCGCGAACGTGATCTCGTACTTGTCCTTCGCGACCAGCTTCACGGTCGGCTTCTCCGTGAACGCGAACACGTTCTCGCGTTCCACGCACGGCGGCGAGTACGGCTTCCACGGGTCCTGTTCCGCCGCCGCGACAGCCCCGAGCACACACACGATCAGACATGCCGGAAATAACGTTCTCATTTTACGCCCTCCGAGAACTGGAATACTGCGTGAATAACGGTGTTCCTTTTGTTCAGTATATCCCGGAATAAACGCGGCACAATGGGTAATTATGTCCAAAAGTATAGACTTTCGTTGAATGCGAGCGGAAGTTCCATCCCGGATGAACCTTAACGACCAGCAGGAAGCTCGATTTTTCCCTCACTCGCACAACACCACCGCAGAGCCCCTCTATAGTCCGGGATTCCCATACTGCTATCGTACCGGTCCGGACAGCCGGCCGTACCGGGATTCGGGGTTATTGCGGCGGGAAGCGATTGGTCAGAACTGGGCGGTCTTCAGAAGCACCAGGGTGCATGCGTTCATCGTCTCTATCCCGGACTCCCTGCACCGGACCGCGAGTTCCTCGTTTTCGGCGCCGGGATTGAAGATAATCCGGCGGGGACGCATATTCACTATCTCCTCCGCCATCTGCGCCGACACCGACGCGTTCACGTACAGCGTCACCGTGTCCACGTCCTCGGTCACCTCGGCCAGGGACCTGCGGGCCGGAATACCGCTCACCGCCCTGCCGCGCGGATGCACGGGAATCGGGTCGTACCCCTTCTCCCGAAGCAGCTCCACCGCTTTGTACGAGTACCTGTCCGGTTTGTCGGAGGCCCCCAGGACAACAACGTGTGTATTCATGATCATCTGGCCGGGTAACGGTGTTCCTTTTGTTCAGACCTGATCACTTCGGCAGAGCGTCTCAGGCCTTCCATCTCGTCGGGGAAGAGCTTTCCGGGAACGATCCGCTCAACGCCGGTTTCCCCCAGCACGCACGGCACGCTGAGACAGACGTCGTGGATGCCGTACTCCCCTTCCAGCAGGCTCGATACCGTCAGAACGCTGTGTTCGTTCCGGAGTATCGCGGCGACGATGCGCACCAGGGCCAGCCCCACCGCGTAGCAGGTGGAACCCTTGTAATCGATGATGTGGTAGGCGGATTCCCGGACGTCCCGGACGATCTTTTCGCGGGCCGCGGCGCCGTCCGCGCAGCGTGCGCAGGCCGCGCAGTACGTGTCTATCGCCGTGCCGCCGATGTGCGTCATCGACCAGGCCGCGACCTCGCTGTCTCCGTGCTCTCCCAGCACGTACGCGTGCACGTTCCGCGCGTCGACCCCGCAGTGGCGGCTCAGCAGGTACCTGAACCGGGCGCTGTCCAGCACCGTGCCCGCACCCATCACCCGGTTCTTCGGCAGCCCCGAGCATTCCAGTGCTATCCGCGTGAGCACGTCGACGGGGTTCGACACGATCACGAGCACCGCCTCACACCCCCGCGCGGTCACGTCACCCACGATGCTTTTCATGATGGCCGCGTTTCGTTTCGTCAGGTCCAGCCTGGATTCATCCGGCTTCTGCCGCGTCCCCGCCGTGATCACCACAACGGCCGCGTCGGCGTAATCGGATTTATCCCCGGCATGGATGCGCACCGGCGGCAGAAACGGAAGACCGTCCGCCAGGTCCATCGCCTGTCCCTGGGCCTGCTCCCTCCGGACGTCGACAAGCACGATCTCCTCGGCGCAGCCTTCCATCGAAAGCGCGTAGGCGAACGAGGCGCCGACGTCTCCGGCGCCTGCGATCACGACCTTTCTGGAATCACCGGGCGAACTGCTCATGCTGCCGTCTTTATCCCATCAATAAGCGGCGGCGTCAAGGGGCCGGACCTAACCCCTTATATTCACACAGGCTACCGCACCCCTGCATCACGCCGATTTCGCGGCGAGCATCTCCTGTGTTAACCTCAGGCCCGGTTCTGCGGAGTACCTGGTAGAGAGGCCCAATCCGTATCCATGTCTCTGGGGGAGAAGAACGATGAAACGCTCACTGCCGATATGCCTTGCCGTCCTCGCGCTTGCCGCCGCCGCCCTGGCCGAGGACTTCCCCAAGCCCTACGACAGGCAATGCACCGAACGGGAGAACGTCTTCGAATTCGCGAAGAAGCCCTCCGTCCAGCTCGTCGCCAAGGACAAATACGAGATCACGTTCGCCGTGAAGGGCTACTGTGACGTCACTGCCGGCATGATAGATGAAAAGGGCGTGGTCGTGCGCCACCTGGGCTCCGGCGTCCTCGGAAAGAACGCCCCCGCTCCCTTCCAGAAGGACTCCCTGGAGCAGAAGCTCCACTGGAACGGCAAGGACGATCTTGACGTCTACGTGAAGGAGCCCGGGAAGCTGAAGGTGCGGGTGCGGCTCGGCCTGAAGCCGGTGTTCGACAGACTTCTCGGGACCACCAGCCCGAAGAGTCAGCCGGGAACCATCCTCGGATTTGCCGCGGACGAAGACGGGGTGTACGTGTTCAGCAAGAACACCTCCGGGCGCATCCGGAAGTTCGACCACGACGGCAACTACGTTCAGTCGCTCCTGCCCCCGCCATCGGGCCTGCCGGAATCGAAGCTGGGGGGCCGAACATATATCGAGTACGAACCCGGAAAGAAGGCGCATCACGCGGCCCAGCTGGTGGAAGACCTGGGCGGCTACGGCATGCCGATCGCCGGCCTGAGCTCGGGCGTGTTCGACAAAGACTCGGCACTGCAGGCGGCGATCGTGAACAGGAAGATCGTCTTCTGCAGCACCCGGGTGGCCCCGGGCCCCAAGTACACCGCGCGATCGTTCTACGTCTTCACCGACGGATCGACCGACGTGAAGGGACTGGCCGGACGACTCCTGTCGGATCTCATCATCCACTCGAAGCGATACCTGGCCGCCTCCCCGGACGGGAAATGGATCTATCTCGCCGGCGTCGCCATCGGCGGCGTGTTCGGCGGGAAGCTCGAGCATGCCGTGTTCCGGTTCTCCGCGGATGGAGACGAAGAAGCCCGGCCGTTCGTCGGGAAGTTCGACCCCAAGAACGGCCGATCCATCCCCGGCAGCGACAACGAAAGCTTCAACAACCCCATAGGGATCGATTGCGACACCGCGGGCCGCCTCTACGTGGCGGACCGGCACAACAATCGCATTCAGGTATTCTCGCCCGACGGGAAGTACCTCAAGACGATCCCGGCGCCGGGAATCAGCCTGGTGCAGGTGCACCGGAAGACCGGGGCGATCTACGCGCTGCACACGGCGAGCATCAAGGGCAAGGCCGCGGGACGGCTGACGAGATTCGGGCCGTTCGACGCGCCGGCCCCGCAGGCCGCGCTGGATTTCGTGAACGCATCCGTGATGGCGCTGGATTCGTGGGCGCCCCGGCCGCGCATCTGGATCAGCGGCTGCGTCCGGGAACTCCACCAGTGGAGCAAAAACGTGAACATGGACAACGTGGTGGTCATCGAAGACAGCGGCGCGGAATTCAAAACGATCATGGATTTCGACGAGGAAGCGAAGAAGGAATCGGGCGAAAACTACATCGGCGAATGGAGCGCGCACGTGTTCGACCACGTGAACTGCGATCCGGTGCGCGAGCAGCTGTACTACCAGGCATTCCGGAAGGACGCCTGGCTGTTCGACCTGGCGACCGGCCGGAAGCTCTCGAGAGTCAAGATGCCGTGTCCGAACGACATCGCCTTCGACAAGAAGGGATACATGCACGTTCATCTCGACCCCGGCTTCTACATGCCGGGCGTGGTGCGGCAGGACCCCTCGCAGGCGGCTCCCTTCCGGGATCATCTCGGTCGCGTGTACAACGACACGCTTCAGTACAAAGAAGTGCCGTACGACTACGGCGTGGAGGTCTCGGCGCCCCACAAGGGCCGGTGGGAAGGAGGGCTCCCGGTGAAGGACCAGCCGGGCGCCAAGTTCTTCCAGGACGGCTTCGGCGTGAACATGCGCGGCGACGTGGCCGTGGAAAGCAACATCTACTACATCCCCAAGATGGAAGATGAGGGGGTGAAGGTCTCGCTCGACGGACGCTTCGCGAAGGTCGCCCGGGGCATCGAGCCCGTGGTCGCCTACGACGGCCGCAATCCGTACGCGGAGTTCCGCCAGTACGTGGAGAGAAAGCAGAAGCTCGGCGAGCAGGTGTACTACGTGCCGCGGCGTCCCGGCATCCCGCTGGCGGGAGGAACGGTGTGGACATACCACTCCAGCGGCGAGCTGAAGCAGGAGGCGGCGGTGATCCTCAGGAAGCTGCTCCTCGGCCTTCAGATCGACGAAGACGGCTATCTGTATTTCGCCAACGACGGCGCGCGGCTCATCGACGGCAAGCCGTTTCTCTCCGGGAAGGGCGGCAACTACGGCTCCGGCGAGCCGATCGAAAAGGTCAACCGCTCGCCGATCACGTACACCGTGTTCAAGACGAAGCCCAAGAACGTCCGGTGGTTCCTGAAGAATGCGACCGTTCCGATGGAGCCCCTCCCGGACAGACCGACGGACGTGGTCCGGTTCGGCCCCTTCGGTCACCCCGAGATGGGAAACGGCGAGCACTGGGTCGACGGCGCGGAGTGGATGTACGCCGGGCTCTCGCCGGCGGTCCCGGCCGGCTGTTCCTGCCCGTCCACGCGTCTCCACCTGGACTGGTTCAAGAGGGTGTATATTCCGGAAGGGTACCGGCATTCGATCGGGATCGTCGATACAAACGGCAACCTCATCATGCACCTGGGCCGCTACGGCAACCTGGACGACGCGCTGAAGGTGAAACCCGGGGCGGAGGACATCCCCCTGACCATGCCGCGGTTCATTTCGGGCACCGACAACTACCTGGCGTTCGACGACTGGGGAGAGCGGCTGGTGGTGCTGAAGCTCGACTGCCACGCGGAAGAGACGGCGGGAATCAAGATGCAGTAATTGATGGGGACAGGCCCACCGGTACCACCTCCGGCTCGAGATCGGCGTGGGAGCCCGTCGAGATCTACGGCGGCGACTATTCCGGATTCGTCGGTTCCTATCTCGCCCGGCCGCGGATGCCCGGCCGGTATACGCCGATCGAGATCCTCTGGGACCCCATATGCAAGGTAAGGGACTGGGGACCGCTCACGTCCAGCTCGGACCCCGGGATATACAATTCCGGAAATGGTTCCGGACCGACGTTCACCTGGACTAGTGACGGCTAGCGCCCCACCCGGCGGTATTCCTTCATGTTCTGGTCGAAGGCCCCCTCGAACTCGGGGAGGTCCTTGTAGCCGATGCTGTTATTGCTCTTCAGCCACCAGCCGTACGGACGCCGCTTCGTATTCCATCCGCCCCCGTCATTCATATAGAGAAGCCAGGAGTCGGTATAGATCGGAAGCTCCTTCCAATGCGAATCGTCCACGTGCCCGTCGAGGTGGACCACGTTGAATCGGAATTTCCCGCCGACTACGGTCTTAACGCCGAAGTGCGACGTGAACGTACGCACCGGGGCCGAGCCGTTCGGCAGCTGGCACGCGCCGAGCCATACGCTCGGCTGTGCGGAGACGCTGGTCGACCTGTTCTTCGTGTCCAGCCGGTGGTTCGGCCCCTCGGAGTGGTAGACGGACGACCCTCCTCCGAAGCCGGGGAGGAGATGTCCCTTCTTGGAGCTGTCAGCGAGGTAGGCGGTGCAGTTCACGGTGTGGATGAACAGAGCGTATCCTGTGATGCCGCGAGCGAGGGACGTAGATCCCCTCGACAACGCATCCCGCCCCTCCTCGGTGCCGGCATAGCCCCCCGGGAAATCCGTTCGTCCCCACATGCCCCAGTTTCTCACCTTCTGTATCGGGTCCCAGAGGATCTCTATCGTGAGATACCGTCCCTTCTGCCGGGGCCTCCCCACCCAGCCCGTCTTGTTCCCCACGTCGGTCCAGTCCCGCCCCACGAAGGAGCCGGGGCTGTTGTCCGGGGGATTTCCGCCGTCCATGTACAGCTTGTCGATGATATGCCTGCCGTCCTCGGTGCCGCCCGAGTACCCGCGCAGCCAGCCGTTGGTGCTCTCGCTGAAGTAGCCGATCTTCCGGCCCGGGGAACCGTTCTCGTTGGGAGGGGCGGGCACGCACTTTGTGGGAACGATGCGCATGCTTCCCTTGTTGTCCTCCGCGTAGATCAAGAGACCGATCCCGACCTGTCTCTGGTTGCTCTTGCACACGCTGAAGTAGGCGTACTCCCGCGCCCGGGCGAGCCCCGGAAGGAGCAGGGCGGAAAGCAGACCGATGATCGCGACGACGACCAGCAGTTCGACTAAACTAAACGCAGCGCAGCGCTTGCGATCCACGTTCAACTCGCCGACCAAACCGTGCGTGAACTGTAGGGTCAAGGGATGGCGCCTGGGCTTCATGGGCCCGGTTTCCATCCCCTGCCGCATCAAACCGTACGTGTCCTTTTTGAGCATACGGCTTTCCTCCTGTCTTCCTCCGAGAGCGTTACGACCAGCAATACTCAATGCGATTCATCCCTACACACGCTAACCCATAGCGCGTATAGAGGATGCCATTGGGCAGGTCCCGATACCTGCCAATCCTCTTTTTCTTGCGCCTGTAGCGTATCGCTTTACTCAGTACTTGCCTGCCTTGCCCTTGAGTTCCTCGATCTTCGCGCTCATGGCCTGAAACTTCAGCGTGTTTTCCGGGGTGCGCTGGGGCCCCGAGCCGATCCAGTCGGCAAGCTCCTTCTCGGCCGCCTTCAGCTCCGTCGTGAGCTTCTTGTACTTCTTCAGCTCATCGGCCCCCATCCGGGCGACGCGGAACTCCGTGGCGGATTCCTCGATCTTCACCAGCTTCTCCTCGAGCTCCTCGATCTTCTTCTCGGCGGCGGCGGCCTGTTTTTTCTGGTCCTTGATACCCGTTCTGCACTCCGTCATCTGGCCGACGATCTTGAGATATTCGGCTTTCTGCTTCGGCTTCAGGGTCTTCGCGTACTTCGCCGTCTCGGCGGCCCGGTAGCGGACGAGCGGCGCCACCTCCCCCTTGAAGCTCTCGGGTGTCTTGTCCCGACCCGCGCTCAGTCTGCCCAGCACCGTTTCCGCGTCGTCATCCAGCAGGATGAAGGTCGGAAAACCCTCCACCTTGTACCTGTTCTTGAACTCATCGTTTCTCCTGGCGTAATTCGCCGGGACGATGGTCTTGTCCCTGGGGAAATCGAGAACGACCATCAGCATGTTGTCCTTGGCGTAGTCCTTCCACTCCTTCTTGGAGAACACGTTCTCCTCCATCAGCTTGCACCAGCCGCACCAGTCGGAGCCGGAGAAGTTCAGCAGGATGGGCAGCTTCTTCGCGCTCGCCACTTTCCTGGCGGCGTCGAAATCCATAGTCCACTTGCCGGGCGCCGCGCCCTTCTTGTCAACCTCGGCGACGCAGATCCCGCTCACGCTCACCAGCACCAGCACGACAACCATGCACAGAACGATACTTCTCATTACATCTCCTCCTGAGTATGGGATCACCCCTGCAGGTTCCGGTCGATTCACGCCTGAATCCTACACCCTGGGGACCCGGAAACTCAAGAACCCATAATGAGGTCAGGCCTTGAATTAGCTGCTCAGGGGCGTAGAATCGCCGCTATGAAACCCAACATCGTATTCATCATATCCGACAACCAGAGCCCGTGGACGCTCGGCTGCTACGGAAACGGGGAGATCCTCACCCCGAACGTCGACCGCTTAGCCCGCGACGGCATCCGCTTCAACAACGCCTTCTGCTCCAACCCGGTGTGCTCCCCGAACCGGGCCACGTGCCTCACCGGTCTGACGCCGTCCCAGCACGGCGTACACAACTGGCTGGGCAGTGAGGAACCGGATGCGCAGAT
>CAYMFW010000057.1:0-9638 GCA_964389785.1 uncultured Planctomycetota bacterium
AAGGACAAGGCGATCGTCTGCAACATCGGCCACTTCGACAACGAGATCGAGGTGAACGCGCTCGAGACGGTGGACGGCATCGAGAAGGTCAACATCAAGCCGCAGGTGGACAAGTGGGTCTTCCCCGACGGCCACGCCATATTCATGCTCGCGGAGGGCCGGCTGGTCAATCTGGGCTGCGCCACCGGCCACCCCAGCTTCGTGATGAGCAACTCGTTCACGAACCAGACTCTGGCGCAGATAGACATGGCCCGGAACGACTACGAGGTCGGGGTCTACACCCTGTCGAAGAAGCTGGACGAGGAGGTCGCCCGCCTGCACCTGGAGCACGTCGGCGCCAAGCTGACGAAGATGACCAAGGAGCAGGCCGACTACCTCGGCTTCCCGGTCGAGGGCCCGTTCAAGCCCGCCGACTACCGCTACTGAGAACCAGGGACGGAATATGGACCGCATCTTCGAACCGCGCCGCGCACTCGACGCCGGCATCAACGTGGTGGACACCGATCCCGCCCCTTGACGGCGCCCTCTTTCCACCGTATACTATTTCCAAGCAGACCGGTATACTCAGTCCAGTAAGCATGTATATGCGAAACACGTCTGTAACAATGTATTTGGCCTTCATCACGGCGCTCGCTTCGTGCCCGTGGCCCCCTCTCGTACACGCCGCCGACCCGTCGGAAACCGGCATGATCAACAGCGGCACGCTGGGCCGCTTCAACGTCCGTCTTACCGTATCCGAGGAGTTCGGAAGCGAGCGGTTCCAGGAGCGCGTCGTCGCCGGCGTCCCGTTCCCCCGGGGCATCCTCAAGAACACCAGAGAGCTCTTCATCCTGAATCCGATGAGAAACCAGTGCAAGGGCCGGTTCCTTCCGCTCGCCTACTGGCCCGACGGCACCATCCGGTGGGTCCTCGCCGAGTTCCAGGCGGACATGACCTACCCCACCATCGAGGAGTTCTTCCTCCGGGAGGGGACCCGGCGCCACCCCAAGCGGCCGGACAGAAAGTTCTACTCCGCGCTCGACGTCCGGGAGGACGACGACGCCGTTACGCTGGATTCCGGCGCCGTCAAGCTGGCGATTCGGAAGAAGGGATTCAACCTGTTCGACCGGGTCTGGGTGGACGATACCGGCCAGCTCCAGTACAACGAGGACAGCCTGGTCGTGGACCGGGGCGGGTATTTCCGCGCCGTTGGCGCGGACGGCAGAACGTTCTCGGCCGCGAACGATGAGAACATCAAGGTATCCCTCGAGAACAGGGCGATGACGCACGCCGTCGTCAAGGCCGAGGGGAAGCTCTCGGACGAGCAGGGCGCCTCCCCCCTCCGCTTCCTCCTCCGGATCACCGTGTTCGAGAACAGCAACCAGGTTCTTCTGGCCTGCACGATCGAGAATACCGGCGACGCGCCCGCGGATCTCAGCCGCGTCACGGCGGGCGTCACCCGCAGGGCGACGGAGAACATGACGTACGACTTCCGGTTCGGCACCAGCGCCGGCGAGGTCGCCGGGGCCGTCCCCAAGGGGTCAGAGTCGAAGACGATCTCCCTCGAGGTGACCGATCCGCACATGTTTTCGGTTGCCGGCCCGGCGGTGGAGTATGCGAAGCACGGTCCGCTGAAGGGAGTGCCGCTCTGGGGAAGCGACGCTGACCTCGGCTACGCGCGAATCTTCACCTCCGCGCGGGGCAAGATGCTGCCGACGGACTACTGCATCACCGCCGGCATGAGGGAGCTCTGGCAGAGACACCCGGCGGCGCTCCAGGTCGGCCCCGCGTTCGGCGCCGCGGTCCGCTGCCTGTCCGCACCCGGAAATGCCCCCGGCACCGGTCTGCCGCCCGGCGCGAAGCTGGACTGGACGCTCGCGTTCTCGTTCTCAGGGTTCAAGTCGAGAATGCAAGCCGACTGGGCGACGTTCAAGCAGCCGCTCCGCACCGTCACCGACCGCTCCTGGTACTGTCTCGACACTTCGTGCTTCGGGGTGCTCGCGCCCGCGGACAGCGGATACTACGAAGAGAAGAACTGGCTGGACGTCCGCGCCTTCGACCGCCGCTTCCGGAAGTCATTCGAGGCCGCGAGAAAGACGGCCTCCTACGGCGCGCTCGACTATGGGCGCTTCTCCGGAACGAACGGGTACGACCTGGCGCACGTCCTGGTCCTCCAGTTCGCCCGCACCGGCTGCCGGAAGTACCTCGACACCGCCCTTCTGGCCGCCCGGAAGGCCCAGCGGTCGCCCGTCCGTTCCCTCGCCGACTGCGCGACGACGAGGGGCATATTCGACCGATACTGCCTGACAGGCGACCCGGAGAGCGGTGCGGCCGTGATGCTGAGGGCCGACCTGGCCCTCCGCGAGTGCGCAGGCGCGTCGACACCGGCGGACCTCGCCGCCGCGATCGCCGCCCTGGTGTGCGGGTCCTCCGCCGGCGGCGAGAACGAGTACCTGAACGCGGCGCTGAAGACGGCAAAGGACAAGGCCGGCATCCTCGCCAAGGCGGCCGAGGAAGGCTCGCCGGACGTCGCCCCGCTCGCCGACGTCTACGAAGAGCTGTACGACCTGACGGACGACACCGCGCTGAAAAACGCGCTCCTCACGACGGCGAAGATAGCATCGGCCCGGAAGAGCGTCTTCCCGGAGCACCTCGGACTCATCGCGTTCACGCACGAGCACGCCGATGACAAGGCCCTCACGGAGGAGGCGCTGGCGGCTTACCGATTGTCCCTCTCCCCCCTCGCGAAGAGCGCCTCGACTCTCGCGCGGACCGGCCTCGGACCGGTCCGCTTCACCCGCCGCCTGGCCGACGTCGCCGGCATGCGCACCGGCGCGAAGAAGACAAGAAGGAAGGACGGCGAAATCGAAATCGACCTGGAGTGGTGATTCCATGAGAATCCTCGCGATCTTCTCCGCACTCATCCTTGCCTCTGTTTCCCTCGCCGCCGACAAGCCGGACGACCCCGTCCTCCCCACCCACAGCTTGGCGCGGGTGAACACCAGCGAGGCGGCCGACGTCCTCATCTCCCAGGCCGAGAAGCTCACCGCACAGATAACGTCAGGCGATACCAAGGACAAGACCTGGAACGACGTCATCCAGATGTACTCCATGGTGCTCAAGCGCTACCCGGACGCCGTCCACGGCGTGGGCGGCGACGCGTACGTGATGGCGAGCGACTACTGCCGGGACCGGATACTCGAGTTCCCGCCGGACGGGCTCGAGGCGTACAACGCCAGGTTCAATTCCGAGGCGGAGAGAAACTTCCTCGCGGCGAAGTCCGAGGCGGACCCGGTGGAGCTGCGCGGAATAGTCAAGACGTACTTCGCCACCTCGTCCGGCGACGACGCCTGTTACGAGCTGGCCAACCATTACCTGGAGAAGGGGCGGTACGGCGCCGCCCTCGGCTACCTTGACCGGATAGACCGGCACCCGGCACCCGACGTGAACAAGGCGGACATATGGGTCCGCCGGGCCATCTGCCTGAAGCGGACCGGGAGAACCGACGAGCTGTCGGAGCATCTGAAGAAGCCGGCGGCGAAGGACGCGGAGTTCCGCGCGGCGGGAAGGGCCTGGAAGGCCTTCGACTTCGTGAAAAGCGAGTTCGACAAGCTCAGCCCGTTCCGCGTTTCGGAACTGGGAACCGGAAGCAGCTGGCCGGTGCAGGGAGGCAACGCCGGAAACAACGCCCGGATACCGGACCTGTCGGTCAAGATGCGCAGGATCTGGAGCTATCCGCTTCCCGATCCGTACAACAAGACGACCAACCCGGAATCCCACCAGCAGTTCCACCCGGTCGCGACGGCCGACACGGTGTACACGGTGACCAACAGCCACACCTGCGCCGTCTGGGCGCTGGGCGGCGCGGAGCGCTGGAAGACGGGCGCCCGATGGCCCAGCATGGGAAGGGACACGGGCGCGGCGGTCTCCGGCTCCATAGTGTACGGCATCTTCGCGAACTGGACCCGCCGGGGCGCGGATCAGATGAGGGAGCTGGGCAGGCGCCTCTACGCGTTCGACGCGGCGACGGGCACGATTGAATGGCGCTACGTCGAGCCGGACATCTCGATGAGCTACCGGGTCACGCCGAACAGTCACGCGCCCCCGATATTCGTGGGAAACAGGGCGTACCTCTACCAGTTCCGCGAGGAGAAGAAGATCTGGCGGCCGTGGGGAGGCAACCATCCGACGCTCGTCTGCATGGACCCGCGGACCGGACGGATCATCTGGGAGACCAAGCTGGCGGTCGTGCCGAACCAGACCAAGATACGGGGCAGGCACTGCGAGGGATCGGTGCCGGTCGAGTACGGCGGCGCGATCTACGTGCAGGCCAACTGCGGCGTGATCGGCGCGGTGGACGCGTCCAGCGGCGACATCCTGTGGCTCAAGCGGTACAACCAGAAACCGAACGCGATCGACGAGGGTCTGAAACACAGCCGGAATTATCCCTGCTGGCTCCCGTCCCTCCCGGTCGTCCACGCCGGAATCCTGTATGCCGCGCCGACGGACGCGTACGATCTGTACGCGCTCGACACGGCCACCGGAAAGACCGTCCTCACCATCCCGCGCGGCGACGCGCGCCAGTTCCTCGGCGCGGACAGAAACCACCTGTACCTGACCGAGGCACGGAAGCTGGTCGCGCGCGACCGGACGTCGGGCAAGGTGAAATGGGAACGCGATCCCGGCGCGCTCGTCGTCGGACGCGGCGCGATGTCGGAAACGTGCCTCTACGTGCCGACGGAGAAGGCGATCGTCTGCGTCACGCTGAAGGACGGAAGCGTGAACCGCGACCGCTCGGTTCCTCTCGGCGCCCCGGAACAGGCGGGCAATCTGATCGCGCTCCGGACGGAGTACGGCCCGACGGCGGTGACCGTCTCCAACACCCATATGAATATGTACTACGACCCGGAGGCGGTGCTCGGTGCCGCGCGCCGGGCCGGCACCGAACAGGCCCGCTTCGTCCAGGCCGAGGTCCTCACCGCGACGGGGAAGACCGCCGAGGCGATGACAACATACCGGCAGCTCTCCGAAGAAGCTTCACCGGTGGCCGTGTACGGCGGGAAGCCGGTGAGGTCCTTCGCGGCCGAGCGGCTGTTCGAAATGTCGGAAGCCCTCGCGAAGAAGGCCGCCACGACCGCGGCGTGGGAGAAGGCGCTCGCCGCCGCCCGGTCCGACCTGCAGGTCGCGGCCGCCCGGCTCGGCCTGGCCGAGGCCCACGAGAAGGCCGGCGCCATGAAGGAGGCCGCGAAGGTCTACTTCGACATCCTCTCCTCCGGGGTCCAGGCCGTCACGCAAGACGGCCCCGGCATGAAGAGGAACAT
Organism: uncultured Planctomycetota bacterium; assembly: GCA_964389785.1. Lineage (GTDB taxonomy): Bacteria > Planctomycetota > CAYMFW01 > CAYMFW01 > CAYMFW01 > CAYMFW01. Next base: position 5,301 of record CAYMFW010000057.1, read on the forward strand.
GAGACGGCTCGTGTTCGAGAGAATCGAGGCACTGAAGAAAAAGACGAACGGCGAGGCCTTCGCGGACCTGGAGAAGGAAGCCGCCGCGCTCTCCGCGGAAGGCACGGACCGGGCCCTGGCGGACATCGCGTCCCGGTTCGCCAATTCCAGCCCCGCCGCCGCCGCGCTCGAGAAGCTGCTGGATATCACGAAGAGCCAGCGGGCGGCCACACGATACGCCGGCGAGCTCCTCACCATGATGCCCGCCAGCCCGAACGCGGCGAAGACGGCTCCCCGCTTCATAGAGTGCGCCTGGGCCGACGAAACCGGATACGAAGCGAAGCTCGCCGCGCCCGTCCTGCTCCGTTGGACGATGCCCAAGGAGGACCAGGACCACGTCTCCAACGCGTTCTTCCTGCACCGCGCCATGCACGATGGAAAGGAATCGCTGCGGCTCCTGATGGGACTCAGGATCCGCGGGGACAACCGGAACTGCAACCTTCAGTGCATAGACATCGGCCGCAGGAAGGTGGTCTGGCAGACGCCGCTGCTCTCGCCCAAGCTCCAGCCGGCCACGATTACCGGTGTGTCGCTGGCGAAGGACCTCATCGTGGCGGGAACACAGGCCGACGCGTTCGGCATCGACCCGGACACCGGCCGCGTCGTATGGAAGTACTCCCCCACGGCCGTCGTCATGTGGGTGATGGCCGCCGGGAAGGCGGTGGCCGTCGGCCTGGACAACGAGATGGTCGGACTCGATTCCGAAACCGGCTCCCCGATATGGAGCCACCCGGTGGCGGGGTACGCGTACGCCGGACCGTACGTCCACGACGGATACGCGGCGCTCTTCACCCGGGCGCCGAGCAAGATGTACGTGTTCGACCTGCTCGGAGGCGCGCTCATCGCGGAGGCCGACGTGGCCGAGCTTCACGACCGGGGCTACGGAAGCGGGCCGTTCATCGCCCGGCAGGGACACGTGGCGGCCATCGTCTCCAAGGGATCCCTTCACGGCTACGACATCCGCAGCGGAAGGAAGCTCTGGACCGCTACCATCGCGTACGCGAAGGACTCCCGGGGACGGAATATCGAGCCGGGACGCGTCATGAACCGGGGCCCGTACTTCTCCGTCACTCCCCGCCGGGGATACGGCCATCACGTCGCCGTGGCGAAGCTGATCGATCCGGAGACGGGCAGCGAGATGTTCACCATGAATTTCCCGCCGGCGGCGCAGAGAGACGTTCCGGCCGGGGGCATGGTGCTCGACGCGAAGGACAATCTCGTCCTGGGCTCCTGGGCGGTGAGCGGCGGCTCCGCCGAGGCCGGCCTCTTCGACATGAAGGCGAACAGGAAGATCCTCTCCTACACGTTCCCGTGCTACAGCGGAAGCCACCTGGGATACGCGGCCTTCGAGGGAAGGATACTGGACACCCACCTCGTCATCGTCACGGCCAAACCGGCCGGCTTCGCGAAGACCGTCTTCATCCACTTCGTGGACCGCACGACCGGCAAGGGGGAGGTCCGCTCGATGGACGCCGGCAAGTCGGAGGAGCACGGGGACTACCGGGGCTTCGAGCTCCTGGAATTGGAGGACAGCATACTCGTAAGTTCCCAGACCGGCCTGTTCTCGTACGGCCGCAGGGACGACGGGGAAACGAAAAAGGAGCTGGCGTTTCTCGAGAAACAGCTCGCCGAGCTCCGGGACAACCCGGCCAAAGGAGGCCTCTACTGCCGGCTCGCGGTCCAGGCCGCCGAGTTCAGGAAAGGACTCGGCGACTGGAAGGTGGGCATCGCGCTCCTGAACGACGCCTTTCGATACGTACGCACGGAGGAGGACTACGGCCCGCTGTTCCGGGCCCGGAGGGCGTACCGGGAGGAGATGACGAAGCACCTGGAGCCGCTCCCGGTACCACGCCTCGCCGCTCCTCCGACAATCGACGGCGAAACCGGCGACTGGAAGGAGCCGACCGTCACGATGGACAAGCCGACGTACTTCGACCACGCCCCGGACGTCAAGGGCTTCACCTCCTATCACGCCCCGAATGACTGCGCCGTGAAGCTGTATCTCGGGTGGGATGACGACCACCTCTATATCGCCGCCGACGTGGAGGACGATCTCCTGCTCACGACGCAGAGGATAGGCAGCGGACGCTGGTCGAGAATGGCGACCCACCAGGACATGCTCCGGTTCGGCTTCGCCCGCGACGACGACGGGAAGGTACGCATCACGTCCGCGTACCTCGTGGCACCGCCCAGCCAGGCGCGCAAGCCCCTCCAGGAGATGGCCGCCGGCGACGACGTGAAGAAGGAGAACGGAAAAGAAGCCGCGCCGGGTGAGGAGGCGAAAGCGATACAGAAGATGCTGATCGGGCCCACCGCCCGGGAGCTTCGAGGCCTGATAGACAGATACCGGCGCGTGTTCGACCAGGCCCGGATCGCCGTAAAGACGTCGAAAACCGCCGGCGGAACGGACCGCATCGTCTACGAAGCCGCTATCCCCTGGACCTGCACCGGTCTTCTGCAGGAGCCGCCACAGGTGCCCAGGAAGCGAAGGGGCAAGACCCCCCAGGAACCGGCCGAATTCGTGCCCCTGAAGCCAAAGAAGGATTTTCGCTTCCGCATGCTGTTAAACGTGCGGGACCAGGACGAAGCTGTTATAATACGATGGCTCGGTTTGGGGCCCGACGACGTGGAATCGAATCGGCCGCATGCATACGTTCCGGTGGTCCTGAAATGAGAGGACCCATGCCAGAAGAAACCCGCTACGACACGTCGCACGAAGCGACACAGGGAATGCTGGACGAACTCAGCGAGGCCGTCCGCGGAATCAAGCAGCAGATGGCCAGGGTGATCGTCGGCCAGGACGACACCATCGAACTGATGATCCTCTCCCTTCTCGCGGGCGGACACACGCTGCTCACCGGCGTGCCGGGGCTGGCGCGCACCAGTCTCGTCTCCGCCCTGGCGACGGCGACGGATCTCACCTTCGGGCGGATACAGTTCACCCCGGACATGCTGCCGTCGGACGTAACCGGCAGCGAGATCATCCAGGAGGACAAGGCCTCCGGCACGCGGGACTTCCGCTTCCTGAAGGGACCGATATTCGCGAACATCATCCTGGCGGACGAGATCAACCGCACCCCTCCCAAGACGCAGGCCGCGCTCGTGGAAGCGATGGAGGAGCACCAGGTGACCGCGGGCAACGAGTGCTTCAGGCTCGAGGAGCCCTTTATCGTGATGGCGACGTTCAACATCGTGGACCACGAGGGGGTGTACGGCCTGCCGGAGGGCTCGCCCCAGCTGGACCGCTTCATGTTCAAGGTCGCGATGCGGTACCCGGACCGCGGGGAGGAATCCGAGATCATAGACCGCACCACCGGGCTGTACCATGCCGAGGTGGAACGGGTCCTGCAGAAGGAGGACATCCTCCGCTTCCAGCAGGGCATCCGAAGGATCCCGGTGGCGCCCCACGTAAAGGAATTCGCGCTCGGACTCGTGGAGCGGTCACGGCCGGAGAGTGCTTCCGCCTCCGAGTTCGTACAGACCCGCCTCTCCTGGGGAGCCGGGCCGAGAGCGAGTCAGAACCTGATCCTCGGCGCCAAGGCGCTCGCGGCGGTCGAGGGACGGCCGCTGGCGTCCGAGGCGGACGTGGAACGAATAGCGGTGCCGGTCCTCAGGCACAGGATCATTCTCAGCTTCCACGCGGGAGCGGAGGGAACGACCCCCGACGACGTGGTGGCGCATCTGATAGAAGAAACGAAGGCTGCGCTGCGGGCCGACATCCCGCTCAGCGGAAGATTGCGGAAACTAGTCGGAATATAGACGAGAGGAGGAACCATGGCGGATGAAGAGAAACTGAAGCCGGAGGAAATCGAGGCTGTCGAACGGCTCGGGAAGGCGAAGGAGACGATCGAGCAGGAGCTCAGGAAGATCATCGTCGGCATGGAGAGCGTGGTCGAGGAGGTGCTGATCGCCATCTTCGCGCGCGGCCACGTCCTTCTCGTCGGGGTGCCGGGGCTGGCGAAGACGCTCCTCATCAGCACGCTCGCGCAGAGCCTGTCGCTCTCCTTCAAGCGCATTCAGTTCACGCCCGACCTGATGCCGTCCGACATCACCGGCACCGAGGTCATCCAGGAGGACAAGGCCACCGGCGAGCGGATTTTCAAGTTCCTGCAGGGGCCGATATTCGCGAACGTGATCCTGGCCGACGAGATAAACCGTACCCCGCCCAAGACGCAGGCCTCCCTTCTGGAGGCGATGCAGGAGCGTCAGGTGACCATCAGCGGAAACCGGAACGCGCTCCCGGAGCCGTTCTTCGTGCTGGCGACACAGAACCCGATCGAGCAGGAAGGGACCTATCCG
>CAYMFW010000057.1:9648-25831 GCA_964389785.1 uncultured Planctomycetota bacterium
CTGCCGGAGGCCCAGCTGGACCGGTTCATGTTCATGACGATGGTCGGATACCCGGACCGCAATGAGGAGATGGAGATCATCGACAAGACGACGACCACCTACACCCCGGACATCAAGCCGGTCCTGAGCGGCGAGGAGATCATGACCCTGCAGGAGCTGGTGCGGAAGGTGGAGGTCGACAACGACGTGAAGAACTACATCATGGACGTAGTGCGTAAAACGCGCTGTAACGAGAAGGAGGCGCCGGATTTCGTGAACGAGTGGGTCGCGTGGGGCGCCGGCCCCCGGGCCTGCCAGTACCTGGTGCTCGGCGGCAAGGCGAAGGCGATTCTGGAGGGACGGGTGAAGGTCCACCGGGAGGACGTGGATCGCGTCGCGCATCCGGTCCTGCGCCACCGCGTCATCACGAACTTCAACGCCGAAGCGGAAGGGATGAACTCGGACAAGGTTATCGACCGTCTGATTGCGTGAATCAGGGACGGAGTCAGGTGATTAAGTCAGCGATGAATGTCAAGCGGGAACGATAAATGGGGACAGCTACCACTTTTTTCGATGCGGGCCGCGAGGTATCCCCTCGCTCATTCTCGGCGCCCTTTACGGAATTGGGCGCCTCCGAGGCAAGGTTCGCCGGCATGAGGAAAGGTCCGCCTGAAGGCGGACAACTCGGCGAACCTAGAACCCGCTCGGGGATACCCCGACGGCCCGCTCCCAACAACGAGGTGCTGTTTGGCTGAGACCACGAACTACCTGGATCCGAGAGTCCTCGGGCGCATCAGCAAGCTCGACTTCAAGGCGCGCAAGATCGTCGAGGGCTTCATGCTCGGCAAGCACCGCTCGCCGTTCCACGGCATCAGCGTGGAGTTCGCCGAACACCGGGAGTACTCGCCGGGCGACGACCTGCGCCACCTGGACTGGAAGGTCTACGCAAAGTCGGAGCGCTACTTCATCAAGCAGTACGAGACCGACACCAACATGAGGAGCTACTTCCTCCTGGACTGCAGCGACTCGATGACGTACCGCTCGGGCGACAATATCAGCAAGCTGGAGTACGGATCCTACCTGGTCGCGTCGCTCGCCTACCTGCTCACCCAGCAGCAGGACTCGGTCGGGCTGATCCTGTTCAACCGGGACATACAGCGGGAGATTGAGCCGGGAAGCTCGCCGGCCCACCTCCGCCAGGTATTCCACGCACTGGAGACCGCCGAGACGGCGCCGCACACCAAGGTCGGCGACGTGATGAACAAGATGGCCGGAAGAATGAAGTCGCGGGGGCTGGGCGTCATCATATCGGACCTGTTCGACGACCCGTCCGAGATCATGCTCGGCCTCCACCACTTCTGGCACCGGAAGCACGACACCGTTCTCTTCCATATGCTGGACCCGGAGGAGGTCCGCTTCGACATGGAGGGCACCCACGTCTTTCTCGACCTGGAAGGAAGCGACCGGTTCACGTGCGATCCGCGCGACCTCCGCGAGGCGTACCTGGCCGAGATCAACGCGCACATCGAGGAGATACGCACCGGCTGCCGCAAGAACGGCATCGACTACGTCCAGGTGCTGACGTCCGAGCCGCTCGACGTGGCGCTGTCATCGTATCTGTCGCTGAGGAGTACAAGATGACGGCCCGGCGAAGGATTGCTTCTGAGCGGGTTCGTGGTTCGACCGGCGGGTCCGCGAAGCGGACCCTTCCTTGGCCGGTCGAAGCGCGCCCTCGGAGGCGCCCCATTCCATCTATGGGCGCCGAGAATGAGCGAAGAGGCAATCCTTTGCCGGGCAACGCGAAGGAGTATTCGTGATGCAGGGGATGGCTGAACACTTCAGACACCCGTACTTCGTCCTGTTCGGCATGCTCGCCGCGCTCGCGCCGCTCATTATATACCTCATCTACAGATGGAAGATGCGGCGGATCCGCTGGGGCGCCATGACGTTCCTGCTCCGGGCCCGGGCCAAGATGAAAACCCAGCTGCAGGTCCAGCACGTCATCATGCTCATCCTCCGCACCGCGCTCGTTATCGTGGTCGTGCTCGCCCTGGCGAGGCCGCTGCTGCGGCGCGGCGCGCTGTTCGGCGAGCGGAGCGGGCTGGCGGTGATTCTCCTCGACGTCTCCTACAGCATGGGCATCAAGGGACCGAGCGGCAAGACGCTGATGGACACCGGAAAGGACGGGGCGCTGGCCGTGGTGCAGGCGCTCGGCGAGGGCGACCGGGTGGCGGTGCTCACCATGGGCTCGGCCGCGGAAACGGTGCTGAAGCCGGACGAGGACCGCAACAAGGCGATGTCCGAGATACGGAAGATTGAGCTGACCGACGGCTCCACGAATCTTACCGCCGGCCTGGAGGCGGCGATCGAGCTGCTGGAAGGGTCCGACGCGGGCAGCAAGATGACCTACATCGTGACGGACCTGCAGGGAAGCTCCTGGAAGCCGAAGGGCGCCCCCGAACGGCTCGAGAAGGCGGTAAGGAAGCTGGCCCGGGCGGGTAAGGTGACCATCATCGACGCCAACATCCGCCCGGACAAGAAGGCGGAGGACGTGGACAACTGCGCGATAGTGTCGCTCGACGCCAGGGACGAGCTGATCGCGGAGGGGATGCCGGCTCAGTTCAGCGCGTCCATCGTCAACTACTCCGGCCGGGAGATGACCGTCACCGCGGAATGGGAAATCATCGGAGTGCACAAGGACCACCCGCAGGACGTCGCCATGCCGGCGGACCGGGAACCGATCAGGATCGAATGGAAGCACACCTTCCAGAGAAACGGAAATTACCGGGTGGCCCTCCGCATCAGGGAGAAGGGACTGCCGGCGGGCATACCGGCGGACGACGACCGGCACCTGGCCGTGGTCGTGCGACAGGCGATCGACGTGCTGGTGGTCCAGGGCGGCGATCCGGATCTTGACCTGTTCGAACGGGAAGCGGATTTCCTGCTGTTCGCCCTCCTGCCGGAGGAAGGTTCTCCGGACGAGAGGATATCCGTCGCGAACCGGAAGGTGCTTCCGGAGGGCGAGATCGTCACCGCGCGCTTCAGCGAGTACGACGTGGTGGTGCTCGCGAACGTCCGGATGGTACCCGAGAAGGTGGCGAAGAAGATCGAGAAATTCGTGCGCGAGGGCGGCGGCCTGCTCGTCTTCCTCGGCAACAACGTGGACGCGGGCGCCTACAACCAGAACCTGTACCAGGAAGGCAAGGGCTTCCTGCCGGCCGAGCTCACCACGAGGCTCGGGCCCGAGAAGGATTCAACCGGGGAGGCCGGGTCGGTCGGACTGGACCCGCTGGAACATCCGCTGACGATCAGCATGACGAGCGGCGATTACGGGGAACCGACGGACGTGATGATACGGTCCTACACGAAGGTAAAGAACCCGGCGAAGGTGGTCTGCCGGTACACGGACGGCGCGCCCGCGATCATCGAGGAGAAGTTCGGACGGGGCAACGTGGTCCTGGTCACCACCGCATGCGACCGTGACTGGAGCAACTTCCCGATCCTCCCGCTCTACGCCCCGTTCGTACACGACTCGATACGTCACCTGCTGAGGAAACAGCAGACCGACGTGCTGGTCGGCGAGGAGTGGACCAAGGTGCTGTCCGAGAGCGAGCTGGGCTACCCGGTGACCGTCACCGCCCCCGGCGGGAAGGGCTACGCGGTCCAGCCGGAGACGAGGAAGGAGGACACGGTCGTGGTCTACGACCGGACGGACCGGCGGGGATTTTACCGGGTGGCGATAGGCGACGGGGGCGAGCTGACGTTCGCGGCCAACGTGGACACCGGCGAGGGGCTCCCGGAACGACTGAGCGACAAGGACCTCGAGAATCTCTTCCCGGGATTCACGCACCGGTACCTGGAAAGTTCCCAGGACGTGAAGAAGGCGGTGATCGAGCTGATGGCGGGCACCGAGATCACGAAGGCGCTCCTGTACCTGGCGCTGCTGCTGGCGTGCGCCGAGGTGGTGCTGGCCTACGTGTTTCGAAGGACGAAGACGGCATGAACCTGCTCTACCGGCTATTCAATCTTGACGGCGAGCTGTTCGAAGGCGGCGCCACGTACAACCTCCGGTTCACGGACCGGTGGTCGTATCCGATCCTCGCCGTCCTCGCGGCGGCGGGCCTGGCCGGACTCGTCATCTTCTTGTACAGGTACGAATCGCAGAGACTCCCTCGCTTCTCGAGGGGTGTGCTGGTCGTCCTGCGGCTGGCGGCGGTGCTCGCGGTGTTCGCCGCGGTGTTCTCCCCCGCGCTCGTCTTCGAGACGACCACCAAGGACAAGAGCCATGTGCTCGTCCTGGTGGACCGGTCCAGCAGCATGCTGATCCGGGACAACTACGCCTCCTCGGACGGGGAGGCGGTGGCGAAGGCGGTCACCGAAGCGGCCGGGCAGGCGTTTACCGCAAGGGACGTGTCGAAAAAGGACCGGATCGAGATCGCCAACGCACTGGCCACCCACCTGCGCGACCGTATAGAAGAAAACAGGGATTTCGATGTCTCCATCTATTCCTTCGCCGGCCAGCTCCACGCGGTGGACCAGGGCGTGGAGGACACACGGAACAAGCCGCTCGAGATCGAGGCGGGCGGGGACCGCACCGAGCTGGGCTCGGCGCTGTCGGAGCTGCTGAGAACGTTCCGCGGCCAGGACGTCTCCGCCATCGTCGTGCTCTCCGACGGCTGCAGCAACGCCGGGTATCTCCCCAGCTCCGCGGCGGACATGGCCAAGGAACGCGGGCTCCCCGTCTACGTCGTCGGCATCGGGAATCCCCGCCACCCCAAAGACATCAAGGTCGCGAACCTGCTCGCCAACGACACCGTTCTGGTGAACGATCCGGCCGAGTTCGACGTGGACGTCTTCGCCTGGGGATACGAGGGACGCCAGGGCGTTCCCGAGACCGCGGACGTGGTGCTCTACGAGCAGAGCGCCGGCGCGGTAAAGGAGGTCGGACGGGAAACGGTGAAGCTGCTGTCCGGCGGCGACCGGGTGCCGATTCATTTCGAACACACCCCCACCGAACCGGGCGAGAATATCTACCGGGTCGAGGTGGAGATGAAGTCCGACGAGGCGCGGACGGACAATAACTCCGAATCGGTCGCGGTGAGCGTGGTCGAGGCGAAGCTCAGGGCGCTCTACGTGTCGTACGAGCCGAGCTGGGAGTACCGCGTCTTGAGCAGGGCGCTCATCAAGGACAAGATGATCCACTCCGCCTGCTGGCTGCAGTCGGCCGACCCGCAGTTCGAGCAGGATGGAAACGACAGCATCGACAAGCTGCCCGACTCGCTGGACCAGCTGCTGCGCCGGGAGAAGAAACCGGCGAACGGCGCGGCGCCCGCCCCGAAGGAGGGTGACGAGAAGGACAAGGAGAAGAAGGAGTTCATCGGCTACGATGTGGTGATCCTGGCGGGCGTCGACCCGTCCGAGATCACGGAGAAGTTCACCAGCGCCGTCGTCAGCTTCGTGCGCGATCACGGCGGCGGCCTGCTGTTCGTGGCCGGAAAGAAGATGACGCCCTACGGGCTCAAGAACACGCGGGCGGAGGAGCTTCTGGGCCTGCTGCCGATCGAGATCGAGGACAAGCACGACACATCCAACTACGGCAAGCGTCTCTTCGCCGACGAGTTCCACCTGAACCTCACGGCGGAGGGAGCGGACATGCGGCTGACCCAGATCGCGAAGAGCCCGGAGGACTCCCGCCGGCTGTGGGAGCGTGACCTGCCCGGCTTCTACTGGTACTACCCGGTGAAGCGGGCCAAGCCGGGCGCGACCGTCATCGCGGTCCACGAGAGGGACAAGGACCTGGCCAACCACAACCCGATGCCGGTCGTGGCCACCCACTTCTACGGCAAGGGGCGGGTGATGTTCCTGGGCGTGGAAAGCACGTGGCGCTGGAGGAAGGACGTGGCGGACCGGCACTTCTACAAGTTCTGGTCGCAGAGCCTCCACTACCTGGGCAAAGGGAGTCTGCTGAAGAAGCTCGGCGGGGTGACCATCACGACGGACCGTTCCATGTACGTGGTGGGCGACACCGTCACCATCCGCGCCAAGGTGATAGACGAGGCGACGCTCGAGCCGTCGCGCGAGCTGTCCTACACCGCGTTCATCCAGCAGATCGGCTCCATCAAGGAGCCGGAGCAGGTGGTCCTTCCCGCGGCCGAGGAACCCGGCACGTACGAATACACCTGGAAGGCGAAGGGCCGCGGCAGCTACCACGTCTGGCTGCAGATGGCGGGCAAGGAGGACGAGAAGCCGGGCCTGAGAAAGTTCGAGGTCCAGCTCCCCGCCCGGGAGAAGGAGGACCTGAGGATCGACGAGAAGACGCTGGCCGGGCTGGCCACTCACCAGGGCAGGTTCTTCCCGCCCGCGGAGATGGACCAGGCCGTCGGGATACCGGAGCTGGTGAAGCCGGTCGCCGAGACCCGCGTGATCACCCGGACCGCGACGCTGTGGGATTCCACCGCGGCGCTCCTCGCGCTCCTGGCGCTGTTCATCGCGGAATGGATCGTCCGCAAGCAGAAAGGACTCGCATGACAATTAGAGTGACAGGTTACTCTATTAGGGAAGAGATGCATTTCAACGGGTCGGCACCTTTCAAGGGGTCAGAGTCGTTGAAAAACACGGGGACGGCGCCCATTCTTCACACCGCGGGAGTGTTTCCTCGCTCATTCTCGGCGCCCTTTACGGAATTGGGCGCCTCCGAGGCAAGGTTCGCCGGCATGAGGAAAGGTCCGCCTGACGGCGAACAGCCCGGCGAACCTAGAACCCGCTCGGCAACACTCCCGCGGTGTGTGTCAGTCGCAGTCGCCCTCGCCGTCCTGCTCGTCGGCTCCACGTTCTTCCTCGCCCCCGCCGCGCTCGCCGGGGAGCCGCAGGACAAGGCCGCCATCACCCCGCAGGCCGCCCGTTCCATAGATCGGGGGCTGAAGTACCTCGCGCAGAGACAGCAGGAGGACGGTGCGTGGGGCTCCGAGGCGTGGCCGCGGCACACCGGGCTCACCGCGTTCGCGCTGATGGCGTTCATGTCCCACGGCGACGTGGCCGGCTGCGGCGAGTACGGCACCGAGGTCCAGAAGGGGGTTGACTTCCTGGTCAAGGCGCAGAAACCGAGCGGCTTCATCGTCACCCAGTGGGCGTCGTACGGCCCGATGTACGAGCACGCGCTTGCGCTGCTGGCGCTTGCCGAGGCGTACGGGATGACGCCGCGGGAGGACCTGAAGGCGAAGATCAAGGCGGGGGTGAACCTGGTGGTGAAGTCACAGGCGGCGAACGGGGAGTGGGGCTACGTGCCGACCCCGACCGTGAGCGGCGACCTGTCCGTCACCGTCTGCCAGCTGATGGCGCTCCGGGCCGCAAGGAACTGCGGCATCGCCGTTCCGAAGCAGACGATCGACCGGGCGATTGCCTACGTCAAGAAATCCGCCGTCCAGGGAGGCGGCTTCTGCTACCGGCTGGGGTACCGCCAGCCGGCGTACGGATGCACCGGGGCCGGACTCACATCGCTGTACGGCGCGGGGATAAGGGACGACCCGATGATAAAGGACGGCATCCGCTGGCTGCTCGACAACGCGCCGAACGTGTCGCCCCGCCACCGGTGGGCCCGGGGGCAGCACACCATGTACGGCCACTACTACGCGACCCAGGCAATGTACAATCGGGGCGGGGAGGACTGGGAGAAGTGGTACACTACCATCCGGGATCACTTCGTGAAGACGCAGGAACGGGACGGCGGATGGTACGAGACGATACATCGGGGCGGCATAGGACGGGTGTACGCGACCGGAATAGCGGTGACGATACTGCTCGCGCCGTATCATTATCTGCCGATATTCCAGCACTGATCAGGGTAAAAGGGCCGGGACTATGACAAGTAGCGACACGAAGAACGCGCTCAGCGCCCAGCTCGCCCGGCTGAGGAGCGGGCTGAAGAAGGCGATCCTTCTCGAGGGCATCACCTACGCGCTTCCGTTCCTCGCCGGCACGGTCCTCGCCGCGATCCTGATCGACTACGTGCTCCGCCTGAACGTGCCGGGGCGGATGGTGATTTCGGCGGCGGTGCTTGCCGTGGTGATCGGGAGGATCGCCCGCTGCGTGGTGATCCCGTTCCGGACCCCGCTCTCCGACGCGCACATCGCGCGTATCGCGGAGCAGAAGAACCCGGGGACGGGCGCCCACCTGCTGAGCGTGATGCAGCTGCGGGAGGACGACCCCGCCCACTCCCCCGAGCTGGTGCGGAGCGCCGCGCGGCGCGGCGCGGACCTGGCGAAGACGGCCAAGGTCGTGGGCCCGGCCTTCACCAGGTCGATGGGCCGCAGCGCCGCGATACTCGGCGGCCTCATCGTCTTCGCGCTCGCGCTCAACGCGATGTCCCCCTACGGGATGGAGACGCTGCCGCTCGGCCTCAACCGCCTCCTGCGGCCGTGGGACGCCGGCCTGCCGTGGCCGCAGCGCACACGGATCACCCTCGCCCTCGAGTACGGCGACCGCGCGCGGGACGTGACGGAGACCGTCAAGGTGGCGCGCGGCGACACGGTGAAACTGATCGCGACCGAGAAGGGCTCCCTCACCCGCACCGCCCGGCTCCACTACGACATAGCGGGGCTCGAATCCGGCAGACGCTTCATGACCTACGAGGGCCCGGGCACCTTCACCCTGGCGGTGCCGAATATCATCGGGGACGCCGAGCTCTACGTGTCGGCGGGCGACGGCGTCAGCAACACGGTGAGGCTCGCCGCGGTCGAACGCCCCCGGGTAAAGAGCATAAGGGTATCCATAAAGCCGCCGGCCTACTCCGGACAGGAAGAGAAGGCCGCGGAGGAGACCGGACAGATACGGGCGCTCCGCGGGTCGATGGCGAAGATCGTGGCGGACGCCAACAAGGCCGTGCAGTCCTGCACGGCCGTCCTGCAGAAGAGCGGCACCAGACTCACCGATATCACGCAGGTGAGTCCCACCCGGTTCGTGATGAACATGCTGGTGCGCGAGGACGACCTGTACGTCATCAAGCTGGTCGACACGGACGGCTTCGAGAGCGCACGGCCGGAGGAGTACGAGATCCAGGGCGTGATGGACCAGGGACCGGTGATCCGTATCATCGAGCCCGACTCCGACGGCGCGATGCTCCCCAGCGGCGCCGTCACATTCAAGTTCGAGGCGAAGGACGACTACGGCATCCGCGACATCTTCGTGCACGTCAAGGTGAACGACTCCCCCACCCCTCAGTATGTCCTCCGGCTGAAGGGGCTGGAGGATTCCCCGAAGTTCTTCGCCCAGAAGGTGTGGGCCTTCGACCTGTCCAAGGTGCGGCCGGCGCTGAATCCGGGTGACCGCGTCACGTTCCAGGCCCTGGCCCACGACGGCAGGGAGGATCTCACCGGGCAGATACGCGAATCCGTCGAGAAGCTCCTGCCGGAGGTCTCCGAGGAGGCGAAGACGCACATGGACCAGGCCAGGCGCATCGCGAAGGCACAGACCGATGCCCTTCTCAAGGACCCCTCTCACCTGACGCAGATAGAGGACCCGGAACTGAGGGAGAGGGTGCGCGCGCTGGCGGAGGCGAAGGCCGCCGCGAAGCTGGAGGCATTCATCGCCTCCCACTCGAAAACGGTGCGGGACCACCGCTCCGCCTTCGAAGCCATGGTGGAGAAGGAATGCGACCGGCTGGTCTACCCGGACCGGAAGGAGCCCGCGCTCCTGGCCGGGAGGGACCTCGGCGCGCTGGCCGATACGATCCGGCTGAAGCAGGTGGTCGGCTCCGGCGTGAGCGGCTCCGAAATCCTGCGGATGGATATGATAGACCGCGAGGAGCTCGCCTCGATGATCGCGGAGCAGCAGGCGGCGCTCGGCACCATCGTCGAGCACGCGGCTGACCTGCAGGGCAAGAACGCGGACCGCACCAACATCGTGATGCAGAAGATCGCGAAGGACGCGAATCTCCGCGGCTTCAAGTCGCTCATCTTCGACACCCAGATCACCCAGGAGAACGTGGAGGCGAAGATCACGGACGCGAAGGACAAATACGAGAACCTGGTGAAGACGGTGGTGCAGAACGGCCTCGATACCAGCGCGGTGCGCAAGCGTATCCGGCTGATCTCGGACCAGTTTCTCGACCTCGCGGAGAAGCGGCTCCCCGGCATCCGGGAGTCGCTCCAGGACGCCAAGCTCGCCGACCCGGCGGACCGGAACGCGACGGTGAAGCAATCATTCGACCTGCAGGTGGCCGCGATCGCCGAAATGAAGGACATCGTCGCCAAGCTGCGCGGCTGGAGCGATATGGAGAAGCTCATCATTCGCGCCCGCAAGGTGGTGGACCTCCAGCAGGCGGCCGGCGACTCCACCTCGGCCCTCGCGTCCGAGTTCACCGGAAAAACGGTGGAGCAGATGGACGACAAGGCGCGCGAGCGGCTCGGCTCCGCGGCGAGCGGCCAGCGCGGCGTCCGGACGGAGACGGAGATACTGGAGGATGACCTGGCCAAGGTCGCCGAGAAGGTGAAATCGGCCGAGGTCACCATGTACCTGCGGGTGAAGCGGGTGCTGAGCTACTCCCGAAAGGAACAGCTGGTGGACCGGATGGCGCAGTGCAGCCAGTTCATCGCCCGGAACCAGTGCGTCGCGGCCGGCGCGCTGCAGAAAGACATCCTCCGGGTGCTGAAGCGGATGGTGCAGAACCTGGAGGCCGCGGTGGATCCGACCAAGTACGACATCGAGGAGCGCGGCGACGGAGAGCTTCCGCTGGAGGACGACCTGGCGATCTGGGCCGAGCTGGAGACGATCCTGGAGCCGCTCATCAAGGAACAGCGCGAGGTACTGCGGCTGACCAGGGAGCTGGACGCGGACAGCGTGAAGACCTCCCGGTTCCACCTGATGAAGCTCGACGAGACGGAGACCCGGCAATCGAAGATCGCCCGCACAATCACCGACGGCCGGAGAAAGCTCCTCGAGGCGGTCAAGCCGGACGAGCCGGGCGAGAAGCTCAACGAGGTCGTGGTGATACCGGTCGTGCTCTCCGAACTGGCGGGCACGATGAAGACGATCGTGAAGAGCCTGAACAAGGACGACACCGGTGTCGAGACCCAGGAGATGGAGCTCGACTGCATAGGCATCATGCAGGACATGATGGCCGCAATGAAGCAGGAGACGATCGTGCTGGACGAGGTGATGGTCGCCCAGCCGGTGATATCGGGCGACGGCCCGCGCGGCCTGGGCGCGGTGCAGGACGTCCGGCTCCTCCAGCTGATGCAGGTCGCGGTGAACGCGGTGACCATACGGCTGGACAAGCGGCGCGAGGGCGAGAAGGATTTCGCCAGGCTCGGCGAGCGGCTGCAGGGACGCATCAAACAGCTCGCGGACCGGCAGCTCTTGATCGCGGACCTGACGTCGCAGATCGGCGAGCTGACCAAGGGGCCGGAGGACGACCCGGACGTGGTGATACCGCTGCCCTCCGAGCTCATGAAGAAGGTGGGCGGCGCGATAAGGAACGGCGACACCGGCAAGGCGATCCAGAAGGAACAGAAGAACATCGTCGCGATGCTCCAGGACATCGTCCGGACCATCATCAGCCAGATCCTCGCCCACTCCTCCCTCCCCGACCAGCTGAGGGACGCCGCGGGCGGCGACGAGCCGGAGGGCGAGGTGGACGTCACCAAGCCGGCCCCGGACCTCACCCATCTCCTCCCCGGGCTGAAGGGGAAAAAGAGCCTGGAGGAGATGCTGATGGACATGAAGAAGCTCGAGGCGTGGGCGCAGTTCACCGCCACCGAGATGGAACAGATACGGATGGGCAGGATGGGAGACTTCGGCGGCAAGTACGGCGAGCTGGTGAAGCGCTACTACATCACCCTCGCCGGCGGCCGGGACAAGCCGAAGAAGAAGTGATGACGCGGAATTGCAGACCACCTTCGCTTATTCTCGGCGCCCATCAATCGAATGGGGCGCCTCCGAGGACGCGGCTCGACAGACCAAGGAAGGACCTTCGGCCCGTCCGTCGACCCACGAACCCGCTCAGGAGGTCTGCAATTCCGCTCCTGGCAGCGATCCTGATAGGTATCCCCGCCGCCGCCGAGCAGGTGTCCGGCATCGGCGGCGTCGAGTTCGACGGCTCCATTCACACGCTGGACGAGAAGGGCGTCCTGCACGCCGTCACCGCGGCCGGCAAGGACCGCGAGGTCCCGGCGGAGAACGTAATAAGCATCGACTTCGGCAGTAAGGCGGTCGCCCCGGAAACGCTCCTGCCCCGGGAGTTCATCTTCTCCAACGGCGACCGTATCCGGGCGCAGATCGCCGGGGCGCAGGACGTCCCGAAGGACCTGGCCCGGCTGGATCAGGCGCTGGGGAAGGCGCAGAGCGTCGTCATCAAGTCCCCGTACATCGGAAACGTGACCGCGCGGACCGAGCACCTGTACGCGATCGTCCACCACGGCAGGGCGGAGGAGCTGAACAAGAAGCCCGGCTTCGTCGAGCGGGAGGCGGGACAGACCAGGCGGGACTGGGTGTGGCTCGCCAACGGCGATACCCAGCAGGGAAGGATCGAAGGGTTCCTCAAGAACGACCACGGCAAGGTGGACATGTTCTACGCCTCCGGCGTGAAGCGGTTCCGGGTGGACGTCTACGGCGTGGTGGCCGCCAGGTTCCAGCAGTTCCTTCCGCCGGACAAGGTGATCCCTCCCGGCCTGGCCGCGGTGCTGACCCTGGTGGACGGCAGCGTGGTGTCGGGCCCGGTCCTGGGCTTCTCACGCGCGTCGCTGAAGCTCCGCCTGATCGGGGGCAACGAGGTGGAGATATCCAAGAGCGAGATACAGCACATGACGTTCCGCAACGGGCGGCTGGTCTACCTCTCCCCTCTCACCGTGCGGAAGGTGAAGGACGAGGAAGGCGAGGAGATCGTTCTCAAGGACCTCACCCCGGTGGAGCGGCTGGACCTCACGCCGTCCGCCGTGAAGTGCGTCCCCTACTTCAGCAGGGAATTCACGCCGTTGAAGGACCGGAGCTACGGCGGCAACGAGATCACCCTCGGAAGCCGCGCCTTCCTCAGGGGCATCGGCACCCATTCCTACAGCGAGCTCACGTACGATCTGGACGGCAGGTTCGAGCGGTTCGAGACCGTCGTGGGAATCGACTCGGAGGTCGGACGGCGCGGGAACGTGCTGTTCCGCGTCGTGGTGGACGGAAAGGACCGGCTGGAGGACTGCCGGATGCGCGGCGGCGATCCGGCGAAGCCGGTGAGGGTGTCCCTCGGCGACGCGAAGGAGCTCAAGCTCATCGTGGAGTACGGCGGCGACTTCGACATCGCGGACCACGCCGACTGGGGCGGCGCCTGCGTGATACGACGGGGAACCGATGAATAGAGCTCTCGCGGCTGCCTTTCTTCTCTCCCTCCTCCTCTTCGGCTGCGGAGACAAGGAGCCGTCCTCCCCCGCTCCGGGCGCGCGCCCGGCGGAGACGAAGCCCGCGCCCGCGACACTCGACCCGGAGAAATTCAAGAAACAGGCCTCCGAGGAGTGGGCAAAGGTGTGCGAAGCCGTTGATACCTCCCCGAAAAACTACAGGAAGAACATCTCCCGGCTCCGCGACTACCTGATGGTCTACGACCAGTACGAGCAGGCCGGGGAGGCCCGGAAGAAGATCGAAGAGATCAAAGCCGCCTGGAAGGACGACGCGTCGAAGACGCTCGAGAAGATCAAGTCGGAGATAGGCGCCGCCGTCGCGGCCGGGGATTTCACGTCGCTCAACCGCTTCGACGAGATCCCGGACGACTTGAGAACTCCCGATGTCGCGAAGAAGATCCTCGAGGAGAAGAAGCTGCACGAACAGAAGGTGCTCGCTTCCTTCGCGGAGGCCGAGAAAAAGGCCGCCGCGCTGGGCGAGAAGGGGAAGATGGAGGAGGTGGGGAAGCTCCTCGCCCCCTACGAGAAGATCCCGGTCGGCAACGTCGCGACCCGGGCAAGGGATCTGGCGGCGGCGATAAAGGAGAAGCTGGCCGCGGGCTCCCAGGACACGTACGAGATCGTCGGCAAGGGCGTCTTCTCGATGGCGTCCGAACGCAAGTACGCGTTGGCCGAAAAAGCCATCGAGGAGCATCTCCGCGTACATCCCTCGAAGGAGCTGCCCCGGATGATCCGGCGCGACCTCGCGATGGTGAAGGCGCTGAAGACGGTCTGGGAGGGCTACGAACAGGCGATCGCATCACTCTCACCCGGCGATACCGTCACACTGCAGGACATCTTCGGTGATCCGCCCCGCACCGGCGCCGTCGTCTCCGTCAAGGACCGCGTGCTCACGATGCGGACCGGAAAGGGGCTCGACGAGAAGACGTACGCGTTCAACATGGACATCCTCCCCTCCACCGAGGTGGTCCGCCTCACGAGGGAAAAGGCATTGAAGGACCCGACGGGCGACGCGCTGGTCGGGATGGCGGCGATGCTCTGCATAGACTATCTCACTCCGCCCGGGGACGGCTACGCGCAGGCCGTCGAATACGTCGAGGCGGCGCGAAAGACCGGCCAGCCAGTGGAGTACTACCGGGAGATCCTCGACAAGAAGAACAAGGAGCCGCTGGAGATAAAAGCGGAGTTCATGTTCAAGGCGGCGCGGATCCTCGCCGCGGCCGGGGAGTGGAAGAGGTGCCGCGCCAAGTGCGTCGCGCTCCGCGTGAAGTACGCCGCGACCGTGTTCGTCCTCGATTACGCCAACGACATAGACAGGATGATGAAGGAGGGCATCGCCGTGGCCGCGCCGGCGCCCATCGCGGAGATTCCCCTCACCGCGCACAACCTCACCCCCACCGCCCGCGAGAACGAGCCGGTGTCCGCCGGCGTGCCCTTCCCGCGGGGGACGCTCACCGACGACGGGCTGAAGAAGCTCGCGGTGCTCGACGACGGGGGCAACGCCGTCCCGGCCCAGTTCTCGGTGACGTCCCGCTGGTGGCGCGAGCGGGACCGGGCCGAGAACCCGGTGGAGGTGCCGTCCGTCCAGTGGCTGCTCGTGGACATGCTGCCGAGCGTGCCGGCGAACGGCCGCGCCCGCTACACGCTCAAGACGAACGCGAAGCCGTGGAAGGACGACGGAATGCTCAAGGTGACGAAGGAGGAAGGTCATGTCACCGTCGTCACCGGCCCGCTCAAGTTCACCGTGAAGAGGGACGGGTTCAACCTGTTCGACGAGGTGTGGGCGGACGAAACCGGCAAGGGCGACTTCGGCGAGAAGAACCGCATCGTCGCCCCGCACAAGGGAGGGCTGGTCGTCTTCTCCTCGTTCGGCGGCTCGAAGTCCATGGAATGCTCCACCCCCGCGTGGCTCGGGAAGAACAAGTACTACTCGTCCGTCGCGTGCAAGGACACGAAGCTCACCGTGGAGGAGCAGGGACCGGTGAAGGTGACGATCCGGGCGTCCGGCAGGCACGTGTCCGCGGATGCGCTCCAGGGTCCGGAGTACCTGCTGGACTTCGAGATATGGATCAAGGCGTTCCGCGGCTCCCCGTACGTCAGCGTCGAATACGTCTTCCTCTGCAGGCAGGGAAAACACATGGAGGACGGCTTTCCGATAGACGGCATCTACATCGACCTGCCCACCGTCATGAAGGGCTCCCTGGCGTACACCCTGGGCCGGCCCGACGGCACCGCGGACGGGGCGCTGGCCGAGGGCCAGAAGGCGTACGCGGTCGCCGACGCGAGCGATCACTACCGGTGCGGCGGCCAAGCACAGGGCGAGGGCAGGACCAAGAGCGGCCTCCCGAAGAAGTTCAGATGGTTCTACGACCAGAAGAACGGGGTGCCGCTTCCCGGAAAGAAGTACCCGGAATTCCCATCCCCCGACAACCTGGGATGGATCGACCTCTCGGACGGCGGCAGGGGCGTCACCGCGGGCATATCCAAGTTCTGGCAGACCTGGCCCAAGGCGGTCGAGGCCAGGGGCGACGGCCGGCTCCGGATCCATCTGTGGGCCAATCCGGAGGAGGAGATCCGGACGATGCCGGAGAAGCACCTGGCGTGCATCAGCAGGGAGGAGCAGACCTATCTCCCCGGCTACGACCAGAAATGGGAATCACTCATTTCCGACACGGTGCCGGGAAGGGGAAACCTGTTCCCCGGCCTGTCGAAGAGCAACCACGTCGGCTTCCGCTTCCACGGGAAGCCGAACCGCGCCGAGATGAAACGGGCGTGGGCGGCCGCGAGCCGTCCGGTGCGCGTGCTGTGCGACCCATCCTGGTACTGCG
>CAYMFW010000058.1:0-25128 GCA_964389785.1 uncultured Planctomycetota bacterium
TCCCGCTGCTGAGGACGAAGCTGGTGCAGGGCGAGCTGAGCGACGCGACTGACAAGAAGAGGATGGTGGACGCGCTCTCCGACGAGCTGGACGAGTTCACGACGTTTTTCTCGGAGTGGGGCTTCGAGTTCTACGCCAGCCTGCTCAAGGCCAGCGTGCACAAGGAGGCCGGGAACTTCGAGGAAGCGGTGAATGCGCTCGACTACCTGGTGGAGGACCTGATTTCGAGGGGCATAACGAAGCAGCTTCCTGACGTGGTTCAGAAGGCCTATCTGCAGAAGGCCCAGACGCTCGGGGAGTGGGCCGGAGTCAACAAGGAGAAGGCGATGGAGCTGGGGCAGAAGGCCATGGACACCATCGTCGAGTTCTTCAAGAAGAACCCGAAGATCGCACGACCCAAGCGCAAGGACGTCGAGTCCATGGAGATGAACGCGCAGTTCAGGACCGCAGAGGTGGTTGCCCTGATGCACATGGGGCAGTCCGACAAGGCGCTCGACCTGGCTACCGAGATATTCGCGAAGGGCACGCCGCGGGTGAGGGCAACGATTACCAAGTACCTGCAGAAGCTGAGGGACGTCGAGATCGCGGGCGTCTTCATCATGAAGGCCCGCAGGCAGTTGGCGCAGGCACAGGAGCTGATGAAGCTCGGGCGAAAGGACCCTCCGAAGAAGGATCAGGCCGTGAGGGCCTTCAAGGAGGCGGTCGAGACGTACCGGGCGTTCGTGAAGGCCGCCACGGACCGGGATATGATCGTCAACGGGACCACCGCATGGCATCACATGGGTATCTGCTACTACTTCGTCGAGGACTATCCGTCGGCCGCCGTCGCGTTCGGGGAGCTTGCCAGGACCGCCCGGTACGTTGTCGAAATGAGCCCGGAGAAGTCGAAGGAGAAGGAACGCAACAAGGCGATGGAAATGATAGAGACCGGCCTTGATCTGCAGACAAAGTGCTTCAGCAAGATCTTTAAGCTGACCAAGGAGGAGGTAAAGAAGGCCAAAGACGCGAAGGACAAGAAGAAGTATGATCTATTCATCGCGCTCGCCGATTCGGATCTCACCAGGTGGCAGGAGTCAATGGTAGAGTTTGTCGAGAGCTATGAGAAGTCTTCGAAGACAGTCAATATGTATTACTACATCGCGGATAGTTTTCGCCAGCAGAAGAAGTACGAGAAGTCGATCGAATGGTACCTGAAAGTGCCGAGGCGATCGAAGCATTTCGACGACGCTCAGTACATGATTCCAGTTGCGATGTGGAAGGAATTCGAGGGGATTCGCGATGGCGAGAAAGCAAAGGTGGAGGAGCTCGAGAAAATTCTGGACGAGATCGTAAAGCGATTCAACCAGTACATGCGTCAGAACCAGGCCCAGCAGAAGAAGGCCGAGGCGGGGAAGGACGAGAAGCAGGCGAAGAAGCTTCGCGACAACGCGTCGCAGGCCGAGACGATAATGGCACAGGCGGGCATCGAGCTGCTTAAGATCGAGGCGGGCAAGGAGCAGCCGGACGAGAAGGTGATCGCGGCGCGCGCGACCGGCATCATCAAGGCGCTCGACGGCTTCGAGATGAAGTATCCGGATAAGCAGTCGGATACGGTGATCATCACCCGTATCCAGGCATGGGACAAGCTCGATGACTTCAGCAGCGTCGAGAAGGCGGTCGACGACTTGCTGGCCGCGAAATCGAGGTTTGCGAAGGACTCGGTCGCGATAGCCGCAAATATTTGCATCCGGATGGCCTCCAGCGCGGCCGATCCTGCAGACAAAGCCAAAGGGAACCGGAAGGCGGCGGATTACTTCGAAAAGCTGATCGCGATGGACCCGGACCAGAGCATGGATATGATCGAGTGGGTGGGGGATCAGCTGTTCCAGATGGCGGAGGCAATGGCCCACGACGCCGAGAAGAAAGAGAATCCGGCGGAAAGAACGAGCGCGATGGACGACGCGATGGAGCTGTTTAAGAGGGCGGCCGGGATCTACGGAAGATGGCTGATGAACTTTGAGAAGAACCCGAAGACTTCCAAGGACAGGACGATGACCATCTACTACAAGGTGTTCTCCTGCTACATGGGCATGGGTGACCTCGAGAAGGCGGAGCTGTATCTGAAGAAACTGCTCGAGGATCCGGAGTGGAGGAAGGACTGGTCCATCAAGGAAGCCCAGGTGAAGATCCTTCATGCGAAGGCGGTCAAAATGGACGAGAAGGAAAAGGAGGCGGGATTCACTGCGGTGCTTCAGGAGCTGGCTCAGAATATTCGCAAGCTGCCCCAGTACGAAAAGGAGTGGTGGTGGTGCAAGGTGAAAGCGGTCGAGATCTATCTGGACATGGGAAAGTACGGGGTCGCGCTGTACCGGATAGAGTCTACGGAAGAGCAGTTCCGGTGGGGATCCAACGAGCGGCGTAGGGAGATAGCGGATATGATGGCGAGGTATGCCGAGAAGCTCGAAGAGAAAAAGCAGAAGAACCGCTGGAACGTGGTCATCGAGCTGTTGAGGAAGCCGGCCGAGATACCCGATATGGGCGTGGGGGAGGAGAAGAGCGAGGAGCCGGCGGAGGGAGAAGAGAAGGGAGCCCAGGGTAAGGGAGCCAAAGAGAAGAAGGCCGAACCCGGGAAGGAGGGGGGGGCGAACGAGGTTCCGCAGAAGAAGGCTCCCGAAAAGACGGCGAAGGAGAACGTACCTTCTGAAAAGAAATCGGGCGCGGGAAAGGCTTCCGGAACGAAGCCGTCCGCCAAAGAGCCCGTCAAGAGGGAGAAGAAGGGCAAAGAGGAGGAAAAGGCCGAGAAGGGGGACAAGGGGGCCGCAGGCTTTGTTCCTGCCGAGGTCCTTTGGGCCGCAAAGAATATGAACATGCCGGGTATAAAATGCGTTAAGAAAACCAGGGCTTCCGTTCAAGGAGCAGTATGATGAAACGAACGACGCTTGCCGTTTTTCTTTGCTTTCTTGCAGTGGCGGTCGTGAGTGTGCCTGCCTACGCCCCGCCGTTCTCCGAGAAGACGGATATTATCTACAAGACGGATGGGTCGACGTTTCCGAAGGAGGACACGGGCAGGGTCATTCGGGTGGTCAAGGAGTCGAATGAAAAGGTGCTTATCAAGCTGTGGGACAACAGCGAGATGCACCTGCCCCGGTCGGAGGTGGATCACGTCGAGC
This sequence comes from uncultured Planctomycetota bacterium, assembly GCA_964389785.1. GTDB lineage: Bacteria > Planctomycetota > CAYMFW01 > CAYMFW01 > CAYMFW01 > CAYMFW01. The sequence continues at coordinate 3,150 of CAYMFW010000058.1, forward strand.
ACTTCGATACCCCGGCGTCCTACAAGCTCGGTATGAGTGAGATGCAGGCCGGCAACTTCAAGAAGGCGGCGGTGCACTTCAGGAAGGTGAAGTTGGAGGGTGCGCGGGAATGGCTCAAGGTATACACGCTGCACAACCTGGGACAGGCGCTTCTGAATGTGGGACTGTCGGAGCCTGAGAGCAACGACGAGGCAGCCAAGGTTTACGGCGAACTGCTCCAGAAGTATCCCAAGAACATCTACCGCGGCGAGGCGCTGCTTGCCGGCGCGGTGGCGAGCTTTCAAAAGGGAGATTACGCCGAGGCCAAGAAGGTGCTGAAGAAACTTCTGGATACCGTTCCGCCCGCGACGGAGGAGGAGATGCTGGTCAAACTCTGGCAGGCCAAGGTCTACGAGTACGGCGACAAGAACTACGGCAAGGCGAAAACCATTTACCGGCAGATCGGCACGACCGGCACGCCGCGGATGCGGGGCAAGGCGCAGCTGGGTGAGGTTCGGTGCCTGCAGAAGATGAACGATCCCCGAAGCGCCATGGCCGCCGCGAACTCGCTGCTGGAGAAGACCAAGGATCGCACCGTAATCGCGAATTTGTGGACGATCAAGGGAGACGGCCTGGTGGCCCTTGCCGAGGGGAAGCCGGACAAGGTAAAGGACGCGCTGTTTGCATATCTCCGGGTCGTTGTTGTATACTTCTACGACGGGAGGATCACTGCTGAGGCCGCGTTCAAGGCGGGTCAGTGTTTTGAGAAGATCGAGCAAACGAACCGGGCCATAGAGCTATACAATCGGGCCAAGAGTACCCCGGGCGGCGGGGATTGGTCAAAGAAAGCCGCGGACCGGCTGACGGAACTCGGGTAAGAAGAGACAGTTTATGGGGGATGCTTCGAAAGGAGGAGCAATGCTGCGCCGTAGTATGCTGATTGCCTTGGTGGGTGCGCTGTTTGTGGGATTTGTGGGAGTTGTTGCCTTTGCTGGGGATGGTGGGGATCCCGGTGGCGCGCCCCCTCCCGCACGGATATCGGTGCTCGAAACGATCAACAAGGGCGGGCTGATCGGATATATCATCATTCTGCTGTCCGTTATCGCCTTGGCCCTTGCGATCGAGCACGCCGTCAACCTCAGAAGCGAGGTGGTGGTGCCTCCTGAGATGGTCGACGAGCTCGAGAAGCTGTTCGAAGAGGAGGAGTACGAAGAGGCCTTGGACCTCTGCGCGACACAGCGAACGTATATCACGAAGGTGGTGGGCGCCGGCCTGAGCAAGATAGGCGGGGGCTATATTCACATGACGGAGGCGATGGACGAGGCGGCTGCGGAGGAGGAAATGGTGCTCCAGCAGAAGATCGGCTGGCTGTCGCTGATCGGCAACATATCCCCGATGCTTGGTCTCTTCGGAACGGTGACCGGAATGATCAGGGCGTTCAAGGAGATCGAGAGACTGGGAGCCAATGTTCAGCCGAAGGACCTGGGCAAGGGTATCTCCGAGGCTCTCGTGACCACCCTGCTCGGTCTTGCGGTGGCGATACCGACTCTGTCGGCGTATATCATCTTCAGAAACAAGGTGCAGAGGATTATCGCGGACGCGACGGTGGTGGTCGGGGAGCTGATGGACAGGTTCAGGCCGACGGAGTAGGGGGTAACCGATGGCAAGAGCGAAGAAATACGACATCCAGCACCAGGCCCAGCTGGAGTTTGATATCACCCCGATGATCGATATCGTGTTTCTCCTCATCATCTTCTTCATGTGCGTGACGGAGATGTCCAAGCTTGACATCAGGGCCGGGATCCAGCTTCCGATAGCTGACCAGGCCCGGGTGAAGGACCCCAGCCGTGAGAACATGGTGATAATCAACGTGGAAGCGCCGAGGCCGGGCAAGGACGTTCCGCTGATCTACTTCAAGAACAAGCGCGTTGATCTGCAGACGTTGAGGAAATACCTTCACGTTGCCGCCGAGCTCAACCGGGAACGGGGGAGCGATAAGAAGGGGACGCCCCCTTCCAACGTGGAAGTCATTATCAGAGCCGACCAAGCGGTGGAGTATCAATATATCCAGGAGGTAATGATACAGGCCGCCGAGGAGCGGATCTGGAAGATATCTCTGGTGGCTAAACAGGTCACGACGAGGAAATAGCCATGGCACGAAAAAAGAGGAGAAAGAAGTACCAGGGCAAAGACGGCAGGCTGGATCTCGAGATGACGCCGATGATCGATGTGGTGTTCAATCTGCTGATCTTCTTCCTGTGCATGCCGTTCAGGGTTCCTGAAGGCGAGCTGGACGCGTTCCTGCCGAGGGATGTCGGCCTGTTCGACGACACCGTGAAGCTGGAGGACCTCGAGAAGGTGATCGTGAGGATAAAGGACACGAAGAGAACGAACCCGAAGGTATATCTCGGCAAGGTGCCGGTGGCGACGGACCACGCCGGCAGGCCGGATTTCAACGCGCTGGCGGAACAGCTGGTGGGGCTGAAGGCGAAGAGCGGGGGAGAGCCGCCGCCGGTCGAGATCGACAGCGACCCGCTGGTGAAGTACGAATTCGTGATAGGCGCACTCAACGCCTGCACGAAGGCGAAGATAGGGGATATCCGTTTCCGGTTTCCGCACATAGACCCGGCGACCGGGACGATAAAGAAGCAGTCGAATTGAAGCGTTGCGGGGGTAGGCTGTACAGGAGGATTCTGGAATGAAGACGAGGGATACGGCACTTATTCTCGTGATCGCTCTGGCGGCGGGCATCGGCGCGTTTCTGATGAGCTTCGAGGGGACGCCTGCTATGGCGGACGGGAAACCGACTGCGGGGAACCTGATCGCGATTCCGGTCTCGGTCAACGGCACGCAGGAAGCGGTGTGTCTGATAGACGCCGGCAGCGGCATCATGGTTGCGTACGAGCTGGACAGCAGGTTCAGGATCAAGCTGAAGTCCGCGCGCGAGATCATCTGGGATCTCAAGATACGGGAGCTGAATACCGATCCGGATCCGGACCAGGTGAAGAGCCAGATCGATCTGATCGAACAGCGGCAGCGGATACAGAAGGAAAAGGAAGAGAAGCTCAAGGCGAAATCCGCCAAGTAGCTTCGATTGCATGTCCCGGTACGGGACGTCCTGGTACGAACGGGCCGAGGGATCGCTTCAGCGGCTGTCAGAATACCTCACCGCGTGCAATCTGTGCCCTCGAGAGTGTAGAGTTGACCGTGCGGCCGGCGAGATCGGCCTCTGCGGGGGCGGTATGAGGCCGCGCATATCATCCCTATTTCCTCATTATGGAGAGGAGCCGCCTCTCGTCGGTTCCGGTGGATCGGGAGCGATATTCTTTTCCGGATGCGGGCTCAAGTGCGCGTTCTGTCAGAATTTCACCATCAGTCACGGGCTGGAGGGCACGGAAATGGAGGTGGGGGAGCTGTCGCGACGGATGGTCGGCCTGGAGAAGACCGGGTGTCATAACGTGAACGTGGTCACCCCCTCACACTACGCCCCGCAGATACTCGAGGCGCTCATCGGGGCCCGACGGCAAGGGTTGACGGTGCCGATTGTGTACAACTGCGGCGGCTACGAGGAAGAGGCCGTTATCCGCGCCTTGGACGGGGCGGTGGAGATCTACATGCCGGACATGAAATTCTGGTCGGAAGAGTCCTCCGCAAGATACTGCGCCGCGCCGGATTATTCCGAGAAGGCCTGCCGCGTGCTAAAGGAGATGCACAATCAGGTCGGAGACCTTATAATGGAAGATGGCATAGCCGTTCGGGGGCTGCTGGTCCGGCACCTGGTGATGCCGGGAGGGGCCGCGGAGAGCAGGCGGATTCTGGACTTCCTGCGGGATGAGGTTTCCCCGCGGACGTATGTCAACGTGATGGGCCAGTACCGGCCGATGTTCAGGTCCCGGGAGTTTGAAGAGATCGCCGGGCATGCGACGCCGGATGAATTCGGGGAGGTATATGACTATGCGTGCTCACTGGGTCTTCGTATTGCTCGTTAGCTCATCTATGCTGGTCGCGGCGGCGGGCTGCGGATCGAGGGTGTCGCGCCGGTACGATCCGAACATGGTGTTCGCTCCCGCGAGGCGGCCGTCCAGCGGCGTGTACTCGGATAAGGCCGCGAAACGACAGAGGCCCAGCCTGAAGCGCACGGGGTGGTTCCACATCGTGAAGGCCGACAAGGAGCGGCCGGTAATCGGATATATGGAAGAGTGCACCCATCCCTTCGAAGATGACAAGAAGGTCAACATCGTCTACGACAAGTTTCTCAAGAAGGTCGGTTTCGTCACTCCGCACGGCGTGGTCTACCGATACACGGAGGACGGAAGCTCGAAGCGGATGGGCCTGGTTCCCAGCAAAGGTGTCCAGGGGTATCTCTTGAAGGAGGAGGGGCCAGTTGACTTTGTGAGCCCTATTCGGGAAGAAGTCGACAAGAGAGACATGGTAATGCCTGAGGTCAAGAAAGAGACCCCTATCCCGCGTCCGGAGGAGTGATTCGGTCCGCGACTTCCGTCACTGCCGCCGCAGTTCTTGCCGCAGCACAGACCGTTTGATAGAATTGTGAGATGAAGAAACTTGTATTGGCTCTTACTGTTATCGCGACTGTTGCCATTGCGGCTCCCGCCGACGCAACGTCGCGCAGAAGGGCGCGTGGCAAGCCGGCCGGGCTGGATCCACAGGGATACGCGCGTCTTAACCGGCTGACGGACGAAACCGGCCTTCTGGTTGCCGACGAGGACGCACGGGGAAGAGTAGTGATGTCCGACGAGCTAGTATCCGTGGTGATGTGCCCTGGAATGAGTACGGTGGTGGTGGACGGAAATCCCGTTGTTATCGGGAGCTCGATAATCGCGGACGACGCGGGCGTCCTGATACCGCTGACGGCACTCGCCAGGATCACGGACGTGGTGCGTGAGGCGATTCTAAGAGGGGTGCGAAAGGTGGTGATAGACCCGGGACACGGGGGCAGGGATACCGGAGCGATCGGTGCGGGTGGGCTTCAGGAGAAGTCGGTCAATCTCTCCGTGTCGCTTCGGCTGGCCAAGATCCTCGAGAAGAGAGGCGTAGAGGTTGTGCTGACCAGAAATAAGGACGTCTTCATCGAGCTCGATGAGCGGGTGAGGATATGCAATCGAGAAAGGCCGGATCTGTTCGTGAGTATACACGCGAACGCGGCGCGTGCGAGAGACATTACGGGCGTGGAGACGTTCTACGTGAGAGAGACGATAGATGATTTCGACCGGGCTCTGCATGCTGCGCGAGAGGATGCGGTGGAGATACAAGGCGTCGAGGTGAAGGAGAGCGAACGCGACCTGCGGGTGGCCCTGTACCACACGATGTTCGACATGAGCCGCCGGAGAAGCAGGGAGGTCGCGACGAAGGTTAACAAGAGCATGTGGAAACGCCTGGACAGTCCGGACCGGGGAGTGAGAGAAGCCGGTTTTCGTGTACTGAAGGGGGCCAAGTGTCCGGCGCTTCTGGTCGAGATGGGGTTTCTGTCGAACGGGGAGACAGAGCGGAAGCTATTGCAGGGCAACTATTTAGACAAGGTTGCAGAGGCGGTCGCGGCAGGGATTCTAGATCTGACGCCCACCGGTCGGGGAGACATTGATGAGCAATGAAAAAGACATTCTGCGGGAAACTTTGGGGGTGGATGCGGTAGCGAGGCTCCAGGCGCTCGGCAATGCCGCGCTGATTGAGTTCGTGACGGATGCGGTGAGTCTGCTGGAGCCGGAAGGAGCGCTGGTATGTACCGACGATCCGGAGGACATTGCCCTGGTACGAGCGATGGCGGTGGAGAGCGGTGAAGAGAGAGCGCTGTCAATGGACGGTCACACGCTCCACTTTGACGGATATTACGACCAGGCGAGGGACCGGGAGCAGACCAGGTATCTTGTGCCCCCGGACATGGACCTGGGAGAGAAGATCAACGCGTTGGAGAGAGACCAGGGGCTGGCAGAGGTGCGGGGCTTGCTGAAGGGCGCGATGAAGGGCAAGCAGATGCTCGTTCGGTTTTTCTGCCTGGGTCCGGTGAAATCGGATTTTTCCATCCCGTGTGTTCAGGTCACCGATTCGTACTATGTTGCCCACAGTGAGGACCTGCTGTACCGGTCCGGGTATGAACAGTTCAAAGCGCTGGGCGATTGCGGGGAGTTCTTCCGATTCATGCACAGCAGCGGGAGGATGGAGGGTGGGGTCTCCGTCGACCGTGACAAAAAGCGGATCTACATGGATGTCGCGACGGATACCGTGTACAGCGTTCATACGCAGTACGCAGGGAACACCGTCGGGCTGAAGAAGCTGGCGCTGAGGCTTGCGATACGAAAGGCGAGCCGGGAGGGCTGGCTGGCGGAACACATGTTTCTCATGGGCGTGCACGGGCCCGAGGAGCGGGTGACGTATTTCGCCGGTGCGTTCCCGAGCGCGTGCGGAAAGACATCCACCGCGATGCTGGAGGGTCAGACTATAGTCGGAGACGATCTGGCGTATCTCAAGAAACGCGCCGGAGAGATTCGCTCGGTGAACGTGGAGCAGGGAATCTTTGGAATCATAAGGGACGTGAACGCCAAGGACGATCCGGTCATCTGGGATGCCCTGACGCACCCGGGGGAAGTGATCTTTTCGAACGTGCTTGTCGCGGATGGGGTGCCGTACTGGCTTGGTGACGGGCGAGAACACCCCGGGAAGGGGGTGAATCATTCGGGTGAGTGGTATCGCGGCAAGAAGGACGCCGACGGGCACGACGTTACTCTCGCGAACAAGAACGCCAGGTATACGCTGAGGATGAGCGAACTGGCCAACTGCGATCCGGCGTACAACGACCCTGAGGGTGTTCCCCTGGCGGGGATCGTATACGGCGGACGGGATTCTGATACGTGTGTCCCGGTGGAGCAGGCCTTTGATTGGGCGCATGGGGTGATCTGCAAGGGGGCGAGCCTGGAATCGGAAACCACTGCGGCAACGCTGGGCCGGGAGGGGGTGAGGAGGTTCGACCTGATGTCGATCCTCGACTTTCTGTCCATCCCACTGGGGCAGTATATCGATATGCACCTGAACTTCGTGACCGGGGTTGAGAGGCCCCCGATGGTCTTTTCGGTCAACTACTTCCTGAAGGGAACGGACGGGTCGTACCTGAACAGCATAGCGGACAAGCGGGTGTGGCTGCAGTGGGCCGAGCTCCGGATCAGGGGGGACGTGGACGTGCTGACGGCGCCTACCGGGTACCTTCCGCGGCATGAAGACCTGCAGCGGTTGTTCCGGGAATATCTGTCTCAGGAGTTCAGTGAAGAGCAGTACGTGGAGCAATTCTCCATTCGGATACCGAAGCACCTCGAAAAGATCGCGAGGATCGAAGCGGTCTATCGTGCGGAGACAGCTGCGGTGTCCGACACGGTATTCGTTCAACTCAATGCCCAGAGAGCGCGGCTCGAGGAGGCACGGTCGAAGTACGGGGACATAGTGTCACCGTTCGACCTGTGAGGGCCAATGGAGATACTGAGAGTCCCGAAGCTCAACGAGAACATGGAGGCGGCCATGGTCGGCCCCTGGGCCAAGGTCGTCGGCGAGAGCGTTGAGCAGGGGGATGTCCTGGTCGAGCTCATTACCGACAAGGCAGCATTGGAGCTTGAGGCTGGGGAGAGCGGCGTCCTGAGAGCGGCAACGGCCGCGGAGAAGAGCACCGTGCCGGTGGGCTACGCACTGGCGGTGATCGCACAGCCGGACGAGGAGATTCCGGACCTGGAACGGGAGAATGCCGGCCTGATAGAGTCATATGCATCGAGCGCGGACATTCAGGTGTCCGCCGCGCGGAAGGACAGAGCCAGGGCGACTCCTGCGGCGAGGCGGCTGGCCCGGCTGAAGGGGATCGACATAACGAAGGTGTCTTCGGCCCTGGGAATAGACGGGGTGGTAGACAAGAACGCGGTGCACAGGTACTTGAAGGAGTGCACGTGAGCAGCCGATTCCTTCGCTCATTCTCGGCGCGCTTAGGAGATTTGGCGCCTCCCTCTCGACTTCGCTCAGGGCCCCTCGCCCCTCGAGGGGCGAGGGCGAGATTTGACCGACCAATGAAAGAGGTTCGCTTCGCGGACCCGTGGGTCAAATCCCGAATCCGCCCAGGAATCGGCTGCTCACGTGTAGGTCTGGCGGGCACATTATGATTATCGGCGTGGGCGTTGATGTCATCGAGATCAGCCGGATCGAGAAGGTGCTGACGGAGCGGGGGGAGAAGTTCACCTCCAAGATGTACACGAGGACCGAGGTCGAATACTGTACCAGGGACCGGGCGTCGGCGGCACACTTCGCCGGGCGATTTGCCGCCAAGGAGGCGGCCATGAAGGCGCTGGGAGTGGGGTGGGGGAGAAACGCGGGCTGGCTGGACGTCGAGGTGACGAACGACGAGAGGGGAAAGCCGCTCCTCGGGATGTCTGGATCAGCAGCCCGGACGGCGGATAGCCTCGGGGTCAAGCGAGCTCACGTGTCCCTTTCCCATTCCCGCGGCACGGCGTGCGCCGTCGTGATCCTGGAATCGTGATGAGCGGGATTCCGGTGATTACGGGCCTCGGTGTCGTTTCGCCCGTGGGGAAGAGTGTCTCCGAGTTCTGGGACAGCCTTCTCGCCGGGCGACATGGATTCTCCGACATACCATATTTCGACACGTCGCCCTACCGGAACGCAAAGGGTGGCGTGGTGGGAGACGTCGAAGGTTCCGGCGAGCTTGGAAGGGGAGCGGCGTACGCATCAGCCGCCGTGAAAGAAGCGTTGGAGGATGCGTCGCTGGAGATACTGGATGAGGCGGGAATTGTGACCGCGTCCAACTTCGGGGCGTCCGCGAGGACGGAGACGGCCCTTGGGAGTGGCGGATCGGCGCGTGACGCCGAGGGCTACCAGTCGGTGACGGCGAAGATGTGCGGGGACTACGGGGTGTCAGGCCCTGTAATTGGCCTTTCTCTTTCGTGCGCTTCGGGAGCGGCGGCGATTGCCTGTGCGTGTGATCAGATACTGCTCGGAAGGGCAACGACGATGGTGGCGGTCGGCTATGAGGAGATTGCGGAGATCTGGTACAGCGGGCTGAGCGCGCTGCGGGCGATCACCTCGGATACGATCAAGCCGTTTGACGTTGACAGGTCGGGAACGCTGTTCGGCGAGGGTGCCGGGGCGATGGTGATCGAAGACGCGGAGCGCGCGGCAGCGCGGGGAGCGCGCGTATACGCAAGAGTAGCCGGCTACGAGATGAACAACGACGCGTATCACATGACGGCCCCCGAGCCGGAGGGGGGCGGTACGCGCCGGGCGCTGGAAAGCGCTCTGGAGATGGCCGGGATGGACGCCTCGGCAATCGATTACGTGAACGCCCACGGGACGGGAACGGAGTATAACGATAAGACGGAGACCGCCGTATTCAAGGCAGTGATGGGAGCTCACGCCTACCAGGTGCCGGTGGTTTCGATCAAGTCAATGGTGTCCCACATGATGGGGGCGGCAGGGATCGTGGAGGCAATCTCATGCTGTCTTTCGATAAGGGATGGTATGGTTCCATCGACAGTTGGGCTTGTGAATCCGGATCCGGAATGCGATCTGAACTACTGTCCGGGCGGTTTTCAGAAGAGGGATGTGTCGGCGGCGCTGTCGAATTCCACAGGCATAGGGGGTGCGAACTGCGCCCTACTGATGACGAGATATGGAGGTGAGAAGTGAAGGAGCTTCTGGATCTGGCTGACACGCTTGGGAAGAAGATTGCCGAGTCCCCGAGATATGCAGGCCTGAGGCTGGCGGAGGAACGCCTGGAGGGAGACGACGAAGCAAAGCAGCTATTCGACGATTACGTTGAACAGAACAACCGCCTTGCTGAAATGGAGGCGTCGGGAAGTCCGATCGAACCCGATGACAAGAGGAAGCTGGCGGAAGCCCGAGAGAAACTGCTCGGCTGTGAGATGGCTCAGGAACTGGTGAGGTGCCAGGCTGACTTCGCCGAGCTGATGAACAGCGTCAATGAGAAGATCCGGGACGCGCTGAGGGATGCGGCCAGTGGCGGCTGACATGATAACGCGGGTCAGATTCGCCGGAATACGGAAGGTGTCGCTCGAGCGCGTTGCGCTCCCGAACGAGCTCCCGGCGGGAGAGGTGCGACTTCGTGTCCAGGCCTGCGGAATCTGCGGGACGGAAGTGAATCAGTTCGAAGGCAGGTGGCCCCAGCCGGTCTGGACGCCCGGGCACGAGTGCGCAGGAGCGGTGGAAGCGTCATCTGCGGATACCCTCTCGTCCGGTGAGCGCGTGGCCGTGGTGCCGCTGGTCGGGTGCGGAGAATGCCGCTACTGCGCGGAGGGTAGGCAGAATCTGTGCGCGTCGGGCGGAGTGCTCGGAGAAGTGAGGGACGGAGCAATGGCGACTTACCTTACAGTACCAGCCAGCCTGTGCAGGAGGATTCCAGAGACGATGCCCTTCGAAGAGGCGACGCTTCTGGAGCCGCTGTCTGTGGCGGTCCACGGGCTGCGGGAGTGCGGTGGTCTCGAGGGCACTACGGTGGGCGTCGTCGGGGCCGGGGCGGTCGGGCTGATGTTCGTGCAGGCGGCGAAGGCGCTCGGCGCGGCACGGGTGATCTGCGTGGCAAAGCACGGCTTCCAGCGTGACCTGGCCGGGTCTCTCGGTGCGGATAGGGTGGCTCTAGGATCGGAGGAGGCGCACGCCTTGACCGGTTCGTCGGATGCGGCCGTGGACTGCGTGGGTGGGCGGGGAGAGGGTTTCGCCAGAGCGATGAAACTGGTTCGCCGCGGTGGTACAATCGTTGCAGTGGGTGGATACCGAGGCCTGGCCGGAGTAGACATGTGGGGCGTCGTAAGGGGCGAACTGACGGTGCGGGGGGCATTCTGTTACTCGGTGCAAGACGGAGTCCACGACATGGATACCGCATTGCAGCTCTGCGCGGAGGGCAAGGTGAGTCTCGGGCCGCTGGTGAGCCACCGGTCGGATCTCTCGCAGGCCCAGAAGGCTTTCGAGACCGCGGCGGATAGGGCGGGCAGCGGGTCGGTCAGGGTGGTGCTGACGTGCGGGGAGACGGCCTAGCGTAGGCAGAAGGGAAGGACGGCAATGGACCTGTCCAACATACTGCGTGAAGAGTGCGTTCAGATAGGCACCGAGGCCCGCGACAAGGCATCCATCCTGAAGGAAATTGCAGCCCTGGCCAAGAAGGCCCCGGCACTGGCTGCGGTGGACGAGAAAACCATACTACGCGCGCTCGACGAGAGAGAGGATCTGGGATCCACCGGCTTCGGTGAGGGCATCGCGATACCGCACTGTGCCCTGGATGAGATCGGGGAATTCGTTGCGGGCGTGCTGACGGTTCCCGAGGGCATCGATTTCGAGTCTCTCGACGGCAAGAAGACCAGGCTCTTTGTCTTCATAGGGGGACCGGCTGAGGAGAGGAACAACCATATCAGGGTGCTGGCCACCGTGTCCCAGGTGCTGCGGATTCCTGGTGCGGTCAACGAGCTGCTCGCCGAGAAGAGGCCGGTAGCCGTTCGGGAAAGCTTCCTGCGCTATTCGCGCGACGAGGTGGAGACCCGTGCGCATGCTGAAAGCTGTCTCTTCCATGTCTTCGTGCAGGCGGAGAGCAAGTTCTACGATATTCTTCAGATCTTCACCGCGATGGAGTCCTCGTCGGTATCCGTCGTCGAGGCCAAGGACGCCGCCTCTGTGCTCAACAGGTATCCCCTGTTTTCCAGCTTCTGGACCGAGAACGGCAAGGGCTTCAATCGTATCATCACCGCGATTGTCCGGAAGCCGATGGTCAATGAGACGATACGCCAGATCAACGACATCGCACGGGGGCTGGGCAAGGAGCCCGGCATCATGCTTACCGTACAGGATGTGTTCTTCGTCGGGGGCGCCCTCAGCTAGCGGAACGGACGATACCCGTGCAAGCTGCGTCTTCTTCGAAATCCTCGGGCCGATTCCTGCGCGTATGGCCCGTACGAAGGCGGGAGAGACTCACGGAGGGGAAGCGCCGGACAACTGGTGGGGTTCCCGGCAGGAGGGGCGAACGCGGAGCGTCCGATAATGTATCTTATGTAACACAGGGAGCATCTTGAACTGCCATAAGGTGGCGGCGAATGTGCGCGAAGAAGGCTACTCGACGGGCTGTTGCCGGCTTACGGTGCCTGCGCAGAAGACGTACGATGCCGCGGTGAGAAAGCTTGTGGGGATGAGCGCACACAAGGCGTACACAGGGGCGAGTGCCAGAGTTGCGACGATGAGTCCGGGAAATCCGTCCCACAGCGATGCGCCTGCTGCTGTATCGAGGAGCGCGAGGCTGGTAGCAACACTCTGAAGGAAAAAGTGCGAGAGATACGCGATTGCCGCCTGCGGCAGGGCGAGGAGGATAGCGATGCCGAGGAAGAGTCCTTCGAATCGCAGGATGCGCGCCCAGTTCGCCTGGAGAAACTTGGAGAAGCGCTGAAGACATTCCCTCTCGTCAATCTCGGTGGATATGAAGGCGGGGAACATGAAAAGCCCCTGGAACATGGCCCCGATGCTCAGGGCGGCCAGGAGGAGGACGGGGAGCGAGACGAACGCAAGCCAGACCTCGGTAAGTCCGGTAGCGGGGAGACAGAGTATGAGGGCCACGATCAGCAGGACGGCCCCAACCAGGAAGAAGAGCGCGGACATCACTATCGAACGAATAACGTTTTTGTCCAGCGGCAGCACATCGGTCCATTCCGCCAAAGGCGAGTGTTCCTTCTTGAGGAGGACGACCGCTGCGGTGTTCCCGACTGCGACGCAGACGTACAGAATGAACAGGCCGACCAGGAGCAGAGGCGGAAAGACGAATGCCTTGAGATCCACCATCATGCCCAGGCTGGCGAGTAGATTGAAGCAGAAGAACCCTGCGAGAAGCCCTGCTCCTTCCCAGAAAAGCACCGGGCGCCGGAAGCACATCCCCAAGGCGTCAAGGATCAGGCCGACCTCATACCTATTGCCGTTCATCGTTCCCTCCGATCTGTTTCTTGAGGTACGCTTCGATCAGTTCTCTGATATCGCCGTTCAGGACCGCTTCGGCGTTGGACGTCTCGACGCCGGTCCTGTGGTCTTTCACCATGGTGTACGGATGAAGGACGTACGATCGTATCTGATTTCCCCAGGCGATTTCCGTCTTCTGCCCGCGCTGTTTCGCGAGGCCCTCCGCGCGCTGGCAGACCGCCAGCTGGTGGAGCTTCCCACTGAGAATGGACATCGCCATTCTGCGGTTCTTGTGCTGAGATCTCTCGTTCTGGCACTGAACCACTATCCCGGTGGGAATGTGGGTGATGCGCACCGCCGAATCCGTCTTGTTGACATGCTGGCCGCCGGGACCGCTCGAGCGGTACGTGTCTACCTGAAGGTCCTTGGCATTGATCTCCACTTCCTCGTCGTCCAACTCGGGGATGCAGTCGACGGAGGCGAACGATGTGTGGCGCCGCTTGTTGGAGTCGAAGGGGGATATTCGCACCAGTCGGTGCACGCCCATCTCGGCCTTGAGATAGCCGTAGCTGAACGACCCCTCCACTCTCAGTGTGATTCGTTTGATGCCGGCCTCCTCGCCCTGCAGCAGGTCAACCACCTCGTATTCGTACTTGTTGCTCTCCATCCAGCGCGAGTACATCCTGTAGAGCATCTCGGCCCAGTCGCACGATTCGGTGCCACCCGCCCCGGCATGTATGCTGAGGAACGCGTTCCGATGGTCGTCCTCACCCGCAAGCATCGCCCTGGATTCGACCCTCTCGAGGGCGGTCGCGAAGGAGGAAACCTCACCGTCCAGCTCCTCGACGGAGTCGACGGTCTCTTCCTCCTGAGTAAGCTCGCCAAGGGCTTTGATGTCGTCGAATCTGTTCTGAAGCTCGATTACAGGCTCGATTGCAGCCTTGGTCCGCCTCAACTCTCCGAGCAGGGCCTGTGCATCGGCTCTGCCGTCCCAGAAGCCGGCCTTCGCCATGCGCTGTTCGATCTCCTTTATGCGCTTTTCCCTCGTCGCGAGGTCAAAGACAGTCCTTTAGATGCAGGAGCCTCTCCTCGAGCCCAGAAAGTCTGGTCAGCAGTTCCTTCAGCGCAGGCATCTTTACGGGTCTCCAAAATTACCAAGAACCGTGCCATTCTACGCCAAAGCCCGGTGCACGGCAAGCCCGGCGAGTGCCGGCTACGTCCGCCTCCCTATCCTGTTCTCCGTGCCAGCAATAAGCCTTCTGATGTTCGGAATGTGCCGGACGACCACCAGTAGCGCGATCAGACCGGAAAATACGATTTCCGGGAGATGAAGGTGGATCTCGCGGTGGTAGAGTGAAAGGACGCCGACGGGAACCGAGACTGCTGCAAGTAATGATGCGGCAGAGACATACTGCGTCCATAGCACGATTGTAACCCACGTTGCCAGGGCGATCGCAGTGGGCAGCGGCATGATCCAGGCGAGGGCGCCGCAGGCGGTGGCAACCCCCCTACCCCCCCTGAATCTCAGGAATACCGGAAAGACGTGGCCAAGTATCGCGGCAGCACCGCTCAGGATGGGCAGCATTCCTTCGTGTACGCCGCAGATGTATCCCGGCAGGAGTCCGGCGGCGAGAGCTCCCTTGCCCACATCCAGAACGAATACTAGAACACCGAGCGGGTATCCCAGAACCCGGGCGACATTCGTTGCTCCAACGTTTCCACTGCCGTGTGCGCGGACGTCGACTCCGTGCAGCTTCCCGAGGACGTAGCCAAAGGGTACCGACCCGACGGCATACGATGCCGCTATCGCCGCGACCCAAACGAACCATGTCATGAAACTTCTCCGCTACATATTTCGATTAATCGACTTATATCACCTTATACCGGCTGGGAGGCTCCGGGTCAAGCGTCGGAGGGGCCGCCGCGCTCCTCTGTTGCCTGCCGGTAGCGGTATTCGGTATACTCTCCCGGCACGTGACACCAGGGGGCGCTGACGTGAAGAAGTTCAAGACGTTCGAAGATGCGGAGGGCTTTCTGGATTCCCTCGCGTCAGTCGAGAAGCATCCGGACGACCCGGCGCTGCGAAGGGTCTTTCGGCTGGACAGAATGAAGGAACACCTCGCCGCGGCGTGTGGGGACGCAGGGGATCCGTACGCGCTGAAGGTGGTGCACATAGCCGGGACCAAGGGAAAGGGGTCGGTTGCCGCGATGGTGACGGCCATGCTCACGGAGTCCAATCACAAGGTGGGCACGTTCATGTCTCCCCATGTGGTGGGCGTCCAGGAGAGGATCCTCCTGGGCGGACGGCAGGTTGCGAAAGGGTATATGCGGGACCTGGTGTATGAAACCGCCCGCGCTCTGGAGAAGTCCTCGAAGATTGAACCTACCTACTTCGAGATGCTTACCACGTGTGCGGTGAGAGCGTTTCTCAAGGAGAAGGTTGATGTGTGTGTGATGGAGGTGGGCATCGGTGGGCGTCTGGACTGCACAAACGTGCTGCCGAACGTCGCGTGCGCCATCACTAACATCAGCCGGGACCATACGAAGCTTCTGGGAAACGACACGGCATCGATCGCCAGGGAGAAGGCGGGTATCATAAAGGGATCGCCGGTGGTCTGCGCGCGGCAGAAGCCGGAGGTCCTGGAGGTGATCAGGGAGGCGTGCGAGGAAACGGGTTCGTCACTGCTGCTCATCGGCGAGGATGTCAAGCTGGACCGGCGTGAGGTGTCGGGCGAGGGCCAGAAAGTGTCCGTTACGACCTGGCGAAGAGATTTTCACGACCTCACTCTCCCTCTCAGGGGGGCCCGGCAGCACGAGAATCTCGGGGTGGCTCTCGGCCTGATCGAGACGCTGGGAGAAAGGGAGGGCCTGGAGGTCAGACAGGAAGAGGCCAGGAGAGCGCTCCGGTCCGTCAGGGTCCCGGCGCGGCTCGAGTTCTTCCCCGGGAAGCCCTCGGTGATCCTGGACGGGGCCCATAATGTCGCATCGTTTGAGAATCTGGTCCATCATGTGAAACACGATATGGATCCGAAGCGGGTGGTATCCCTCTTCGGGATAGCAGGCGACAAAGATGTGGGTGACTGTCTCCGGATGGTGTGCGGGATATCCGATTACATCATCCTCACGCAATTCGACAGTTCGAGGTCCGTCGCGGTCGATGAGCTGACATCTCACCTGCCGGGTGACTTCAGTGAGGAGAGCGTTTCCATTGTGAAGGACCCCAAGGCAGCGTATGAAAAGGCGTTGAGCGAGGCCGGACCCGATGATCTGATCATCTGTGCCGGCTCGTTCTATCTGGCGGGAACGGTCCGAGCACTCATCCTGGAGCGCGAATGTCACGGCGGAGAATCCTCCTCGTAGCCTGCCTGGCAGCCACGGCCGTCGTGGCGGTCGGAGGCTGGTACTGGTGTTGGGATCCCGTTTCGGCTGCCAGCTATGTACCTCCGGAGTCGCCCGTGGTTCTGAGGATGATCGGACTGTCGTCCGGGCTGGAGCAGTCGGGATATGCGGAAGCCGCTTCCGATTGGTTCCCCCCCATCGCTCCCGGGCTCTCTCCCATGGACGCGCTCGGCCACGAATGCGTAGTGTTCGTACCTGAGACCGGGTCGGGAGACCTTGTGCGGTCCGCGGTAGTGGCGGCCCGGCTGAGTCCGAAGGCGAAGCTTGCCGAAGTGATCGGGGCGCTGACGGGTAAGTGCCAGAAGGTACTGTCTCCCGCAGGGAACCGGCTTCGCATGGTGAAGATCAAGGGTCCGGGTGGGGCTCTCTACTACACGCGTGTCGGAAGGACGCTCATCGCCTCTCTTTCAAATGTCTCTCTGGATACCGTGCTCCGGTGCGAACCGAATCCGGGGGCGGTGCGGGCGTCCGGCGGACCCGCATTGGAGCTGAAGGCCACGACCGAAGGGATCCTGGCGCTGATGAACCTGGCGAAATCTAGGGGCCTGCTTCCCGAGTCGGAGCTCACCGGCAAGATCGAGGACAGGGCGGAATTCGTTACCGAGGTGAGGGTTCGCGCCGCACTGGACAACGGGATGCAGCTGGACGGCGCAATCAACGTCGTGCAGGGCGCGATAGCCGAACAGGTATATCGCATGCAATCCGGCAGGCCGTTTGCGGCGGAAGTTATGAAAGATCTTCCGGCCAGCGTGAGGCTGTGCATAGGCACAAATTATCGACTCCTTGTCAACGAGATAGAGATGGGATCGCGGGTAATGAACCGTTTCGTCCGGATTGCTGCGGAGCATGTCGGCAGAGAGAAGTCCTTCGAAGGAAGCTTCACCCTCGCAAACGTCAGCCTGGGAGGAGGGCCGGCTGGCTTTCTGGTGATGAGCACCCCCAAGGTCATGTTTCCGCAGAGAGTCGAGACGGAGCTCATGGCAAAGCTGGCTGAGTCGGTGGGAACGTCGGCATACGGTGGCCAGTTGAACGAAGGGCCGTTCTACAGGGTCGCCGGCGCGGGTCTGGCCGGTGACGGCTTCGTATGGTTCTCCGGGAACAAGATAGTGCTTGCGTCGTCCGAGGGGGCGCTGGACTGGATCGCGTCACGCATGGGAAGTCCGTCTCCGCAGCGGGAGGATGTCTTTTCCGAGGAGGGAGACCTCTTTCTTCTGGCGAACCCTTTTGAACGCGTGCTCGGCCCGGTTCGTCTCCGGTTCACGTTCGAGAAGGGAAGTCTGAAGCTGTCCGGCCGCGTGGAGTTGCGCGCTGGCGAAAGGAGGTAGGCGGTGGATCCGTTGAGATTCGAACCGCAGTTCGTTTCCAAGATTTGGGGAGGGCGCAGGCTCGAGACGGCGCTGAGGAAGAGCATCCCCCCGGGCAATATTGGTGAGTCCTGGGAAATCTCCGGACACCCCCACCATCTGACGCGTGCGTGCTCCGGAGGCTTCCAAGGGATGGATCTGTACCGGATTGCAGAGCACAGCGGCCCCGAAGTCTTCGGAGACTACGCAGAGGAGTGCTCCGACCAGTTCCCGCTCCTTCTGAAATTCATAGACGCCTCTGATGTGCTGAGCGTTCAGGTGCATCCGGACGACGCCTACGCGCAGGAGCACGAGGACTCTCTCGGGAAGAGCGAGGCGTGGATCATCCTGGACTGCGAACCGAAGAGCTTTCTGTACCGGGGGTTTCGTGACGGTTGCACGCTGAAGGATTTTGACCGCTTGCTCCCCGAGGGAAGGCTGGAGGAGATACTGAAACCGGTGCCCGTCAGTCCGGGGGACTGCATCGATCTTCCGGCCGGCACCGTTCACGCGATAGGGTCCGGAATTCTTTTGTGTGAGATCCAGCAGAGTTCAGATGTGACGTACCGGGTGTACGACTGGAACCGGATGGGCGCGGACGGGAAGCCGAGACCGCTGCATGTGGAGAGGGCGCGTGACGTGATGGATTTCGGGACCGACTCGGATGACAAGGCGACCGCGGACGTCAGTCGGGCTGACGGCGGGACGCTAGAGGTGCTTATCGATTCGGACAAGTTTCGCTTGGAGCGGCTGATCGTGGAGAAGACAATACCGCTCAAGAGATGCCCCGGACTGTTCCATCTTCTGTGTGTCATCGGCGGCGAGGGGGCTGTCTTCTGGGAGGAGGGATCGGCACCGCTGCGAGCGGGAGACTCGCTTCTGGTGCCGGCTGGAGCCAAAGACGTCACGCTCTCTGCCGGGGCAGGACTTCAGGTCGCCGTCATGTCACTTCCGCCGGCGTCCTCCTCCCGTCACCGTGGGGAGTGAACACGATGTGGTCTTCTCCGAGAAGGTTCTGAACGTCGTCGGCCAAGCGCGCCGAGGGGGCGACGTGATTCTCGGATCCCACCCTCAGTGAGATCATCCGGTTGCCGGCTCCTTTTACCTCTACGAAGACAGGGCAGGATCCGGGGTGCGCGGCGAAGATGTCCTTGAGGTTGTAGAACATCTCCTCGTTGAGCATGCCGGTGGGTATCGTCAAGGTCACGCTCCCGGCCAGCTCCTGGTGCGCATTGCGTATCGGTATGATGTCGGCCACGATCACTGACGGCTCGTCCTGACGGGTGTCCGCCCTTCCCCGGACAAAAATGATCTCGTCGGGGATTAGCAGTTCCTTTCTCTTCTCGAAGGTCTTGGGAAAAACCACCAGCCGGCACACCCCCTCCAGATCTTCGAGCTTCACGAAGGCCATCGCGTCACCCTTCTTGGTGCGCATGTTCTTGACCGAGACGATGATTCCTCCCATCACCATCTTCTCTCCGTCCTGCAGACCGGGCAGTGACCGGGTGGTGCAGGTGGAGTACTGTTTCATGATCTTCTCGTGCCGCGCGAGCGGGTGACTGGATACGTAAAATCCGAGCACGTCCTTCTCGTGCGCCAGCATCTGGCTCTCCGGCCATTCCTCGATGTCAGGAAGGCCTTGCACCTCGTCCGGGGCGTCCTCCTCGAATTCTTCGAAGAAGGTCGCCTGGCCCTTCTCCCTGTCTTTTTGTCTTCTGCTTCCCATCTGGAATGCTTCCGGGAGCACCGACATCAGCTGGGCACGACGGAATCCGAGGGAGTCGAACGCTCCGCTCTTTATCAGGCTCTCCCCCACCTGCTTGTTGACTGCGCGAAGGTCCACGAAGTCACAGAAGTTATAGACTGACTCGAACCGACCGTGTTCCTTTCTGGCCGCCACTATTGATTTTACCGCCTTGGCTCCGACCCGTTTGACGCCGGCAAGACCGAACCGTATCTTTCCCTCCTCAACCGCGGTGAAGTCGGAGAAGCTTTCGTTGACGTCCGGCGGCAGGATCTCTATTCCCAGCCTTCGGCATTCCTCCATGCACTCGATGATCTTGTCCGTGTCGTTCATTTCATAGGTCATGAAGGCGGCCATGTACTGTGTCGGGTAATGGGCCTTGAGATACGCAGTTCGATACGCGATGATTGCGTAGGCGGCGGTATGCGACTTGTTGAATCCGTATCCGGCGAAGTAGCTGAGAAGCTCGAATATGCGCTCCGCGGCCCCCCTGTCGACTGAGTTCTCCACCGCGCCCTCCACGAACCGGTTCCGGTAGCGGGCCATGTCCTCGGGGATCTTCTTGGACATCGCCTTGCGTAGCATATCCGCTTCCGTCATGGTGAAGCTCGCGAGACGGTTTGCGATCTGCATCACCTGTTCCTGATATACGGTGACCCCATAGGTCTCCTTGAGGATTTCCTCGAGGTCCGGATGAGGGTAATCCGCCTTGGCTCGTCCGTGTTTCCGGTTGATGAAGTCGTCGACCATCCCGCTCCCCAGCGGCCCGGGGCGGTACAGCCCCACCACCGCTATCAGATCCTCTATGCACGAGGGGCGAAGGCGGTGCACCAGGTCCGTCATTCCGGACGACTCGAGCTGGAATATGCCCAGCGTGCTGCCGCTCGACAGCAGGTTATAGGTCGCCTCGTCCTCCAGGGACACCGATTCGATGTCCAACTTTTCCCCGGTGGTCTTCTCTACCAGCTCGAGGGCCCGGGTAATCACGGTAAGCGTCTTGAGGCCGAGGAAGTCCATCTTCAGCAATCCGATGTTGACGAGATCGTCCATCGGAAACTGTGTGGTGATGCCCTCCTCGCTCTTGTAGAGCGGCACGTAGTCGCGGAGCGGCGCGTCCGCGATGACCACGCCCGCCGCATGCGTCGAGGCGTGTCTCGCCAGTCCCTCAAGCTTCCCGGAGATGTCAAAGAGCTCCTGCACCTTCACGTCCGTCGAGTACAGGTCGCTGAGCTCCGGCGTACGATCCAGCGCGTCCCTGAGCGTTACGTTGGGACCGCTCGGGATCTTCTTCGCGATCGAATCGACCTCCGCGAGAGGTATGCCGAGCACCCTTCCGACGTCCCTGATGGCGGCCCGGGCGCCCATGGTTCCGAATGTGATTATCTGCGCAACGTTGTCCACTCCATACTTGTCCTTGACGTAGCTTATGACCTCCTCTCGTCTCTCCTTGCAAAAGTCTATGTCGATATCGGGAGGCGTTATCCTGTCCGCGTTGAGGAAGCGTTCGAACAGCAGGCCGTACTTCAGCGGGTCTATGTCCGTGATATCAAGCAGATAGCTGATGATGCTTCCGGCTGCGGAGCCCCTGCCCGGTCCGACGGGAATGCCGCGCTCCTTCGCGAATCTGACGACATCCCACACCAGCAGAAGATAATCCACGAAGCCGGTTCTCTTGACGACGGACAGTTCGTTTGCGAGCCGCTCTCTCGCCTCCGGCGTCTCCTTGGAATAGCGTTTCTTCAGGCCCTCCTCGCAGAGGTGCGTCAGCAGCGCTTCTCCCTGTATGCCAAGGTTGCTTTCGAATCGGGGGATGTGGGGCTGATCGAAACGGAGCTCCAGATTGCAGTGCTCGGCGATCGTCACGGTGTTGGATATGGCCTCCGGCAGGTCCTTGAAGATGACCTTCATCTCCTCGCCGGACTTGAAGTAGAACTCGGGTGTCCCGAACCGCATCCTGTTCTCGTCGGCCAGCAGCTTGCCGGTGCTGATGCACAGGAGTACGTCGTGCGCGCGGGTGTCCTCCTGCGAGAGATAGTGCACGTCGTTCGTGGCTGCCAGCGGAAGATCGAGTTCCCTGGACAGCTCGATGATTCTGGAATTGACCCTTTTCTGGTCGGACAGGCCGTTGTCCATGATCTCGAGATAGAAGTTGCCGGGTCCGAAGATATCCTCATATTCGCGGGCCCGCTGCCTGGCCCCTTCCACGTTGTCGGTGTGAAGGAGATGGGTAACCTCACCCTTGAGACATCCGCTGAGGGCGAGGAGGCCGCTGCTGTACTCCGCCAGTATCTCTCTGTCAATACGGGGCTTATAGTAGAACCCTTCGGTGTACGCCGCCGAAGCAAGCTTGAGCAGGTTCTTGTACCCGATCTCGTTCTTGACGAGGAGAGTGAGATGGTACGCCGCGCCGTGGATGGTTTTCTTCTCCTTGTCGAACCTGCTCTCCGGCGCTACGTAGGCCTCGTACCCGACGATCGGCTTGATGCCGGCGGCCATGGCCTTCTGGTAGAACTGGACGGCGCCAAACATGTTTACGTGGTCCGTCAGGGCGAGAGACCTCATGACGTGGCGC
>CAYMFW010000059.1:0-25097 GCA_964389785.1 uncultured Planctomycetota bacterium
CAGGGGAAAGAGCTTCCGTATCTTCTCGTAGCCCTTCAGCAGCACCTCGATGGCGTTCACGCCCCGCCAGGGCGCCGAGCCGTGGCAGGCCCTGCCTGTCGCGGTCAGCCGCACCGCGTGGACTCCCTTCTGCGCCGTCGCTATCCGGTACGCGCCGCCGTCGGTCACCATCACGAACCGGCCGCGGTACCCCAGCTTCACCATCCTCGCCACGGTGTGCCCGCCCGTCTCCTCGTCGGTCGAGAATATCACCCCGATGTCCGCCTTGCCCTTCAGCCGCTCGAGCAGGCGGATGGCGACCGCGCAGTTGCCCAGGCAGTCGCCCGCCCCCCGCCCGTGGATCTTCCCGCCGCTTTCACGGGGCACGAACATCTCGTCCTCGGCCGGCACCACGTCCAGGTGCGGGTTCAGCAGGATCGCGGAGGTCTTCCCCCCGATGGTCGAGGCGTACAGGATCTTCCGGTCCTTCAGCCTCTCGAGGGCGGTATGGATCCCTTTCTTCCGCAGGTGTTCCCGGACGAAATCGACCAGCCTGTTCACCGCCTTCACGTCACTGCTCACCGGCCTCATCCCTATCATCTTCTTCACCAGCTCTTTCGCCGTCATCATCCCCCCTCCGGTCGTTTCACAACCTTCTGAATAGGCGTGCGCAATTCATGGATATTCGTGGACGGAGTGCGAACCGTCTCTGAGCGGGTTCACGGGTCGACCGATGGGCCGAAGGCCCTTCATTAGTCGGTCGAGCCGTGTCCTCGGAGGCGCCCCATTCCATTGATGGGCGCCGAGAATGAGCGAAGAGACGGTTCGCACTCCGCAGTATCCGAGAGTTACGCATGGCTATTCAGATAATAATACCCTAGTCCCGCGATCATCGCGGCGTTGTCCGTACAGTACTCCCGGGGAGGGAACCGCACGTCCAGTCCGGCGGCCTTCCCCCGCCGCTCGAACGCGTCCCTCAGCACCGAGTTGCACGCCACCCCGCCGCCCACCGACACGGTGCGCACCCCCCGGGCTTCGGCGGCGGCGACCGTCTTGTCCACCAGCACCTCCACTATCGCCTTCTGGAACGACGCGGTCACGTCGGCGACGTTCAGGTCCGGCGGGATCTCCCCCTTCCCGTCCCTGCCCCTCACGTGATACAGCACCGCCGTCTTTATGCCGCTGAAGCTGAAGTCGAGCGACCCCGGCCCCAGGTACGATTTCGGAAAGTCCACCGCATCCGGGTCCCCGCCGCGCGCCGCCTTCTCTATCGACGGCCCGCCGGGATACGGCAGCCCCAGGATGGCGGCCACCTTGTCGAATGCCTCGCCGGCCGCGTCGTCTATCGAGTGGCCCAGGCATTCGTACTCGGTCTCCGACGCGCTCAGGTAGATGTCGGTGTGCCCGCCGGACACCACCAGCCCCACCAGCGGGTACGCCAGCGGCGCGACGAGCGCCGGGGAGAACACGTGCGCCTCCAGGTGATTCATCTCCACCAGCGGCACGCCGCGGATCAGCGCCAGCGTCCTGGCGGCGGACAGCCCGACCAGGAGGGACCCGATGAGCCCCGGCTTCGCCGTCACCGCGATCGCGTCCACGTCGGACAACTCCGCGGAGGCCTGCCGCAGTCCCTCCTCCACCACCAGCAGCATCGCCCGGGTGTGCTCGCGGGAGGCGATCTCGGGCACCACGCCCCGGTAACGCTGATGGATCTCCACCTGGGAGGTGACCACGTTGGAAAGCACGTCCCGCCCGTCGCGCACGACGGCGGCGGAGGTCTCGTCGCAGGACGTTTCGATGCCGAGAACGAGCATGCGGAACGCGCGTCTAGACGGCGCCCAGCTTCTCTCTCAGGACCTCCAGGGCCTTCTGGAGCTGGACATCCACGAAGGGCTTCTTCGGCTCCTTGGCCTCGCCCTCCTTCTCCCCTTCCTTCTTCTCTCCCTCCGGCTTCTTCTCCGGCTCTTCCTTCTTCTCTACCTCCGGCTTCTTCTCCGGCTCTTCCTTCTTCTCTACCTCCGGCTTCTCCGGCTCTTTCTTCTCGGGATCCTTCTTCTCGCCGTTCTCGGCCTCATTGGGGGAGTGGATGATTTCGGTTTCCCGCTTGCTCAGGGCAAGCTCGCGGCGCTGCTCGTCGGTGAGAACCACCTCCACGTCGGGAACGATACCGCCGCGCATCTTCTCCAGGCGGGCCTTCTCCTCGGCCTCTATATCCTTGTCGGTCATATTCTTATGACGCTCCATGAAGTCCGCCGACGCCCTGCGGTGGATGGAGTCGTACTCCCGGTCGAAGGTCCGCCCGCTCGGCGTGTAGTACCGCGCCGTCGTCAGCTTCAGGCCGCTCTTCAGGAACTCGCTCTCCGGATAGCCGCCCCAGCCGCGGCCCTTCTTGTGCTCCTGCACTATCTGCTCAACGGACTTCACCCGCTGGACGGAGCCCTTGCCGAAGCTCCGCTCGCCCACGATCGTCGCCCTCTTGTGGTCCTGCAGACAGCCGCTCACGATCTCGGAGGCGCTCGCGCTTCCCTCGTTGATCAGGATCGCCATCGGGAAGTCGGGCAGCGTGCCCTCCACCTTGGCGCGGAACGGGTAGTTCTCGGAGGGGAGCCTTCCGCGCGTCTCCACGATGATGCCCTTCCGTATGAACATGTCGCATATTTCCACCGCGCCCTTCAGCACCCCGCCCGGGTTGAACCGCAGGTCCAGCACCAGCGCGGCCACGTTCTGTTTCACCAGCTCGTCCATCACCTCCCGCACGCTCGCGGCCGAGTTCTCCTGGAACGCCGCGAGCCGGACGTAGCCGATCTTCTTCTCCTCGTCTATCATGTACTTCCACTGGTTGTCCGCGCCGCGCTCGAAGCCGCGCACGCTCTCCACCTTTATCAGCGCCCGCTCCACGCTGATGTCCTCCGGCGCGGTCGGCGCCCAACTGTGGACCACCCTGATGGTCACCTTCGTCCCGGGCTTGCCGCGAAGCGTGTTCACCGCCTCGCGGAGCGTGATGTTCTTCGTCGTCGCGCCGTCGATCGCGATTATCTTGTCGCCGGCCGCCACGCCCGCCTTGTGGGCCGGGCTTCCCTCGATCGGGGTCACCACCGTCAGCCAGCCGTCCGCGATGGAGATCTCTATCCCCAGCCCGCCGAACTTGCCGTGGATCCTCAGCCGCAGGTCGCTCATCTCGTCGGGCTCGATGAAGGTGCTGTGCGGGTCCAGAACGGACACCATCCCGCGCAGCGCGCCGTAGAACAGGCCCTGCGAATCGACCTTGGTAACGTAGTTGTCCTCTATCTCCTTCACGATGTGGGCCAGCACCTCGAAGTCCCCTACGTGATCCTCCTTCTTGCTGGCCGCCGGGGCGGCTGAGAGGGCGATAAGTACGACGACGGCAAGCGCGACGAGAAGCTCTCTGCGGACCATTGCGTCTCCTTTCATATCAATCGAATAACCGATTATCGTATTATAAGGGGGACGTTCACAAGTTTACCAGTTTCTTCTTATACGAAGACGTTCTCCAATTATCAAATAGTAATCCCCTCCGCGCATTGACACACGTTTGCCCCGCCTGTACAACGCGCCATGGACGAATTCGTTACCGAAACGTTCGCTCGGGCCGTTGCGGCGCACACCGGCCTCGACCCGGCCCTGCTCACCCTCTCCCGCTGCAGCACCGGCAAATTCAACACCACCTACTTCGTCGACGGCGGCCCTCACCCGCTGGTGCTTCGCATAGCCCCCCCGGACGACCGATCGCGGTACCTCTTCTACGAATACCGTATGATGAAGCAGGAGCCCGCGATCCACGAGGCGG
Organism: uncultured Planctomycetota bacterium; assembly: GCA_964389785.1. Lineage (GTDB taxonomy): Bacteria > Planctomycetota > CAYMFW01 > CAYMFW01 > CAYMFW01 > CAYMFW01. The sequence continues at coordinate 3,788 of CAYMFW010000059.1, forward strand.
TCCTGAACCGTACCGACACGCCTGTTCCCCGCATCCTGGCCCTCGACGAGAGCGGCACCCACCTGGACAGGGACTTCCTCCTGATGGAACGTCTGCCGGGCACTCCGGCGTCCGAATACTCCGGTCTCACCCGGAATACCTTCAACTCGGTGCTGAGCCGTATAGGAGAATGCCTCCGGCAGGTACACGCAATTACCGGCGAACGCTACGGGTACGCCGGCCCCCACTCTCCGATGAAACCTCAGCAGGATTGGCCGAGCGCGTTCCGCGTCATGTGGAACAAACTCATCGACGACACGGTGCGCTGCGGCGGCTACACCGATGAAGAGGGCGACCGGATGCGCACCCTCCTGGACACGCACATCGCCCGGTTCGAGCGCGACATCCCCGCGTCGCTCCTCCACATGGATATCTGGGCGCAGAACATCCTGATCGGAGACGACGCCGCGCTCACCGGCCTGGTGGACTGGGACCGGGGCCTCTGGGGAGACCCTGAGATAGAGTTCGCCGTGCTCGACTACTACGGCATCTCCGGCCCCGCCTTCTGGGAGGGCTACGGCGCGCCGCGCGACACGTCAACGGACGCGAGAATCCGGGGCACCTTTTACCTGCTGTACGAACTGCAGAAATACATCCTCATCCGCCGCGTCCGCGGCTCCGACCCCGCCTCGGCCGACGGCTACCGCCGCCGCTCCCTCGAGATCGCGTCTCAGCTGGCGACTTGACGCTTGCTGCCGGCGGAGTGTTGCCGAGCGGGCAAAAAGGGGGCAGTTACCGTTATTCGCTGCAGGTGCCCGGCAGGGCTGACGGTTCGCGGCGACTCTGCATTTCAGCGATCAGAGGGGGCTGTTGGGCAGATCCGAGGCCGGAGTCGCAGTGTTCCCGAGCGGGTTCTAGGGTCGACCGGCGAGGGAAAACGGAGTTTTCCCGCTTTCCTTGGCCGGTCGAGCCTTGCCTCGGAGGCGCCCAATTCCGTAACGGGCGCCGAGAATGAGCGTGGGAACAGTGCGACTTCGGCCGTCGACACAAAAAGTAGAATGTCCCCTTTTCGGAGGCAACACTCCGTCGGCAGCGGCAAAAAAGGTCTGTCCCTATTTTCTTATTTTCGAACGACCAGCGACGGCGCCTTCATCAGACCGACCGGCACCAGCTGGTACCCGTCAATCCACCCCTTGCCCCCGCTCACGAACGAGTTCGGCCCGGTCCACGCCGGCCACTTCTCCGATAAGTGATGAGGACCGTGCGAGTTGCGCCGGTGCCCTATCACCTCTATGCGCAGCTCCGCCGCGTCCCCGTTCACGAAATCGGTGATGTCCACCTCGTTCGGCTCCCACCCGGTCACGCCGGCCGGCCGCCCGTCCACGATCACCCGCACCGCCACGCCGCGGTAGTCGGGCACCTCGACAAACAGCCGCCGGCCTTTCCGCAGCTTCGGTCGAATCTTCTTCACGTAGCATACCGACCCGGAGTAGAACGCCAGCCCCTGCTTCACCCAGTCGCCGAGCCTCAGCGAGTCCACCGCGCCGGTCACCGCCACGTCCGTGCCGTCCACCCTGGCGCCGAAGTTCCCCAGCAGATACACGATCTCGAGACCCGGATGGTCTTCCGCGTAGTCGCACGACAGCAGCACCGTGTTTGCCCCCGGCTTCAGCAGCGCCGGGTCGAGCGGTATCCGCCTTAGCGACAGGTCCGTCCACCAGCCCGCGTCCGCGTCGGTGCTCAGCTCCACGCCGTTGACGAATATCCGGAACGTCTTCGGCTGCTCCAGTGCCAGGAACAGGTCGCCCGTCGGGCACGCCTCGACGTCGAAGTTATAGGAAAGCTGCACCCGCACCCTCTTCGGGTCCTCCAGCTTCTCGCGGGCCCACGGCTGCACCATCTGCCCACCCCGCGCCTTGATGCCCAGCGCGGCGCGCACCTGCCGGTCCACGCGCAGTATCTCCTCCGGACCCTGCCACGCCCCGTCGCCGATGCGGTACCGGGGCCGGTCGAGCACAAGGTTGTTGCACTCGGAGAGCGTCACGTCCCACCTCTTCCCGCCCAGCTTCGATCGTTTGACGTTCCGGAGCAGCTTACGGACCGGGAGCTTCTTCCTCACCTTCTTCTTCGGGAACACGAATATCCTGCTCGACAGCGGCGGCAGGTCCGTCCGCACCTCGGCGCGCCCCTTCACCCTCTTCGCCCGCGCCAGGTAGGCCTTTCCGGTCTCCGCGTCCAGCTCCACCGGGTCCCCGGCCGCCCCTTCCGGGCCGAGGATACGCACGTCCGGATACGTCTCCTTCCGGTCCCGCACCATCGGTTCGCTTCGCCCCCGATTCTTCATCCGGTGCAGCTCGTGGCCGGTGTTGCAGACAAAGAGATAAAAGGCGTCCTTGTCCTCGCGCAGCATGTAGAGCGTGGAGTGTATCTGCTCCCCGTCCGGCGTCGCGATGGACACCCTCCTGCAGGCCCCCTCGACCGCCCTCGCGGCCGCCCGGGGCGATTTCACCCGCAGGCACCCCGCCGCCAGCGCCGCCGGCTCGCCCGATGCGACCGCGTCCACGTATGTCGCCGGCTCGCCCGCGAACACCACTACTCCCCCCCGCTTCCTGAATTCCGCGAGCAGCTCCAGCGTGGACCGGCGCATCGTCACCATGGCCGGCAGCGCCACCGCCCTGTACGCGGCCCTGCCCAGCTTCACCACCGGCACGCCCCCAGCGCGCGTCACCTTCGCGTGCCGCGACATGATCTCCTCGTCGCCGTAGTCGAAATCGATGTTCTCCGCGCACAGCCCGTCCCGCAGAGACAACTTCGCGTCCTCCAGCCCGCGCACCTCGTCGCTCCACTTCCAGCCGACCCTGCACCGCGTCCACATGCTCTCGACGGGATGCACCACCAGCAGGTCGCGCACCTCTTCGCCGCGTGTCATCGCCGCGTGCGTCCGGGCGTAGTAGTCCTCCACCGTCGGGTACAGCTCCCACCAGGGGGACTGGTAGAAGATGCCCGCCGGGTAGTCGCGCTTGGCCTGCCCCTCCATCGTGTACCACGACAGGTGCTGACACCGCAGGTTGATGCCGAGGGCAACCTGCCAGTCGCCGATGGCCTTGTGCCCGTCGAACGCAAAGTCCCACCCGGTGCAGCCGTACGTCTCCGTCAGCCGCCACTTCCGGCCGAACTGGCGCGCCGCGGAGCTCACCTGCTTGGCGGTGTCGTACTCCCGGTTCCGCTCCGTCAGGATGTCCATGCCCGGCGCCTGCATGTGCTCGTAGAAACGCATCGCGCTTCCGACCACGCCGGTCTGGCTCTCCAGCGTCTCCTCGGCCAGCACGTGGCCGGTGTGCTGTATCCCGTTCTTCTCGCACCACTCGCCGATCTGCCTCGCGAACGCGTCCACGAAAAGATGGGTCACGCAGTCGTGGTAGTGATACCGGGTGGGCGTCACCCCGTCCCCGTCAATATTGTAGAAAAGCTCCGGGATGTGCTTCACGATGTCGTACCCGTACCGCTTCCGGAACACCTTCGGCAGCGCGCCGGTCCACGGAAGCTTCGTCTGGCCGCCGCCGGGCAGCTTCCCGCCGTGATTCGGCTCGTCGGTGAAGATCCCCGGCACCACCTTCCCGAAGTGCTTCCCGCATTTCTTCCTGTACGCCTCGTGCGTCACCTGGATGAATTTCTTCACCGCCTTGTGGTTCATCGTGTCGAGATACGTGTACCCGTTGTGCCAGTCGGTGAGCGGGTCGAGCACCACCCTGAAAATCAGTATGGACACGCCCCGGGCCGGCTTCCTCGGCCGCTTCCCGCGCTTCAGCCGCTTCACGTCCGTGGCCGCCCTGTTCCTCACCCTGGCGGTGAAGGCGGCCAGCACGTCTTTCGACCACTCCAGCTTCTTCGGGTCCCTGGTCTCTATCATATGGAGCGACCGCCGCCGGTACTCGGGGTTCTTCGTCACCAGCCCCCCGGCCGCGCCCGACGGCCACCGGTCCTCGTCGTACAGCCACGCCTCCATGTCGAGCTTCTTCGCCTCGTCGATGCAGGCGTCCACGCACTCGAACCACTCGTCCGAGAGATACGCGGTGTCCAGCCCGACCCGGGAGTGCATGAAGAAGCCGCCCAGCCCCATCCGGTGCATCACGCGGATCTGCCGCCTCAGCTCCTCCGGAGCCAGCCTCCCGTTCCACGCCCAGAACGGCTTGCCCCGGTACGCGCTCCCCGGCGATCTGAATTCATTCAAGAACGTCGAATCCATAGAACCCTCCTTTGTGCTGATGGACATACAGGGGTGGAGTCTACTACGATCGAAAAGTGATGTCTACGAAACCGCCTTCATGAATGGGGAATTGTGCGAACTTCTAGTCCCCGGGAGCGGGCGCCGGCTCTTCGGCGGCAGCGGGCTCTTCGGCGGCAGCGGGCTCTTCCGCGGGCGCCTCGGCGGGGCCGCCGCCCGGTGCTTCGGGCGCCGCCGGCGGAATGTAGCCGCCCGGCGCGGCGGTGGTGACGCGGCGCGGCGGCATCGTGTACGGCTCGATGGTGAGATACAGCAGCGCGATCCCGCCCACCAGGAAGATGGAGGCGAGAATCGCCATCGCGGTATAGACGTTCGCCTTTACGCGCGGTATGCGGTCCGCCGCTTTAGAATCTGTTGGTGACATTGTCTCCCGGTTTGACCTCTCTCTGCGTGTGGCTCCGGATGATGCGCCCGGACGACATGTCCGGGAAGACGGAGATCACAATGATTCGGCCGACGTACTTGTCGTCCCGGTAGATGCTCAGATTCATTCCCTTGGTCACGTGGGCGTTCTCGCCGACGCTGACGACCACGATATCGGTCTCCGGATCAACCGCGAGCACCTGGCCGTGTACCGGCTCGGCGCGCACGAGTATGTCCTCGACCTTGATGTCCATTTCCTTCAGCTTGGTGAGGATGGCCTCCTGTTTCAGGCGGACCTCCTCGCTGGCGTGCAGCTCTTTCCTCAACGCGATCAGTTTCTTGTCCAGCTTCCGGTTGTCGTCCGAGAGGATCGCCAGCTCTTTGGTCAGGTTGTCGTTCTTGTTCTCCATCACCGCCAGCTGGGCTCTCAGCTTCTCGTTCTTATCCCGCTCTTCCTTCAGGTTCTGTCTCAGGTCCTCGCAGGTCCTCACCAGGGTGGTGTGCGCGGTGTTCAGCTTCTTGAACTGCAGGTCCAAATTATCGTACTCCTGACACTTCTCGTTGTACTTGTTGGTCAGCTCGGTGATATCACGGGTGAGCTTGTTGTTCGCTTCCTCCAGTGAGAAGATCCGGCCGTTCGCGGACTTCAGGTCGGACGACAGCTTGTCGATCTCGTCCTGCATCGTCTGCCGGGTGTTCTCGTGCGCCTGTTGCTCCCTTTCGTACAGATCCTTGTAGTCCTTGGAGTAGGTGAACAGGAACGCCGCAGCGACGCAGTACGCGATGCTGAGCAAAAGGGTGAAAACAACGAAAACCTTGGTCAGAGTATTCATTTTGCTATTTCTCCGTCACTCTGTAGACGAGTCGGCAAATTATAAGCATAGCGGTACCATCCGTCAAGCAATACTTTTTGTGACGTCACTCGACCCTCTCTCTATCTTTTCCCGCCGTCTGGGAAGCGCCAGACGGCCGTTTTTTACGGCCTGACGGGTCAGAGACAGCTTTTTCACGTCCGGGCGCTCCGGCAGCTCGTACATCACATCCAGCATTATCTGCTCGATTATCGCCCTCAGCCCCCGCGCCCCGGTGTGCTTCTCCAGTGCCCGCTTCGCCAGCTCCCTCAGCCCGCCCCTGGTGAACTCCAGCTCGCAGCCCTCCATGCTGATGAACTTCTCGTACTGCCGGAGTATCGCGTTCTTCGGTTCCAGCATGATCCGGACCAGGTCGTCCTCCTCCAGCGGCGCGAGCGTGGTGATCACCGGAAGCCGGCCCACCAGCTCCGGGATCATCCCGAACTGGGTCAGGTCCTCCGGCTCCGCCTTGGAGAGAAGGTGACCCACATCCTCCGTCTTTCCTCCCCCGACCTCACGATTGAATCCTATGGCGTTCTTGCCCAGCCTCCGGCTTATCGTCTTCTCCAGGTCGGAGAACGTCCCGGCGCATATGAACAGTATCCGGCTGGTGTCCACCTGGATATACCTCTGCTCCGGATGCTTCCGGCCTCCCTGCGGAGGCACGTTGGCGACGGTGCCTTCCAGCATCTTCAGCAGGGACTGCTGGACGCCCTCGCCCGACACGTCGCGCGTGATGGAAACATTCTGGGTCTTCCTTCCGATCTTGTCGATCTCGTCTATGTACAGGATGCCCTTCTCGGCCTCCTCGACCTCCCAGTCCGCGGCCTGCAGCAGACGCAGCAGCAGGTTCTCCACGTCCTCGCCCACGTAGCCCGCCTCGGTCAGCGTCGTCGCGTCGCCGATCGCGAACGGCACGTCCAGCACCTGGGCCAGCGTCCGGGCGATCAGCGTCTTGCCCACGCCGGACGGCCCGATCATCAGGATGTTGCTCTTCTCGATCTCCACGTCGCCGTCGCCGGGCAGCTGCAGCCGCCGGTAGTGGTTGTGCACCGCCACGGAGATCACCTTCTTCGCGTTCTCCTGGCCGATCACGTATTCGTCAAGCTCTTCCTTTATCTGGCGCGGGGCCGGAAGCTTCCGGCGTCTCTTCTTCGGCGGTCCCGGCTTCTTGGTCTCCTGCCGGACGAGAGAGTTGCAGATGTCGAGGCACTCGCTGCAGATCCGGACGTCACCCGGACCGGCAACCAGACACGCCACCATCGAGCCGTCCTTACCGCAGAAGGAACAGAAGTCCTCCAGGTCGGCCGGCCCTCCCCCTCCGCGCTTAACTCTCTTTCCCATCCTTCGCCCCCTTCAGCGAAACGACCACCTCGTCCACCAGCCCGTAGTCCCTGGCCTCCCCGGCGGACATGAAGAAATCGCGGTCGGTATCCTTCTGCACCTTCTCGAGTGGCTGGCCGGAATGCTTCGCGAGGAGCTCGTTGATGTGTTGCTTCAGTCGTCTCATCTCCTCGGCCTGAATCGAGATGTCGCTCGCGTCGCCCTGGGTGCCGCCCCACGGCTGGTGCATCATCACTCTGGCGCCCGGCAGGATGTGCCGCTTGCCCGTGGTGCCGGCCGTCAGCAGCAGTGCGCCCATGCTGGCCGCCTGCCCAACGCAGTAGGTCGCCACGTCGCAGTGCACGAACTGCATGGTGTCGTAGATGGCCAGGCCCGCCGTCACCGAGCCGCCCGGGCTGTTTATGTATATGTTGATGTCCTGGTCCTTGTTCTCGGACTGCAGGAACAGCATCTGGGCGACCACCAGGTTCGCCACGTGGTCGTCGATCGCGCTGCCGATGAATACTATCCGGTCCTTCAGGAGGCGCGAGTAGATGTCGTACGAGCGCTCTACGTGCCCTTCCCTCTCGACGACGATGGGGACTATCTGGCTCAGCTCTTTCACTTCTTCTTCTCCTCTTCGATTTCCGCCTTCTCCAGGATCAGCTCCACCGCCTTCTCCCGGCGTATCTGCGACCTCAGGTTGTAGATGCCGCCGGTCTCCTCCAGCCGGCTCTTCACCGCGTCCGCCTTCTGGCCGGAATCGGCGGCCAGCGCCTCGATCAGCCGCTGCACCTCGTCCTCGGTAGCCACGATCTTCTCCGCCTCGGCGATGTTGTCCAGGATGAAGCCGGACTTTATCCGTTTCACGCTCTCTTCACGGGTCTGTTCACCCATCTCCTCCAGCCGCTCCTCCACCACCTTGGCCGGCACGCCGCGGTACCGGAGGCGCCTTCTCATGTCGTCGCGAAGCCGGCGCTGTTCCCTCTCCAGCAGACCCTCCGGCACCTCGAAGTCGGCTTCGGAGAGCAGCTTCTCGAACACCTGACTCTCCAGCCCCTCCCGGCTCGCCATCTTCTTGCGGGCCGCCACCTGCTTGGAGACCTCGTTCCTCAGCGTCTCCAGGCTCTCCACTCCGAGCGTCTTGACGAATTCCTCGTCCAAGTCCGGAAGCTTGTGGACCTTCACTTCCTTCACCTCTATCCGTATCTCCGCCTTCACGCCCGCGAACTCGGCGTTCTCGAAATCGTCCGGGAGCGTTATCTTCGCCGTCTTCTCGTCGCCGGCCACCGCCTTCTTCAGCACCTTGGGAAGGTCCACCTCCACGCCGTGCACCCGCCCCTTGCGGACCGGTATCAGCACCTCCCTCTCCTCGCTCAGCACGTTCTCGTCGGCGACGATCTTCCACCGGGCGAGCACCACGTCGCCTTCCTCCGCCTTCTTGCCTTCCTCGGTCACCAGCTCCGCGCGCTGCAGCCGGATGCCCTCGACGGCCTGATCGATGTCGGCGTCCTCCACCTCCTCGGACGGCCTGGTGAGCTTCATCCCCTTGTAGTCGCCCAGGCGGAACTCGGGGCGCACCTCGATGTCCGCCTCGAACTTCAGCGAACTTTCGTCGTCGATCTCCACGTCGCCGAACTCGGGATCGCCCACCAGGGTCAGCTTCTCATTCTCCAGTATCTTCTGGAACGCCTCGGAGCCGAGCGACTCTTTGACCTGGTCGGTGATCTCCTTGCCGAACCGGCGCTGCAACAGTTTCACCGGCGCCTTCCCCTTTCTGAAGCCGGGTATCATCACGTTCTGCCTCAGCTCCTGGTAGGCCTCCTCCATCTCCTCCTTCACCCGGGAGCCGGCCACCACCGCCTTGATGTGCTTCCTGCAGGGCCCGGTGTCCTCCAGCTCGCTGGTCAGCCAGTCGGCCGCTTCCGTTTCGTCGGTCTTCGTCTCTTCCGCTTCGTCCGTTTTGGTCTCTTCAGCCATGTTCTTCCTACCTCATTAGATACAGTGAAGCCAGTATGGTACCAAAGATAGGGGACGTTCTCAAGTTTTCAAGTTTCTTTCGGACGGGGATGGCAATTAGGATGACAGGGTACTTCCTATGTAGAGAGGGGGGGGCTGGAGGCGCGCTGGTCCCGAGCGGGTTCACGGGTCGACCGACGGGCCGAAGGCCCTTCCTTTGTCGGTCGAGCCGTGTCCTCGGAGCCGCTCCATTCTATTGATGAGTGGCGAGAATGAGCGAGGGGACAGTGCGACTCCGGCCGCCCTTACTCGTACCTCAGCGCCTCGATGGGGTCCATCTCCGCCGCCTTGTGCGCCGGGTACATCCCGAAGATCACGCCGACGAGGCACGATATCCCCATCGCGAGAAACAGCGACCCCGGCGTGATGATCGTCCGCCACTCGCTGAACCGGCTCATGAGGGACGCCCCGGACACCCCCAGCGCGCAGCCGAGCACCCCCCCCAGCACCGTCAGCGTCAGCGTCTCTATCAGGAACTGAACCAGTATCTCCCGCTTGCGCGCCCCGCAGGCACGCCGCACCCCTATCTCGCTGGTCCGCTCCGTCACCGTCGCCAGCATGATGTTGACGATTCCGATACCGCCGACCAGCAGGGAGATGCTGGCGATGGCGACCATCACCGCGCTGAATACCCGCTGCGTTTTCTGCCTCTGCCGCAGCAGCTCCAGCGGCACGATGATCTCGTAGTCCGTCTTCTCGTGGGACTCCTTCAGCACCGCCCCCACCAGCTCCGCCACGTTCAGCACCTTCGACTCGTCACTCACCCGCACGATGATCTGGTCCAGCTCCACCCGGGTGTACTCCTGCGACCCCTCCTCCCGAACGATGTTCAGCACCCCATACCGCCTCTTCGCCGTCGAGTACGGCACGAACACGTCCATCTGTATGTCGCCCCTGCCCAGCGCCTTCGCGGTCGGGCTGAGAAACGGCGGCTGCGCGTACACGCCGCACACCCGGAACCAGTCCGCCCCGATGCGGACGTCCAGGTCCAGCGGATCGTCGAAGTAGCCCAGCTCCTCAAGGATGCGCGACCCCACCACGCACACCCGCCGCGCGTCTTCGGTGTCCAGGTCCGTGATGAAACGACCGCGTGCGCATTCCATATTGAAGAAGCTGAAGTACGCCGGCATCACGCCCAGGATGCGCGCCTCGAACCGCGTGCTCCGGTGCCACAGCCGCTTCTTTATCCGCTGCACCGGCAGGACGACGTCCACCCCCGGCACCGTCTCATCTATCTGCTTCAGGTCGCCGAAGGTGAGCCCGTACCCGAACACGTGGCGGCGGGACCCGCTCGTCGAGTCCGGCCGCCCCTCCTCGGGCGGCTTCACCGTCTGCACGATGATGTTCCTGATGCCCATGCTGCCGATCGTCCGCATCAGCTCCTCCCGCGCGCCGGCGCCGGCCGCCATCATCGCGATCACCGCGGCCACGCCGAATATCACGCCGAGCAGCGTCAGCAGGGAACGCGTCGCGTTCAGCGACAGGCTCCGCAGGCTCAGCCTCAGCATCTCCGCGATGCGATCGGTCATTCCTTCCCCCGCTTCCCGCCCCGGCCCGACCGCTCGGTGATGACGCCGTCACGCATCTCTATCTGCCGCTCGGTCTGCGCTGCGATCTCCGCGTCGTGCGTCACCATCACGATGGTCTTCCTCATCTCGTGCAGCCGGTGGAATATCCGCAGTATCTCCGCGCCGGTCGTGCTGTCCAGGTTCCCGGTCGGCTCGTCGGCCAGTATCACCCGCGGCTCGTGGGCGATGGCCCGGGCGATGGCCACCCGCTGGCGCTCCCCTCCCGAAAGCTCCGCCGGCGCGTGGTTCAGCCGGTGACCGAGGTCCACCAGCCCGATCGCCTCCCTGCATTTCCGGTGGCGCTCCTGCCGGGCCAGCCCGGAGTAGAACAGCGGCACCTCCACGTTCTCGAGCACGTTCAGATGCGGTATCAGGTTGAAGGTCTGGAACACGAAGCCGATGTTGCGGTTGCGGATCTCGGACAGCGCGTCGTCGTCCAGGCGCGCCACGTTGTCCCCGCCGAAGAAGCACTTGCCGGACGTCGGGGTGTCCAGGCACCCGAGGATGTGAAGCAGCGTGGATTTCCCGGAGCCGGACGACCCCACCACCGCGGTGAATTCCCCCTCCCGGAAGCCGAGGGAGATGCCTTTCAGCACCTCCACGTCCACCCGGCCGATGTGGTACGTCTTGGTGACGTTCTCCAGGCTGATGACAGGAAGGCGTCCCATCAGTTCTCGGTCGTGTCGTAGACCACGGGCGGCGCGAGCAGCACCCGGTCACCCTCCTCCAGGCCGGACGCGACCACCACGTGCGTGTCGTTGCTCTTGCCCAGCGTCACCTCCCGCATCTCCGGATCGCCACGCCGCTCCAGAAAGCAGTAGTACGCCCCCTCCTTCTTGCGCACCGCCTGGCTCGGCACGTACAGCACGTCATTCACCTCCTCCACGAATATCTCCGCCTTCGCGGAGGTGTTCGGCCGCACCGAGTGCTCGGAGCCCTCCAGGTCGATGTCCACCCGGAATTCCTTCACCCCGGTGCTCATCCACCGGTTCTGCGTGTTCGGCACGGAGGCGACCTTCACCACCTTGCCCTTCATCTGCACGCCGGGGAGCACGTCGCACGTCACGGTCGCGGGCTGGTCGCGCTTCACCTTGTCCACGTCGGCCTCGTGCACGTTCACCCTCACCTGCATCACGGTCATCACCGGCAGGGTGAAGAGCGCGCTGCGGTTGTACGCCGTGCCTCCCACCCTCACCTCGTTGCGGCGCCACCACTGGTCCGGGTCCCCGTATATCACGATCCCCTCGTCCGGCGACTTCACCGTGTACCCCTCGATCTCCTCCTTCGCCTCCTTGTACTTCCGCTTCAGCGAAGCAAGCAGGTTCTTCTTCTCCTGGAAGGCCGCCTCCTTCTGGCCCAGCTGGCTCTCCGACTTCTTCTTTGTGCGCACCAGCTCGTCCTTCGCCTCGGCGAGATCGGAATCCTTCTTCCGCAGGTCCATCGGCGCGGTGTACTTCTTGAGCAGGTTCAGCTCCAGCGTCGCGGTCTCCAGCTTTATCTGCGCGGCCTGCAGATCCAGCCCGGCCTGCTCCACCTGGTCGCGCGTCACGAACCCCTCCTCCAGCAGCGCCGGCATCGCCCCGCTCTTCTCCCTGGCCCGCTTGAACCGGGACTCCGCCTCGGTCTGCGTCAGCGTCGCGGTGCGAAGGTTCTTCGGGGCCTCCCCCTCCTTGTACTTGTCCAGCTCCATCTGCTGCACGTCCACCTTCAGCTGCGCCTTGCGCACGTTGCTCTCGTTCTCCATCTTCTGCACTTCCAGGTTCGTCTCGGCCGCCACGAAATCGGCCTCCGCCTTCAGAAGCTGCCCCTCCATCTCGGTGATCTGCTTCTCGAGGTCCGTCTTGTCCAGCTCCGCAAGCACGTCGTCCTTCTTTACGTGCGAGCCCTCGTCGATGAGCCACACGATGGTGGCGTGGTGGGACAGCTTTATCTTCGGCGTGATCTTCACCGACTCCTTCGCGATGATCTCCCCGTTCTCGGTCAGCACGATGCGCAGGTCGCCGCGGGTCACGTGAAAGCTGACGTCCACGCCGTTCTGCGACGAGCCCCGCCGGGTAAGCAGCACCACCAGCAGCGTCAGGACCACGGCCGCCCCGACGATAGCCGCGATGGTCTTCCTGGACTTGCTCAGGTCCGCCACTACTCCTTCCCCCACGACCCGTCGCGATTGATGAACAGCAGCCCCAGCGTGCGCCTCAGCTCCAGCCGGGCCACCTCGTAACTCGCCAGGGCCCGCACGTACGCGTTCTCCGCGTCCAGCAGGTCCTGCTGGGCCTCTATGATATCACGGTTGCCGGCCGAACCCTCGTCGAAAAGGTACCGGGCGTTCTTCAGCCGCCTCTCCGAGAGCTTTCGCTTGGTGTCTTGGATGCCCACCGTGGCCTCCAGCCGCCTCACCTGCCGGAGCGCGTCGCGCACCTCCTTGCGTATCCGGTCCTCCTTCAGCGCGTACGCCCGCTTCTGCCGGTCCAGCGCGATCAGCGCGCTGCGGTACGCGTTCCGCTCCTCTATCTTGTCGATCGGCACCTCCAGCGCCAGGCCCACCGAGTACTCGCCCGCGTCCCAGTCCTCGCCCGGGTTCCCCGCGTCCTCGTCCGTGCCGACGGACCAGCCGGCGGTCAGCCCCAGCTCCGGCAGCAGCGCGTTCTTCGCGATCCGCGCCGCCCGCTCCGCGTCCTCCGCCCGCTGCTTCTCGCTCCTCAGGTCGAGCCGGTTGGCGAGCGCCGCCCGCAGCGCCGAGGTCCCCTTCAGCCGCACCGGCACCATCTTCGGCCACACGTCCTGCACGTCGATCCTCTCGTCCAGCGGCATCCCGAGCGTGATCTTGAACTCGTCCAGCCTGCTCTCATACTCCTGCTGCCTCTGAATCAGCGCGTTCTTCGCCTCCAGCTCCTGCTGCTGCGCCCGGAACTTGTCGAGCGCGGACACCTCGCCCAGTTCGAAACGCGCCTCGGCGCGGCGCCTGAGGAATATCGAAAGCTCGTGGTCCCGCTTCGTGTTCTCCACCACCTGCTTCTCGCTCAGTATCGCGTAGTAGTCGCGAACCATCCCTATGGTGAACGCCTCCCGGTACCGGACGAAGTCGCGAATGTCGTAGATCACCCGCCGTTCGGCGACGGTCAGCGCCTCGTGGCTCGCCTCCCGTCCCGCGCCCGCGAGCAGCGGCTGGGTAACCGAAAGCGTCACCGTGGTGTCCGCGGTGTCCGTCCCGTTCCCGGATACGTTCGTCTCCGACGACGTCACCGACAGCCCGGCCTGCGCGCCGGTCGGCAGCACCTTCGTCACCGACGCGGTCGCCGACACCCCCCGCGCGGCGTCCAGGTACGGACCGTCCTCGACCAGGTACCCGAGCGTCAGGCCGAGCACCGGGCCGAAGTCGCGGCGGGTTTTCGTCAGCGCCAGCGCCGACAGGTACACCTCCTCCTTCTCCGCCAGGAAGTCCCTGTTCGACGTCACCGCCACGGCCAGCGCGTCTTTCAGTGTAAGCACCTTCGCCGCCGCCGGCATCTCCGCGGCGGCCGCGTCCTCCGTCTCCGGCCGCACCGCGTCGGCCTCCAGGTCCCCTATCGCCTGCACCGTCTTCCGGTCCAGAATCCGCTCCACGTCCCGGTTCGCCCGCCCGGCGTAGTAACCGGAAGAGCACCCGGCGCAGAGAAGCGCCGTCACCGCAGTAAGAATGATTATCCGCTTCATGATTGACGTCCCGTTCCGATTATAGCACAAGAACGAAAAGGCGCGAAGGGATGCCGGTGAGCGGGTTCGTGATTTGACCGACGGGCCGAAGGCCCTTCCTAGGTCGGTCAAATCGCGTCCTCGGAGGCGCCCAGAAAAGGGGACATTCTACTTTTCCGCCCCGCTCTGGCGGCTGGGGTCGCGCTGGTCCCGAGCGGGTTCACGGGTCGACCGACGAGCCGAAGGCCCTGCATTTGGTCGGTCGAGCCGTGTCCTCGGAGCCGCCCCCTCGGCCGCCCCCCCTTATTTCTCGGTCTGCTGCTTGTAGATGCGGTAGTACAGCTTCTCGTTCTTCAGCAGCTCCCAGTGCGTCCCCATCTCCGTGATGCGCCCCTCCTCCATCACCACGATCACGTCGGAGTACATCGCGGTGGCCAGCCTATGGGTGATGATGAACGCGGTGCGGTCCTTCAGTATCCGCGCCAGCGTCTCCTCTATCCGCGCGGCGGTCTCCGCGTCGAGCGCGCTCGTGGTGTCGTCCAGTATGAGTATGCCGGGGTCGGTCACCAGTGCCCGCGCGATCGCCAGCCGCTGTTTCTGCCCGCCGGAAAGGTTCAGCCCCATCTCCCCCAGCTCCGTCTCGTACTTCTCCGGCAGGCCCATGATGAAATCGTGCAGTTCCGCGGCCTCGGCAGCATCCATCACCTGCTGGTTCGTCGCCTCGATCCGGCCGTAACGGATGTTCTCCGCGAACGTGCCCGAGAATAAGATCGTCTCCTGCGGCACCCGCACGATCTTCTCCCTCAGGCTCGTCAGGCTGATGTCTCTCAGGTTGTGCCCGTCCAGCAGGATGCGCCCCTCCGTCGGGTCGTACAGACGCTGCAGCAGCCGGGTGAGCGACGTCTTGCCCGCGCCGCTCGGCCCCATCAGACTCACCTTGGTGCCGGCCGGCACGTTCAGGTTTATCTTCTCCAGGCTCGTCGTCGGCTGGTTGGGATACAGCAAACTCACGTCCAGAAACTGCACCTCGCCCTTCACGTGCTCGACGGATATCGCCTGCGGCACGTCCTCTATCGTCACGTGCTCGTCCAGCACCTCGAAGACCCGCCTCAGATTCGTCCGCAGCTCCTTCCACGGCGTCGCGATCCCGACCACCTGGCTAAACGGCGGATAGCTCAACAGGCACAGGCTGTTGAACCACAGGAACTCTCCGGACGTCCACCACCCGTCCTTCAGCATGTAGATGCCGAGCCACACCACGGCGCCGAAGCCGCCGTAGTAGATGAGCGCGCACAGCGTCGTCATCACGGACCGGAACGCGCCGCGCCGCACCAGCTCCCGGTACTGCTCCCGCGCCAGCCTGAAGAACTTCAGCCGCTCGCGCGTCTCCTGGCTGAAGCACTTCACCACCTGCACCCCGGCCAGCCGCTCGTGGCTCCGGGCCCACAGCTTGCTGTTCCGCTCCCGTATGCTCTCGGTGCAGCGCCGTATCGCCGCGGCGAAGAGCACGTACGTCAGGCCGTAGAGCGGCAGGAAGGCGACGCTCAGCAAAGCGAGCTTCCAATTCAGGTAGAACATCACCGCCGCGTTCACGCTGAGCGCGATGGACGCCGACACCAGTGCGGTGATCAGCTCGCCGCTCGAGCCCTGGATCATCCCGACGTCGCTAAAGAGCCTCGCCGTCAGCTTTCCCGTCTGGTGGGTGTCGAAGTACGTCATCTGCAGCCGATTCAGCTTGTCGCTCAGCTGGTGGCGGAACCGCACCGCGCCGCGCATCAGCATCAGGGCGGAGAGCCGGTGCTGACCGTAGAAGGCTGCCGAGTATATCGTCCGGGTCACCACGAACAGCACCGCCAGCATCCCGAACAGCCTCCAGTTCGCCTGCTCCCCCAACTCGGCGACCGGCTCGATCACCTTGTCCACCATCGTTTTGCCGTAAAAGCCGATCACCTGGATGAACGTGCCGGTGATTCCCATCAGCAGGCATATCTTCACGAAGGCGACCCTGCCCTCCCTCAGGTAGCCCCGGTAGTACCTCTTCAGGTCTCTCATGACTCGCCCCACCGTATCGGGGCCGCGGCCCGCATCCGGGCCACCTGCTGCTCGTACAGCGCCCGGTACCTGCCCGCCTCCTTCTCCAGAAGCTCCTCGTGACGACCGGTCTCCAGGATCCTGCCCTCGTCTATCACCACGATCAGGTCGGCGTTGACGATGGTGGAGAGCCGGTGCGCGATCACGAAGCACGTCCTTCCCTCCATCGCGTGCGCGAGCGCCTTCTGTATCAGCATCTCGGAATGGCTGTCCAGCGACGCGGTCGCCTCGTCCAGCACCAGTATCACCGGGTCCAGGATGAGCGCGCGGGCGATGGCGAGCTGCTGCTTCTGGCCGGTCGAGAACTTCAGTCCGTCCGGGCCTATCCGGCTCTCGTAGCCGTCCGGCAGGCTCTGGATCAGGTCGTGGATCTCCGCCTTCCGGGCGGCCGCGCGCACCGCGTCGATGGACGCCCGCGGCCTGCCGTACGCGATGTTGCCCCGCACCGTCCCGGTGAAGAGCAGCGGGTCCTGCGGCACCACCCCTATCTGCCGCAGCAGGCTCGCGGCGCGCACGTCCCGTATGTCGCGCCCGTCAACCCGTATCGTCCCCGAGGTGGTGTCGTAGAACCTGAGCAGCAGGTTCACCAGCGTCGTCTTCCCGCAGCCGGTGTGTCCCACCAGCGCCACCACCGTCCCGGCGGGCACGTCGAGACTGACGTGCTTGATCACCGGCTGGTTCTCCTCGTACTCGAAGCACACGTCCTCGAACGTCACGTCGCCCTTCGCGCGCGGCAGCGCCGGCGCGCCCGCCTTGTCCGGCGCCTCCTGTTCCGTGTCCAGGTACTCGAACACCCGCTCCACGGACACGGCCGCCACCTGCAGCTCTCCGGACAGCTGCGACAGGCGCACCACCGGGTTGAATATCCAGGACGCGTAGGAGCAGTACGCGATCACCTGCCCGAGCGTCATCTGCTCGTGGAGCACGAACGCGCAGCCGACCAGGTACACGGCCGACGCGCCGAACCCGGTGATGAGGTTGCACATCGCGGAGAACCGGAAGTGCAGGTCTTGCGTCGCGAACCATCGCTCCGCGTCCTCCGCCTGGTGATCCACGAAGGTATGGTACTCCTCGTGCTCCTTGGCATAGCTCTTCACCAGCTCCATGCCGCCCAGCCGCTCCGCCGCGTGGCCCACGAAGAAGTCCGCGTACTGCCGGTACCGGCCGTGCGTCTCCCTCAGCTTCGGACGGAAGTGCCGGTAATTGAGGAAATACAGCGGCACGAAGAACAACGGGATGAAGAGCATCCTGACGTTCAGATACGCCATCATCGATATCCCGCCGATCAGGTAGATCATGTCTATCACCAGCTGGATCACCTGGGGCCCGAGCAGGCGCTGTATCATCCCGACGTCCGCCATCAGCCGCTGGACGATCTCCCCGGTGGTGTTCTCGGAGTAGAATCTCAGCGACAGCCGCATCAGGTGCCGGTACAGCCGGTGCCTCAGCTCGAACACGAACCGCTGGCCCAGCGCCGCGATGAGGATGGTGAGAAACATCCACACCAGGTAGTGGCCGAACGCGACCAGCAGCATCCCGAGGATCAGGAGCGGCACGCCGGTGGTGAAGTAGAGGAAATCGGGCTGCTGGCCCGGCACGCTGGGGACCACTTTGTCGATCACCCGGCCGTACGCGAGCGGCCAGAACATCCATATGCCCGCCGCTATCAGTGACAGCACCACGGCCAGCACGATCCGCCCCCTCAGCGGGCGCAGCAGCTTCAGCAGCTTCTTATTCACGAGGACGTTCTCAAAATTTCAAAATTCTTCCGGCCCCCAAAAGGGGACATCCATCTTTTCCGTCATGCCCTGCCCGCCGGATCCTTCGCCAGATGGAAAAGCAGAATGCCCCCTTTTCATTTTATGTATCGAATTTCTTTATGCACTCGTCGCACTGCTCGCAGGCGCGCTCGTAGCAGTCCCGGTGCACCCGCGCCGGGTACTGTTTCTGGAACGAGCCGAAGCACTTCTTACAGCAGAAGAAGAACTTGTTCTGGTAGATCCCGATCGCCACGCGTATGTCCGTCGTCTCCTTGCTGTCGCCGGGGATCTTCCGTCCGCACCAGTCGCACATCCTCAGCACCTCGCGCTCCTTGCGCTGGCGGATGTCCTCCAGCTCCTCCGGGGTCCACACGTATTCGATGTAGTTCACCGCGCTCTCGTTCAGCCGCGCCACCACCACGTCGTGACGGACGCACAGGTGCGCGTTGCCTCGTATCTCGAATATCTTGTCGCACTCGATCACCCCGCCGTCGTGCAGGTGCACCACCACCTTGCCGGTCTCCGGGCTGAGCCGCTTGGAGAACCCGCAGTGGGTGCATATCGATGTATAGAGGAATTCCTCCAGCCGGGTCCCGCAGCCCGGGCAGCGCCCCTGTTCCAGCAGCTTGAACTGCTCTATCGTGTGCTCCACCGCCTCGTTGACCTTCGCCTCCACCTCCCGCTCCACCCGGTCGAGCGTCGCTTCCTTGTTGTCCTGGTCGAGCGCGGTCACCTCCTCCTGCAGCTTCTCCTCCTGGTCCATCACCGCGATCTTCTTCTCCGGCTCCGGCTCCTTCTTCCTGCGCTTCCTGCTCAGGAGACTCATCGCGTTCCTCCTTTGAAACGAACGGGGACGGACTCACCGCCCGTCCCCGGTCATGGAAATAAATTCTAAAGCGTGTACTTCGCAACGGCGCGCTTCAGCGCGCGCTCGTCGCCGCCGCCCGAGACACCCTCGGACAGCGCGGCGTAATCGTCCTCCCAGACGGCTTCGCCCGGGCTCACGACGCACCTGCAATCGTTCGTCTGCGTGGTGGATATCCTGAAATCCGGCGTCAGAAAAAAGAACTCCTCGGACTGCACCACCGGAAACACCCGCATCGGCGCAGGTATCTCCCGCGGCTCGAACCACAGCTCTATCTCCCGCCTGGCGTCCTCCGTCGTGGCGGAGGCGTGCACCAGATTTTCGAACAGTATGTGCTCCCCGTCCCTGCCGGGGCTGTACACCGCCCCGAGCGCCCGGAGCGATCCCGGCCGGTCGATCCTCGCATCGATCGGGTTGGTCGGACCGACGGCGTCCCTCACCTCCTGGACGGCGTTCGGCCCGTGATAGACTATCGCCAGCACCCGCCGGTAGTCGTCCGTGTACGGGTACTCGTCCCTCGGCTCGCCGTGGTAGTGGGTCTCACCCTTGATGTACTTGACGATGTCGTCGAAGAACGGCTTGCCCGCGTGCTCCGCGTAGTGCTCCCGCGCCAGCGTGTCGTTGACCCGCACCACCTTGGCGGCCGCGTAGATCAGCTCGGTGCGCGACATCACGGTAAGAATATAGCCGGTGGCGCTGTACTTCAGGCCGTCCGGCTTTATCGCGAAGAACGTCTGTTCCTGATTCATTCGGTATCAGCGGCATCCCCGGCCGCGGGTTCCTTCCCTTCTTCTGTTTCTTCTTCGGCCTTCTCTCCCGCAACCTTTACCTGGGCCGCCCTCACGAGGGTATCTGATACCACAAATCCCCTCCGAAGAACAGCCGTAATACAGCCCGGCTCGCAGTCGTCCGACGGCTCCATCATCATGGCCTCGTGAACGGCGGGGTCGAATTCATCACCTAACTCAGGCTCTATTATGGATATGCGGTGCTTCTCGAAGGCCTCCGCGATCTGCCTGTCCATCATCTCAATGCCGTCCCGCACGGACCCGGTCCCCGCGTCCTCCGGATGGAGGGCGGCCGCGTGCAGCGAATCCAGCACCGGCAGCAGGTCGGCCACGAAGTCCTTCAGCGCCGCCTCCCTCCACCTGGCCTTTTCCTTCTCCGTCCGCTTCGTGAAGTTTTCCAGGTCCGCCCTGGCGCGCAGCATCATATTGTAGTACTCGTCCCTCTCGTCGGCGCGCGTCTGCAGCTCTTCAGGCACCTCTTCCTTCTTCTTCTTGCTCATCTCTGCCTACTCCGCGAAGTACGATTTCAGCTTCTTGAGAAAACCTTCCCTCTGAGGCGTCACATTCTCCTCCTCGATCTCCGCCAACTCCCTGAGTATCTTCTCCAGCTCGCGGGACACCTTCTTGGGCGTCTCGATCTGGACCCTCACCAGGATGTCCCCCTTCCGGCGGCCGTGCACGCACGGCATGCCCTGCCCGCGCAGCCGGAATATCTGTCCCGACTGCGTCCCCTTCGGGATAGTCATCCGGCTGGTGCCGGACAGCGTCGGCACGTCGATCTTGCCGCCGAGCGACGCAAGCCCGAACCCTATCGGCACCTCGCACAGCAGGTCGTTTTCAAGCCGCTCGAAGAACGGGTGCTCCTTCACGTGCACAAAGCAGTAGAGGTCCCCGCGGGGCGCGCCGGGATCCCCCGGCTCCCCCTCCCCCTCCATGCGCACCCGGTTGCCCTCGGCGACGCCGGCCGGTATGTGCACCTTTATCTCACGCTTCATCTTCGCCCTGCCGGTGCCGCCGCAGTCGTTGCACGGCGTGGTGACTATCTCTCCCCGCCCGTGACACCGGGGACAGGTCGTTCGAATGCTGAAAAACCCGCTCGACTGCATCACCTGGCCCGACCCGCCGCACTGCACGCACGGCGTCGGCTTCGTCCCCGGCTTCGCGCCGGAGCCCTTGCAGGTTTTGCAGTGCTCCTCCCGCCTCAGGTCTATCGTCTTGTCGATCCCGGTGCAGGCCTCCTCGAGCCTCAGCGTCACGTCGCACCGCAGGCTCCTGCCGGCCTGCACCGCACGCCCGCCGCCGCCGAAACCGAACAGGTCCCCCAACGCCCCGCCGAAGATACTCTCGAACACGGAGTCGCCACTGAAGTGGCGGAATATGTCGTCGGACGTGAAGTTCTCGAAGCCCCGGTACCCGCCCGCGCGAAGGCCCTCGTGCCCGAACTGGTCGTACTGCTGGCGCTTCTCGCCGTCGCTCAGCACCTCGTACGCCTCGCTGGCCTCCTTGAACTTCTCCTCGGCCGTCTTGTCGTTCTGATTCCTGTCGGGGTGAAACTTCAGCACGAGCTTGCGGTACGACGCCTTTATCTCGTCGGCCGAGGCGTTCTTCGCGACGCCGAGCACCTCGTAGTAATCGCGCTTCGCCACAGGTCCTCCGAAAAATAGGGACAGCTACCTTTCTCTCTCTCCCGGCCCGCTCCCCCTCCGGTCGACGGCACGGTCAGGTTCTCTATCATAGAGGGTGGCG
>CAYMFW010000060.1:0-15065 GCA_964389785.1 uncultured Planctomycetota bacterium
ATGGGACACGCCAGTATCAAGACCACACTCGGGTACTACAGCCTGATTCCGCAGAAAGAGATCGCGGACGCTGCGGTGAAGGCTCAAGCCTGGTTCAAGGGCGAGTCAGAGAAAACACTCAACATTTACTCAACATCGGGCCGAAAGGGGGCCGATTCGGAGCAGACGGAGAAGGACTTGACGTCGCACAAGTCCAAAGCTAGAATGACGGTTGCGACAACCAAGGGCAATTAGCTCAACTGGCTAGAGCGCTTCCCTTACAAGGAAGAGGTTACCCGTTCGAGTCGGGTATTGCCCACCACGTTTGTTTCCGGGGACAGGACGCGATCCCTTCGGGCTTCCGCATCCTGTCCCCGTTCATTTACAGCGCCCCGCCCAGAAACCGCATGTCGCTGACGAACGTCGGGTAGGACTTCAGAATGCTCTTCACGCCCTCCACCTCGGTGCCGGGAGCCCTCAGCCCCGCCACGATCAGCGCCATGGCCAGCCGGTGATCGCCGCGCGACGACACCCGGGCGGGCTTCAGCTCCGCGGGCTCCACGGAAAGCTCGCCATCCCCCACCCGTATCCTCGCGCCGAGCTTGCCCAGCTCCTCGGCGGGCGCCGCGAGCCGGTCGCTCTCCTTTATCTTCAGGTGCTCCACGTTCATGAAGCGACTCGGCGAATCGGCGAAGCACGCCAATGCCGCGAGCACCGGAACCAGGTCCGGCGTGTCCCCGCAGTCCAGCTCGATCCCCTTCAGCTCGACCGGGCCCCGCACCCGCACCGCCTCGCCCTCCAGGCTCAGCTTCGCGCCCATGCGCGTCAATATCTCCAGCACCGCCCGGTCTCCCTGGCTGTCGTCCAGAAGCCCGGCCAGCGTCACGTCCGAGTCCGTCAAACACGCCGCGGCGACCACGAACGCGGCCGACGAGTAATCACCCCCCACCCGGAAGGCCTTGCCCTCGGTCGCGAAGACCTGCTCTCCGGGGACCGTAAAACGCCCCGGGCTCTCCTCACGCACCTCGATCCCGGCCCACCGAAGCGCGTCCAGTGTTATGTCTATGTACGGCCGGGACACCACGTCGCCCTCCAGCACGATCTCGGAGGCCGCCCTGCCGCCCGCGCACGAGAACGTGGGTGCCCACAGCAGGAACCCTGACACCGCCTGGGAGGACCGGCTCGCGTCCAGCCGGATCTCCCCGCACAAAATAGGCCCGCACCCGTGAATCGTAATGGGCACGCGGTCGTCCGGCGGGCTCCCCTGGATGTCCACTCCCAGCGCCTTCAGCGGCCCGACCACCGAGGAGTTGGGGCGGTTCCGTATCGTACCCGAGCCATCCACAGTCACCCTTCCCTCACACTGCGCCACCCCGGGCAGGACCAGCCGCAACAGCGTGCCTGCCTCCCCCACGTCGAGCGTCTCGACCCGCACCTTCGGCCTGCCCCCGAACCCCTTCACCCGCAACACGTTCGAGGCCGCATCGTACTCGCTTTCCGCGCCCAGACTGTTCCACATCGCGTTCGTCGCGACGGTATCCGCGCACACGAGCGCATTCTCCACCACACACCCACGGCCCAGCCCGCCCACCATGATCGCCCGGTGGGTGTACGACTTCGACGGCGAACAGCCCCGTTCGCCCCGCAGCCGGCCCGTGGACCCGATACTCACCGTGTCGGGCACGGCCCGCTCCAGCTCCCGGAGCCTTTCCGTCAGTCCGTCCGCGCCTTCTTTCACCATGAAGAATCCTCCCGCAGAAAGACATCGTAAACCCCGCCCCACCCGTTGTCAAACACCCCTCCCGCCGCTATAATCCCTGCCTTATCACTCTCAATGGAGGAGCGCTCAATGTCAGATTCCGGATTCGTCCCCACCAGAATCACTCTCGTGAAGGGTGTCGGACGCCACAAGGAGAAGCTCGCCTCGTTCGAGGAGTCGCTCCGGAAGGCGGGCATCGCCCATCTCAACCTGGTCCGCGTCTCCAGCATCTTCCCTCCAAACTGCAGGTTAGTGCCCAACAAGAACATTCAGGACCTCCGCGCGGGCGAGGTAACGTTCGTCGTCATGAGTGAGACCGCAACCGACGAGGCGCACAGGCTGGTCGCGGCGTCCGTCGGTGTGGCCGTGCCCAAGAACCCACAGAACTACGGCTACCTGTCCGAGCACCACAGCTTCGGGCAGACCGACGAGGAAGCAGGGGTCTACGCGGAAGACCTAGCCGCGCAGATGCTCGCGACCATTCTCGGCGTCGAGTTCAACGCCGACGGCTCCTGGGACGAGCGCAAGGAACTCTGGCGGATAAGCGATCTGATCGTACGCACCAGCAACGTCACGCAGAGCGCCGTCGGCAAGGCCGGCCTCTGGACCACGGTGCTCTCCGCGGCGGTGCTGTTGCCGTGACCGGCAACCGGATACAACCGGCCCACATAGATGGAAGCGAAACCGTGAAATGGAGCCTGAAGAGCAAGATCGCCGACTTCTTCGAAGACTGATTACATCCCTATCGTCTTCTTGACGGTCAGGTTCCTCAGCTTCTTGTACTTCACTTCCTCGTTGATGCAGCGGAACTCGACGTTGTCCCTGGTAACCATCTCGACCTTGAACTTCAGCTTGTCCGCCGCAAGCGTGTCGCCGGGACGGACGGTCACCCCGCCAATGACCGCCTTCAGATCGTCTTCCCAGCCCATTATCCCTTCCAGCACGAGCGAATCGCGCGCGTTTTCCCATATCTTCTGGACCTCTTCCCCGACTTGCTCCGGGGGCTGGTCCTCGACCACCCGGGACTCACCCTTCTCACGAGGGTCGGTGAAGGGATCGCGCCAGCCCCTGTCGGCCAGCACGAACACCTCGTCGGCCTTCTCTTCCTTTTCTTCCGGCTTCTGGTCCCCGGTCGTTGCCACGGCGGCGGTCTCCTTCGCCCCAGCCGTCGCATCCTTCGCGTCGGCGGCCTTGCCCTCCGCCGGCTTCGTCTCGCTCCCTTCGACCTTCGGCGCCACCGTCTCCGCCGGAACCGCCGGCATCGCCGCCACCTGGGCAGCCATCGCCTCGTCCAGCTCCTTCAGCGAGTGCCCTTCCCACTGCACCACCCCTTCGGGATCGATCAGAAACATCATCGGAACGCCCTGCACGCCGTAGAACGTGAAACTCTGCTCCGCCTCGGCGCCCACCGCGTACTTCATCCCGGTCTTTTCCATGAACGCCTTCACCGCGGCCTGCGGCTCCTTGCAGATACCGACGATCGCCACGCCCTTCTTCGCGAACGTCTCGTGAAGCTTGTTGAGATGCTCAATGGTCTGCGCGGCGCGCGCGCTCCAGGGCGCCCAGAAATCCAGCACCACGACCTTACCGCGAAGGCCCTCGAGCGTCACTCCCTTCTCGGGATTCAGCCACGATCCCACCTTAATCTCCGGGGCGGGCTTGCCCTTCATCGGGACCGCGAACGCGGACCCGGCGACAAGCAGCATCACTGCGAACAAGGCCACCAGTGCCGACCTGCTCATTCTCGTCATCCTATACCTCCCGATACCGTGATTTCCGTATTCACAAACCGAAGCACAAGATACACAACAAGCTGCACCTATGCAATAGTCTTGCTGGCTTTCCCGCGAGTTCTGGTATAATCCCCCCTTTGTCGGCCACGCTGCCCGGAACAGGCAGGAGGACGTGTGAACGTAGAGACCAGGGCCTATGCGCGAGCGGGTCTGATCGGCAACCCGTCGGACGGCTACTACGGGAAGACCATCGCGTTCCTGATGCGGAATTTCCGCGCCACCGTCACGATGGAGGAATCCGACCGGCTCCAGGTGGTGCCCAGCGAGGACGACCACGTGAAATTCGACAGCATCGACGAGCTCGCCGCCGACGTCGACCGGCACGGCTACTACGGCGGCATCCGGCTCGTCAAAGCCACCATAAAGAAGTTTCACGAATACTGCCGGATTCGCTCCCTCGCCCTGGACGACAGGAACTTCTCGATCGCGTATCACACGAACATCCCGCGCGCGGTCGGCATGGCAGGCTCCAGCGCCATAGTCTGCGCCTCGATGAGAGCGCTGATGCAGTTCTTCGGCGTGGAGATCCCCAAGGAGATGCTGCCCACCCTGGTGCTCCGCGTCGAGACGGAAGAGCTCGAGATACCGGCCGGGTTCCAGGACCGGGTGGTCCAGGTCTACGGCGGCATGGTCTACATGGATTTCTCGAAGGAGCTGATGAACCACGAGGGGCACGGCCGCTACGAGGAAATGGACCCGTCGCTCCTGCGCAACGTCTACGTCGCCTACGACCCCACCCACGCCGAGTGCACCGAGGTCCGCCACAGCCGGCTGAAGACCCGGTTCGAGGAGGGAGACCCGGACGTGCTGGCCGCGATGAAAGACTTCGCCCGGTACACCGACGAAGCCAAGGCCTGCCTCGAGGGCGGAGACCTCCGGGGGCTGGGCCGGCTGATAGACGCCAACTACGACCGAAGGAGGAGCGTCTGCCTCCTCAACCCGCGGCACGAGAAGATGGTCGAGACCGCCCGCGCCTGCGGGGCGAGCGCCAAGTTCGCCGGCTCCGGAGGCGCCATCGTCGGCACCTACGAACACGACGCCATGTTCGCCGCGCTGTCCGAGAGCCTCGAGAGCATGGGGATAGAGGTAATCAAACCTGAAATCGGAGGGACTTCATGAGCAAGGTACGCAAGGCCGTCATACCCGCGGCGGGACACGGCACCCGCTTTCTCCCGGCAACCAAGGCCCAGCCCAAGGAGATGCTGCCGGTCGTGGACAAGCCGGTAATACAGTACGTCGTCGAGGAGGCCGCGAACAGCGGCATCGAGGACATCCTGATCATCACCGGCCGCGGCAAGCGGGCGGTCGAAGACCACTTCGATGCCAACGTCGAGCTGGAGCAGCAGCTCGAGGCGAAGAACCGCCGCGAGACCATCCAGGAGATGGAACGGATATCCAACCTCGCGAACATACACTACATCAGGCAGGGACAGGCCCGCGGACTGGGCGACGCCATCCTGCAGTCCCGCTGGCACGTCGAGGAGGAGCCGTTCCTCGTGCTCCTCGGCGACACCATCATCGAGTCGGAGACCCCCTTGTCCAAACAGCTGATCGACGCGTTCGACAGGGACGAATGTTCCATCATCGCCGTCGAGGAAGTGCCCAAGGAGAAGGTCGGACAGTACGGCATAGTCCAATGCGCCGCGCCGCCGGGCAAGGGCGGGATCGCCGACATCGAGGACCTCATAGAGAAGCCCGATCCGGAGAAAGCCCCCAGCAACCTCGCCATCGCCGGACGCTACATCCTCACACCCGGCATCTTCTCCTGCCTGCAGGAGACCCGCCCGGGCAAGGGGGGCGAGATACAGCTTACCGACGCGATCCGCCTGCTGATGTCACGGGAGAAGATCAAGGCGTACCTCTTCGACGGCAAGCGCCACGACATAGGAAACCGGCTGGACTACCTGAAGACGACCATCCGTTTCGGCCTGATGCGCGATGATCTCGGTGCCGACCTCCTCGACTACCTCCGCACCCTCGTCTGACCCCTCGGGGACGTTCTCAAGTTTTCAAAATTCTTTGAATTTCGGGGACATGATTCCTTCGTGTCCCCGAGGAAAAACGAGAACCCGCTCGATTTTTCGAACGTGTCTCACGTTGACAAAAAGCCCTTCCGACCGTATAGTTCATATAAATCCTTTCTGTTCCCCGACGACGCTCCCTGGAGGATGATTTTGGCGAGAGCGAGACGCTTTGTCTGCCTCCTGTTGATCGCACTTGCCGCGTCCGTCGCCACAGTCGCCGACAATCAGAAGAGCGGCCTCCTGACGGTGAGAGGCGTCAGCAAGGGCAAGAGGGTGCTGATATACCTCCACGTCCAGACCATCCCGCTCTGGTCCAAGGAGGAGCTCAACTCCATCGAATGGCAGAGCATGAAGAGCAAGCATTTCGT
This sequence comes from uncultured Planctomycetota bacterium, assembly GCA_964389785.1. Lineage (GTDB taxonomy): Bacteria > Planctomycetota > CAYMFW01 > CAYMFW01 > CAYMFW01 > CAYMFW01. The sequence goes on from CAYMFW010000060.1 coordinate 5,924, forward strand.
CATCTACTACACCTCGATGGCAAAGCGTGACGGGAAGCTGGTGCGCATCAAGGAGACACTCGAAAAGCAGGAGGAATTTGCCAAGCAGGTCGGGAAAGCCGCGGACAAGTACTATTCCACGCTCGCCGACAAGCTCGGCTACGGGAATCACAAGAACCTGTGGACCTGGGGCAAACGGACGGACATCTATCTCTTCCCGGACAACGCGGCCTACATGCAGCTCGCCGGCCGCGCCAAATGGTCGGCGGGGTTCGCGGACCTGAAGGAAAACAAGATCGGCGGCTACTGCTGGAAGGATGACGACGAGTTTGTCAACAATGTTCTCCCTCACGAGCTGGGACACCTGATGATCCGCGAATTCGTCCACTTCAAGGATACGGTGCCGCTCTGGCTCGACGAGGGAATCGCCCAGTGGTGCGAGAAGGACAAGGTGCTCGTCGCGCGGGCCAGGGCGACGGAATGGCAGCTGAAGAAGAAGCTGATGACCATCCAGCAGCTGGCTGCCATTACCCACCGCCGGCTCAAGAGGAAGATGACCTGGAACCAGGCGGACATGTGGTACCTCCAGTGCCTATCGGTGGTCGACTTCATGATCGAAACCTACGGCTCCAACTCCTTCAAGAAGTTCCTCCTTCAGATCCGCGACGCCAAGAACCTCGATGAGGCCCTCCGCTTCGCCTACCCCACCACCATCAGGGACCAGGACAAGCTCAACGAGCTGTGGATCGAGCAGGTCAGCAAGTACGAAGTCCCCAAAGGCCTGGAAATCAACGTCCGCCTGTAGACCTGCCGCGGACCCTGTGATATCCTGCCTTCCCTTGGCATGACCGTCGACATCGAAGAAGAGATATGAACGACAAAGACACCGGCTACCGCGGAATCTGGTACATGAATCAGCCGTCCGGAGACGAGTACGTCTTCAAGTACAGCGGCGGGCTGGGAACGTACTGCGCCAAGCACCAGCCGCTCGCAGTCTACTGCGAGGAAGTCGACAAAACGTTCTTCTGCTGGGGCGGCACCTCGAAGAACTCCCACCTCCGGCACGGCACCGAACACTTGAAAGGCGGCGGCTTCGAGCGCGCCGGGAAAGGGTTCCTGCTGCACATGGTCTCCTTCTACGACCACGCCGCCGGCGCCGTCCCCCGCCCCACCATCCTTCTCGACAAGGAGACCCCCGACGCGCACGACAACCCGGTAATCTCCGTGGACGGCGACGGCCGTATCTGGATATTCTCCACCTCGCACGGCACGTCCCGTCCGTCCTGCATACACCGCACCGTGAAGCCGTACGACATCAGCGAATTCGAGCCGGTCCCCGCCACCCGGCTGGACGGCGGCATGAAGGTACCCATCAACAACTTCTCCTACATGCAGCCCTGGCACCGTCCGGGCCGCGGGTTCGCCGCCTTCTTCACCAGGTACCACTACCCCGCCGAGCGGACCATCTGCTTCATGTCCAGCCCGGACGGCGTGGAGTGGAGCGAATGGACCCGGCTGGCGGCCATGGGCAAGGGCCACTACCAGGTGAGCGCGGCCGGCCGCGACAGGGCCGGCTCCGCGTTCAACTACCATCCGGACCCCGGCGGCCTGAACTGGAGAACCAACCTGTACTACGTCGAGACGCCTGACTTCGGTCAGTCGTGGCGGGCCGCGGACGGCACCCCGCTCGAGGTCCCGCTCACCCGGATAGAAAGCCCCGCCCTCGTCCACGACTACGTCGCCGAGGGCCTCAACGTCTACATGAAGGACATCAACTACGACGCGGACGACCGCCCCATCATCCTCTATCTCACCAGCAACGGCTACGAGGCCGGCCCCGCGAACGGCCCCCGCACCTGGACCACCGCCCGCTGGACCGGCCGCACCTGGGACATCCGCCCCCTCACCACGTCGGACAGCAACTACGATATGGGTTCGCTCTATATCGAAGACGACGGCACATGGCGCGTCATCGCCCCCACCGGGGACGGCCCCCAGCCGGGCAACCCGGGCGGCGAGATGGCGATGTGGGTAAGCAGGGACCTCGGAAGCACATGGAAGAAGGCCGCGCAACTCACCAGTGACAGCGAGCGAAATCACACCTACGCACGCCGTCCGGTCAACGCCCACCCGGAATTCTACGCGTTCTGGGCCGACGGCCACGGACGGGAGCCCTCGAAGTCGTTGCTTTACTTCTGCAGCCGCGACGGCGACGTCTACGCCCTCCCCGAAGAAATGAAGAAAGAGTCGGAGAGACCCTTGCGTTAGCGCTGACCGTTAGGGTAGTATTGGCGGTGTTATATCAATCCTGTCGAGAAGGAGGTGCTTGATGCAGGAACGTATTGCGCCGGCGGCCAGGTACGGCAAGTATCTTCTGTTCGTGCCTTTCATTCTGTTGAGCGCTCTCGGGATCTCCGTGATGCGTGTCGAGGAAGCTGCATTTCTCGGGCTGGTATGTCTCTTCCTGGCTTTCGCGTGCCTTGCCATTCTCCTCGAGAGATGCTGCAGGCACATCACCAGCGACACCATCAACGCCGTCAGCCAGATCCTCGACGACAAGAAGTAGCCCGGGAGACGCCGTTCAGGCATGGCGCCGGGCCCTCATGCCGGGCCGGGTTTCCGTCGCCTCTTTTGGCATCCTCCTCCCCCCGTTGACACCGAGGAGCGCCTTGAAGTAAAGTAGCCGTTGCTCCGGCTATGACCTGATTTCCACTGGATTTGCACCCTGATGATGCGGAGGATCGATGAGGGACGATGACGTAAGACTGGGGAAACTTCTCGTGGACCGCGGGTTCCTTACGCCGCCCGAAATGAAGCACCTCACGTCCGTGTACGCGGAGGACATCGAGGCCGGGCGCGGCATCCCGCTGGACGAATTCATCGTCCGGACCGGGTGCATCTCCCGGTCAGAAATGGACGCTCTCCTCAAGGAGCTCAAGGGGGGCATGAAGAAGGCCCGCCCGCCCCACGATGAGCGGCGGGAGCAGCTCCAGCCCAGGAAGCGCCGCCCGGCCGCGCCGGTTGAAGAAGAAGACGAGCCCGACCCCACGTTCCCTCTGTGGGCCGGCCTGCTGGTCGCCGCTATCGCCCTCGCCATCGTTATCGTAGCCGCGATCGCGCTCCGCAAACCCTCCCCTGTCGACCGCGCCGTCCCTTCACCTGAGGCCGGAAGTGTCCCACGAGCTGAAGACCAGAACCGAAGATAATATCCTCCACGTCGATGTGTCCGGCCCGCGCGACGCCGCCACGGTCGCGGCCGCGGCCCAGGAGATCGCCGCCCTCTGCAAGAAGAAGGCCATACCCATGGCACTCATCGACGTGACCGGTCTCGAAGGCGAACTCAAAACGCTGGACGCGTTCTCGCTCGTGGTGAAGCACTTCCCCACGCTTCGCGAACTCAGCCGGCTCAAGAAGGTGGCCGTGATCGACAACGAGTTGACCGAAGAAAGGCACCGCTTCCTCGAAAACGTCGCCGTCAACCGCGGGTTCAACTTCCGCATCTTCGACGACTGCGACAAGGCTACGGAGTGGCTGCGGGAATAGTTATGCCCTTCTCTCTCACGAACGAGCTGAACTTCATATCGACTTCATGGATGTGGTTGGCAAGCCAGTTGCCCAGGAACGTATCCATCCCGTCCGCCAGCGGCCTCGTCGCGCCTTCCTCCTGGAAGTCGCGGACCAGGTCCGCCAGCGTCTTCTTCAGCTCGTCGTGCTTTTCCTTGTGCTCCGCCAGGCCCGGATAGTCGTTCTCCGTCATGTACTTCTCTTCAGTCGAGAAATGGTCCTCGGTGTAGTCAACGAGAAACGCGAGCGTCTTGATCACCTGCGCCGTCTCGTGCTTGGCTTCCACCGCCTCCGCCGCGCTGTTGAAGCACTCTATCCAGTTCTTGTGCTGATCATCGATCGCGGCAACCCCCACGGAAAGGCTGTCATCCCACTCAATCTTGCTCATATCTCGCTCCTCCCTTCGCCCATCGTATATGCAGAAGAACAGTGTACTGCTTCTGGCCCGGTCAGAAAAGCGGATGGTTGACACAACTACTGACAATCCGGTAGATTAGGCGACTCCCGGCGGCATGGCCAAGTGGCTAAGGCAACGGATTGCAAATCCGTCATCCCGGGTTCGAATCCCGGTGCCGCCTCCAGAAGTCCCCCGCCCTGTCACTCATAGACTACCTCCCACCCGAACTCGGATGGTTTCGTTATCAATTCGTTCAGCGAGTTTGGAAGCCGTCCCTGATCCAGGACAAACGACTCTACCGCGTGGTCGAGTGTCGCAACGTCGGTCTTGGCCAGCGTGTACCTCGCATTCTCCATGTGACGCACCACGCTGGGAATCAGCACGGTCGCCAGTATGCCAAGAATCACGACCACGGCCATCACTTCGATGAGAGAGAAGCCCTTGTTCATACACCCCCTTTCTCCCTCACACACCTCGGGATATTTCCTGATCCGTACTATCTACGCGAAAGGCAGGGGAATGTTTCAGAAAAGACGGGGACAAGGACGCCTGTTATTGCCCCCCATCCAGCGGCGTCAGGGTGAACTCGATCTTCTCTCCGAACCAGGCTCTGCCATCCGCCGTCATCTGGAGGACAATCCTCGTATCCTTCTCCACTCCCTTGCACAGGACGAATTCCGGTATCTCCGCGTCCGCGAAGTACGGCGTGTCGGCCGCAATCGCGCCGCGCGCCTGCACCTCGAAGCCCGGCGGACCGGCAAGACAGACAGCGCCTTTCTTGCCTTTCGCATCGCCCGGAGCAATCCACGTGGCCGACTGAAGATTGCCGACAGACGCCAGGCACATGATTGGCGCTCCGGCCTTAACCTTGATCCGGGCGCCGTTCTCAACTTCCGTCCACGCACCCTCGGCGTTCCTGACCCTGACGTAGTTGAACTCCGCATCCAGATATTTCGGCGGGTTGTTGCCGTTGTAGTCCGTGTTGCCGACCGCCTTGAGCGGCACGTCCGTGGAATCCGTACCGGTTCCTTCGTCTCGCAGACCCGGAAACTTGCCGGCCTTCACCGCCTGCCAATATTCGTTTTTCACGCGATCATAGATGCCCGCCAGCCCGCGCGCGTCGGCGTCGCGGTCCACGGTAATCCAATGATCGATCGCCGGCCTCGTCCGCGCCGCCGTCATCCTGTCCGCGTACTTCCTGATCACCTCCGACACGGGCCGCCACGAGCCGTCCGGGTTGATCACGCCGTAATCGCTGTTCTCGTTGAACCGGAATCCGCCGGGATAGAACCAGCCGGCCGAACCGCTGACATAGGACGTCAGCATCATGTCGTACATTTCGGAAAAGAGGGACGCCTGTCTTCCTGCTGCCGGAGGGGTGCCGACGAAATTCGAGCCGGCCCAGATGCTCAGGCCCAATTCGGCCCAGAAGACGGGCCTTCCCGGCGCGGTATACCGCGCGTACGCGCCCGTGAACATCGCGAGCTCCGGATTGCTTCCGTATGCCTCGGGCTCCATCAGATCCAGCGACTTCAACGCCCGGAAGTCATACGGGAAACTTCCCTGAGACGCCGGGTTACCCGCCACGTTCATGCGAAAACTCACGAGGTGATTCGGATCGATGCTTCTGATCATCCGCGCCGCCGCGGCGTGCTTCTTGCTCGAACAGTTGTCCGCGAACCTCCGATAGGCGGCCGCCATCCTCCGCCAGTCGCCGTCCTGTCTGAGCTGCCCGTCGCTCGGACCGGCCACCTTGCCCTGGCTGCGCGGAATCGAAACGCCCCAGTCTTTCTCGGCGTTCGCGATGCTGCCGTAGCGCTCCACGACCCATCGTTCCCATTCGCCGTCGAATCCGGCCTTGTAGTTGCCCCACTGCCTTTCCCACGCAATGTCGTAGGCGAACACGGCATCCTCTTCCGCCAGCCGCAATTCCTCGATCATTTCCCTTACCTCGGTCCGGCTGAACATCATCGGATCCGCGTGCGGACGGAGGCTCAGGTTGACCTTCAGCCCGCGGCGATCGCAACGCATGATCAGGTCGAGGACGTTTCGGGATCGGTGGTACGGATGATACACGAAGATGCTGACCATGTTCATGCCCATGTCCACGATCCGTGTCAGATCCTGTTCGATCACCACCGGATCGTACGACCGGGCCCCGAGGTAGTGCTCGAAGTACTCGCCGTCCTCGGTGGCTATGTCCGACGAAGGCATGTAGTTGATCCCGTGCGCGTACCATTTCCGGCCGCCCAGGTAGAAATCGCCGTCTTTCGTCGTCATGTAGACGCGTTTTTCGATCGGCTTCGGCTCCCACACCCGCAGTTCGTGGCAAAGCATATCCATGACGTTGCCGTCGCGGATCAGCTCGGTCCGCACCGAATAGGACCGGGTCGCGAAGCGGCCGGGGCTCCAGGTGTCGGCAACGGACAGGCTTTTCCCGGCAGGCACCTCGACGGTGAAATCCTTCCGGTAGACCGCGTCCCTGACGCCCTCGGGCGTCACGCGGACGCGAATGGTCAGCGGTGAACTCGGCTGCATGCCGAGATTCACGACCTCCGCTCCCAGTTTCACGCTCTCGCCCCGGAAGTACACATGGTACTGCGACCCGCCCTCGTACAGAAAGATACCGTCCCTCATCCGCCGGGCAAGATCCGCCACGGCGTCGGCCAGTGCCTTCTCCTTGTACAGTTCCTTCCGGGTGAAGCCGAAACACGCCCAACTGCCGCGATACACCGCCCCTTTATCGATAAACAGCCATGCCGCGTTGCCGGCGTGTTTCCCATCCTTGTCGAGCGCCAGGATCAGGGGGACGAAACGCATCTTTCTCCCTTTCTCTATACCCGTCCCCTGCGGCCGGGGCGCGCACGAGAACAGCTCGGCGCTCGCGGGCAGGGCCGCGCTTCGCACCAGCGCCTGTTCAGAATTCACCCGCGTGGACGAACACTGCGTTACGGGAAAGAGCTTGTACGGAGGACTGATGCCGTCGAGCACGAGAGCCTTTGTCGGCTCCAGTCGGCCGATCGCCGACCGGGGCACGCCGATCTCCTGTATCCGGAACGTGTGCTCGCCTTCGCCGACGTTCGTATGACTGAAGGCGAGACCGACGGCAATCCTGTTCACCCGCTCGAACCGCACCGCGTCGCCGGGCTTCCCCCGCCCGGCGGGACTGCCGTCTTTCCAGAACTTGAAGTCCGCCGTTCTGAGAACATGCGTCTCCCATTTCTCCGTCAGGTTGACTACGGCAATCCATCGCGAGCCGTCCGTCTCCACGAGTTCGATGGAGAACTGCGGCGTCTTCGTCTCTCCCTTTGCGCGAACGCAGAGGATCCCAGGACCGGGCGGGAGGGTTACGGCGCGCCCGAAGACGTCCCAGCCCGTGAGGTTGGTGACGTGATATACGAGGCAGTCTTTCCCCCCGTCGTCGCCGCCTTTCCGGATGGTGATCCCGGCCGGCGATCCCGCGGCATTGCTGTTCCTGGACCATCCTCCGGGGTCTCCTCGGGCGAAGTCAAAGATCGCATCCGGTTCCTTCACCGCATCGGGCTGCATCTCCTCGGTCTTCGCCTTGCGCACGTAGCCGTCCCAGTCAACCCATTCGCCGCCCCTTTTCCAGAACGGGCAGGAGAATGGCGGGCCTCCCAGGACGATCAGGCCGCCGCCGGCGCGAAGGAATCCCCGGATGTTGTCCATGGCAGCCACCGGGTAGGCTTTGCCGGCCGGCATGATAAGAAGATCGATGTGTGCCTTGCTGAATGTTTTCGCATCGCAAAGCGCGTCCGCATTCACCATCCGCACGGGAACCTCGATCCGTCGAAGCGCGGACCGAAGGGCCTCCGCAACGGCGGCGTCCACCCCGAGCGCCGCCTCGTCAAGTATCGCCACCCTGGCGAGACTCGTATCGGCGGCCGCATTCGCGGTCGGGACAGCGGATACCGACAGCCAGGCCAGAACCAGCAGACTCAATGAGCATCTCATCGCGTCACTCATGTCGGCCAACCACGGAAAGGGAATGTTTCAGCCGCCGATGACGTATGCCACGCCCTCGTTCTTGACGAACTCCTGGATCCGCTTGCGATCCACCTTCACGATATCCACGAAGGCGACTGCCGTGGCGTAGATGGTCATCTTCTTGATCTCCTCGACCCGCACGACCTCGGAGATACAGCGTATCGGGCCGCCGCCGTCGGGAAGCTCTATGCGCATCCCGAGCTTGGATCTCGCAGGCATCTTGTTGTCGGTGAAGAAAAGCGCTCCGCCGGCGCTCAGGTCCTTGGCGGTGGTCGTGTGCTCTGACGCGACGCCCACCCCGTTGAACGGCGCCCACTGCTCCTTGGGAGCCAGGGACTTCTCATCCAGAAGCTGGTAGACGACCTTTACGTTGCCTTCGATGCGCTGGTGCTCTCTCCGAGAGGCGCCGGTGTCCAGGGCGCCCACCTTGCGGACGACCCTGGTGGGCTGTTTCTTCGCGGGCTTTTCAGCCGCGGCCTGTTTCTTCCCTTTACTCTTCTTACCCTTCGACATGTGAAGGCCTCCTGTTCACCAAGAATTACGGGGACGCGAAGGAATCATGTCCGCGTAATTTCAGAGAATATTCCGTTCCGGGCCGCATGTCAAGAGAGCGGCTGCGAGATGGAAAGCTCCAGCTCGTACGTCACCTGCTCTCCGGGCTGCAGCATCACCAGCGTGCCGTACTCCCGCTCGGCCGCGCGGCCCTCCACGTGGCAGTTCGCCGGCTCGATGCCCAGCACGTGCATCCCCTCGCCCGGCATCTTCCATTGCACCAGCCGGTTCAGCGTCTTCGTCGCCCAGGCGACGTTGACCGACAGCGGCTTCCTCTCGCCGCCCACCGGGAACCGCTCGTTCGTGATGGTCACGGTCGCCCACCCCTTCCTCGACGCGTCCTCGATGAACTCCTCGTGGTAGTAGACCCGCTCCGTGTAGCCCGGTTGAGGCGCCCCCCACGAGTCGTAACCGGCCAGCTCCACCCCGTCGTCGCGCGGAAACGCACTCCCCGACGGAAACGTCATCGTCGTGTGCTCGGACATCAGCGGGAAGCCGAAGTTGAAGTGGTAGAGGATCATGTGGGGAACCGGAGTGAATGCGACGTTCTCCACCGTGTCGGTTATCCGCAGCGCGTTCTCCCCCAACGTGCTCGTGATCTCCCGGCTCAGCCGCAGATACTCGCCGAATATGGCCGTCTCT
>CAYMFW010000060.1:15075-24987 GCA_964389785.1 uncultured Planctomycetota bacterium
TCCACCACGCCCGCCACGCGCATCTCGTAGTCGTCGCCGACCCACCTGCCCTCGGCGGCCACCTGCCGCGCCGGCAGGTGATGGGCCCGGCCGTGCACGCCGAGCGATTCTGCCTCGTCCTCGCTCGCCGCGCCCACCTGGGTCATCCCGCAGGTCATCAGCAGGCCCCCCACCGCGGTCCTCAGCCATTCCTTGCCGGACGCGTCGTAGTAGGACGGATGCATGTCGCCGGGCTGCCCCTGCCAGCTTATCGGCGCGCCGCAGTACTCCGCGAGGGATATGTCCATGCACCGGGTCGGGCTGACGCAGTAGGACAGCCCCGCACCGGTACGCACTTCGATCTGTTCGCACCCGGCGTCAGGGCCCTCGGTCAGCCGCACCCGGCGAACGCCGCCGACCTGCTCCAGCCGCCCCACCCGGGCCTCCAGCTCGCGCCTCTTCCATTTCCTGCCGTAGAGATCCATGCGATTCCTCCGCTATCGTTTCCCGCATTCTACCGCAAATTGGTGGAGACACGAAGCAATCATGTCCCCGAAATTCATCGTCCCTGGATTGAGGTGTAACCCGGTTGCACTTCGCGCGTTTAAGACATATGATAGGGGACATAATGAGTCGGTCGGAAACTGACATCCTGATCCAGCGCGTGGCGAATCGGCAGAGGGTTTCGTCCCTGGCCGACCGGTTCTACGTGTTCACCCTCATCCTCGCGGCGGCTTACGCCCTGACGCTGCTGGTGTCCCGGCTCCTCGCGGTTATCCCGGACGTGTTCGAGCCGCTCACCCTCCTCGTCCCGCCGCTCGCGGCGCTGGTACTCGCCACCGTCTTCCACGTGCGCCCCGGGCGCACGGAGACGGCCCGGCTGATCGACACCCGGATGAACACGAACGATCTCTTCCTCACCTCTACGCTTCTCGATCGCTCGCCGGAGGAGTACAGGGCGATCGTGGAAAAGCAGGCCAGGGAGCGAAGCGGGAAGGTGGACCCCCACGCCGTCGTCCGCTACGACCTGCTCACCAAGGGCAAGAACGTCATTCTCTGCCTCTGCGCGCTGTTCCTCGGCCTCACGTTCCTGCCCCAGCTCGACCCCTTCGGCAAGGAGGCGGCGCGCCTGCGCGCGACCGAGCGGCACACACAGCTCGCAGACAGCCGCAAGGCGACGGCGCTGAGAACGGAGATGCTCAAGAAGAAGGATCTGGAGGCCCCGCAGTCCGCGATGGTGAAGCAGTCGCTGGACGACCTGGCGAAGACGTTCAAGCAGGCCAAGCCGCAGAACAAGCAGGCCGACCTCAAGAAGCTGGCGGAGCACCAGAAGGACCTCGGCGAGCTCTGGAAGAAGATCAGCGAGGACAAGCTGAAGGACGCCTTCAGCCAGAAGAGCGCCCAGCAGAGCTTCGGCGGCTCGGCCAACAAGAAGCAATCCGAGTGGAAGCGCAGGCTCCAGAAGGGCGACGCCGGCGGCGTCCGCAAGGAGCTGGACGAGCTCAAGAAGCTGGCGAAGAAGATCGCCGAGATGAAGAACTCCGCCGAGAAGAAGAAGCTGCAGGAACTGCTGAGCCGCCGACTGAAGAGCCTCCAGGAGTTCATGCAGTCGGAGATGAACTCCACACAGGCAAGCACCTCGCTGCAGCGCGCGCTGGAACAGCTTTCCATGGCGGACACGAAGGGGCTCTCATCGGAAGCGCTGAAGGGACTGCAGGAATCGCTCAACCTCACGGACATGGAGATGCAGCAGCTCGCCCAGGCGATGCGTGACCTCCAGGCGCTCGAGCAGGGGCTGTCCGCCGCGCAGATGGCGAAGATGCTCGGCAAGATGGGCAAGCTCCCCGGCGAGGGATGCGAAGGCTGCAAGACGATGGCCGACTACGAGTCGCTCTACAACCAGATGATGGCGGGCGCCGGCAAGGGTAAGGGACCGGGTGAGGGAATGAAGGGGCCGGGCACCGGCGAGGGCGGCAAGGCCGCGTACGACGACGAGCAGAAGACGGATTTCAAGCCGGAGAAGTCGCAGTCCGCGCTCACCGCGGGCAAGCTGCTTCTGCAGTGGAAGAGCAAGGGGCTGTCGGAAGCCGGACGCGCCAGGGAAGAGTACGCAAGAACCATGAGCCAGGTGAAGCAGGGCATGACCGAGGCCATCCTGCACGAGCAGGTTCCGCCCGGATATCACGACACTATAAAGAAATACTTTGACAAGATAGAGGAAGCGGAAAATGCCACAGAGCCCGAAGAGTAGCTCTTCCACGTTCGCGCGCATCGTCGTTCCCGTTCTCATCGTCGCGGCCGTGCTCGCCGCCTACCGGTTCCTCTGGCGCGGCGAAGAGGAGCCGCTGGTCGTCTACTGCGCCCACGACGCGGTCTACTCCGAGAAGGTGCTGCGCGCGTTCGAGAAGGAGACCGGCATCCCGGTCGCCATCCGGTTCGACACCGAGGCCACGAAGTCGCTCGGCCTGGTCGAACAGCTCATCCGCGAGAGGAACAGCCCACGCTGCGACGTGTTCTGGAACAACCAGCTCCTCGGCACGCTGGACCTGGCGGACCGGGGCATGCTCCGGCCGTACAAGGGGACCGGGTACGAGAGGATACCGGCCGCGTTCAGGGACCCGGACGGGCTCTGGACCGGGTTCGCCGCCCGCCTCCGCGTCTATATCGTCAACACGGAGAAGATGAAGGCCGCCGAGGAGGACGTCGCGAAGAAGCTCCAGGGCGATCTGTCCCGGGTCGCCATCGCCAAGCCGCTCTACGGCACCACGCTCACCCACTACAGCCTCCTCCGCCACGTGCTGGGCGCGGGCGGGCTGGAGGAGTGGCACCTCGCCACCCGGAAGCGCGGCATCCGCGAGGTGCTCGGAAACTCCACCGTAAAGAACCTGGTCGCCTCCGGGGTCTGCGACATGGGGTTCACGGACTCGGACGACTTCTTCGTCGCGAAGGACGAAGGCAAGCCGGTCGAGCTCCTCCCGGTCCGGCTCGCCGACGGCGCCACGATATGCATCCCCAACACGGTGGCCGTCATCAAGGGCACGAAGCATCCGGAGCGCGCCGGGAAGCTGGTGGATTACCTTCTGTCCGAGAAGTGCGAGAAGGAGCTTGCGGCGAGCGACGCGCGGCAGATACCCCTCGGACCGGTCGACCCCGGATCGCTCTCCGAGGAGGTGGCACTCCTGAAGAAATGGGCGGAGTCGGGCTGCGGCCTCACCGGTCTCGGCGCGACGAGGAAGGAATGCCTTGCCTGGCTCAAGTCCGTCGGATACGGAGGATGACGCTCTCCGGCGAATGCGGGTGGGGCCTGCTCAGGGCGGCGGGCATCGCCTCCTTCGCCCTTCTCATCGCCGTCCTGGTCCGGCCGATCCTGGAGTCGCCGGGACGGACGAAGAGACGGCTGGCGTGGTCACTGCTCCTGCTCCCCTACCTCACCCCGGTCCTGCTGGTCGGGTACGCGTACTCCAACTTCTCCCTTCCCCTCGTTCATCATCCCGCGCTCAACGAAGCGCTGTACGAACTGCTCGTGCTCATGAAGCTCGCGCCCGTCGCGGCGCTCGTCCTACACTTCACCCCCTCGTCGGTCACGCGCGAGGCCGCGCACTGCCACGAACTGACAGCTGATGCCGGAAGCATCTCCATGCTCTTCCGGCGCGACGGCAGGGCGTGGGCCATCGCCTTCGGCGTGGCGTTTCTCTTCGCGTTCGCCGAGTTCGAGATGGCATCCCTGATGTACATAGAAGAGCAGACATCCTGGACGGTTACCCTGTTCGACGCCCAGGCAGGCGGGATGCGGCTCGCCGAGTCGCTTCGCCGCGCCGTTCTGCCTCTGGCGCTCCAGGCCGTCCTGCTCTCCGGCATACTTTTCGCCGCGTTCAGGGCGCCCCGCACGCGCGCCGGCGAGCGGCGCCGGGCGCCGGCGGCAACGCGCCGTGCGTGCATATGGGCCTACCTGTGCGCCGCGGTCGCCGTGGTGTGTGCCGTCCCCGCGGCGGTGGTCCTTCGCGGCACCGCGCCGGGACTCGTATCCGTCCTCACCAATCCCGCGCTCACCAGGAACATCGCCGCGGGTGTGGTGTTCGCACTCGGCGCCGCCGGGTGCGCGTACACGCTGTCCGAATTGTCCCGCAGTCCCGTCGCCGCGATCGCGCTCTGCGCGCCCGGTCTCCTGGGCGCGCTGCTTCTAGCGCTGCTCACGCTTTCCGCGTTCCAGCTCCCTCTCCTGCGAAGCGCGTTCGATACGCCGCTTCCGCTCCTCACCGCCGGCACGCTGCTCCTGCTTCCGTTCGCCGTCATTCTCCGCCTGCTGCTCGGCGTACTGCGCCCCGGCGAGGCGATACACGCCGCGTCCATGCTCACCCGCGCCGCGTCCGGCCGGGTCCGCGCGCGAGCAAAGGGCATACTGTGGGCAATGAAGTCGCGCGGCTACTTCTGGACCGCGTTTCTGCTCTTCTGCTGGGCGTACTTCGATCTCACCGCCTCCGCGATACTCGCGCCGGCGGGCATGACGCCGGTGACCGTCACCCTCTACAACCAGATGCACTACGGCAGAACACCGGTGCTCTCGGCGATGGTCTGCGTCTCGTTTCTCGTTCCCGTCGTTCTGCTCGCGGCGACGCTGGCGGCGCGGCGGCTGGCGGCCGGAGTGAAGAATCATGGATAACTCAAACGTGCTGTGGTCATTGGACCGCGTCTCCGTCAACGCAGGGGCGGCCTACCGCCTGGACGGGATCACGCTCCTGATACGTCCCGGCGTCACCGCGGTGCTGGGCGCGTCCGGCGCCGGGAAGTCGTCCCTGCTGAACCTGCTGGTGGACTACGAGCGCCCGGACGCCGGTACGGTCGCGGCGCACATCCCGAACGGCGGCCCGTCCGTGCCGCTGTACTGGGTGCCGCAAAACCACGGGTTGTGGCCGCACCTCACTGCCGGAGAGCACCTGGAGAAGGCGTCCCCGGCCGGGCGCCCGGTGGATACGGTCCAGTCACTACTCTCCTCGTTCGACATCGCGGACAAGGCCGGCCGCTACCCGGACGAGCTCTCCCAGGGGGAGCGCGCCCGGCTGGCGGTGGCCCGCGCGCTCGTCACCGGCGCGTCCGTCCTGGTGATGGACGAGCCTCTCCTCAGCGTCGACCGGGCCCGCGCGGGCAGGTACTGGGCCGCCATCAGGGAGCACATGGCGCACACCGGCTCCTCGCTCGTCTTCGCCACCCATTCGCCGGAAACGGTGCTGGCCGAGGCGCGGCACGTGATCTGCCTGGCCGAGGGGAAGCTCCTTTACGACGGCGAGGTGCGAAAGCTGTACGCCGACCCGCCCACGCCCGAGCTCGCGGAGTGCCTCGGCGAGGGGAACTGGCTCGAGCCGCCCGAAGCGGAGCTCTGGCTGAACGACACGCAGGAGAAGCCGTGCTGCTACCGGCCGGAGCAGATATCGATCCAGCCGTCCGACGACGGACCGGTCGTCGTGAAGTCCTCCCGGTTCAAGGGCTCGGTCGCGGAGCTGGACCTGGAGCACGCATCCACCGGGAACGCCCGCCGCTTCTTCTGCCGCCCGGCCGGCGACGTGCTGCGCGCGGGACAGCGCGTGGCGCTCAAGGCGCTCCTGTCGCTGGTCTTCGTGGTATTGACCGGCTGCGGCGGGACCCCCGACCCGGCCATCCCGGTCACCGAATTCGTCTCCCGGAGCCTTCCCCCCGACGGTCCGTCCCTGCCGGCGCCGCGCGGGATATCCATCACACGGGACGGCCGCGTCGTCACGGTCGATACCGCGGGGCGCGTCACCGTCTTCGATCCCGACGGCAAGGTGGAGAAGCAGTGGCGGATGCCGGAGTCGAAGATCGGCACGCCCGAGGACGTAGCGGTGCTCCGGAACGGAACCATACTCGTGCCGGACACCCACTACTACCGGGTCATCATCTTCAGCCCGAAGGGTGAGATCCTGCGCATCTTCGGGAAGAAGGGCACGGGCCCCGGCGAGTTCCTGTTCCCGGTCTCCGCCTGCGAGGACGACGACGGCGGCATCTACGTCTGCGAGTACGGCTCGAACGACCGCGTCCAGAAGTTCACGAGGAACGGTGAATTCATCTCCTCCTTCGGCGCCTTCGGCACCGGCCCCGGGGAGTTCCAGCGCCCGGCCGGGATACTCTGGCACGAGGGGAAGATATACGTGGCGGACTCCACAAACCACCGGATACAGGTGTTCTCGGACGCCGGCGAGTTCGAACGGATCCTCGGCGGCACCGGGAACCCGATAGAGCTGAAGTTCCCGTACGACATCGCCATGGGCGACGACAACGTCGTCTACGCGGCGGAGTGGGGAGCGGAACGCGTCACCGCGATCGGGCTCGACGGAACGCTCCTCGGACGCTACGCCCGGCCTCCCGGAAGCCGGGACAGTCTCCGCACCCCCTGGGGCATCGCGTTCCATCCGAAGAGAATCATAGTCGTGGCGGACACCGGAAACCGCAGAATCGCGGAGTTGAGACTATGACGGCCGCGGTCAAGAGTATCATCCTGCAGGTATTCCCGCGGCCGCGGCGGACGGTCACCTTCGCGACCGCGCTCCCGCTCGTGATATTCCTCGCCGCGTACGCCGCGGCGTGCCTGTACCTGGAACTGGCCAACGTCATGCTCTTCTCCCGGCCCACGGCCTTCGCGCTCGGCGCGCCCCTGCCGTGGCTCTGGTGGATACACCTGTCCGGCGCGACCGGGCTGTCCGGTTTCCGCTCCGTCGTCGCGCTCGTCGTTCGGCTCTCGGTTGCCGGCGTGCTCATCATGCTTCTGGCGGAGCCCCGCGCGGTGCGAACGAGCGACGTGCTCTCCGTCGTGTACGGGCTCGACCTGTCCGACTCCATAGGCGAGGACGCGGCGGACAGAGCGCTCACCTTCGTTACCAGGACCGCGACCGGAAAGCCGGAGAAGGACGAGGCCGGGCTCGTGGTGTTCGGCCGGAACGCCGCGGTGGAGCTTCCGCCGAAGGCGTTCTTCCCGTTCGAGGCGGTCAACTGCCGCATCTCGCGGGACGGCACCAACCTGGAAAAGGGGCTGTCCCTCGCGGCGGCGATGCTGCCGGACGAGAACCAGGGACGCATCGTGCTCATCACGGACGGCACGCAGACCGAGGGTAACTACTCCGGCATCCTCGACGAGCTGTCGTCGCGTGACATCCCGGTGGACGTGCTCCCGATACAGTACGAGTACACCAACGAGGTCTGGCTGGAGAAGCTGGAGCTGCCCCGTTTCGTGAAATCGGGCGAAACGTACGAAGCGTCCATCGTCCTCTCCTCACTGTCCGCCGGCACCGGCAACCTGGTGCTCCGGGAGAACGGCAGGGAGATCTGCAGCCAGCGCGTGGATTTCTCCGCCGGCAAGAACCGGTACACCCTCCCGCTCTACCTCCGCGACCCCGGCTATTACGAATACGTCGCCACTATCGAGGTCAGGCCGCGCATGGACGGCTGGGCGGAGAACAACAACGCGATCAACTACCTCTATCTCAAGGGCGAGGGCAAGGTGCTCCTGGTGACCGACCCCGCCGGCGACAACAGGGACTGGGACGTCCTCGTCAAGGCGCTCAAGAAGGCGGAGCGGGCGGTCGAGGTGACCACCCCGTACGAGTTCCATCGCGACCCGCTCTCCCTGCTCCCGTACGACTGCGTCGTATTCGTCAACGTCTCCGCGGACAACTTCGACGCGGTCCAGCTCAGCGCGATGCGCGATGCGGTGTTCAACCAGGGCACCGGCTTCATGATGATCGGCGGCAAGAACAGCTTCGGCCCCGGCGGATACCACCGCAGCCCGATCGAGGAGGCCCTGCCGGTGACGATGGACATCACCCAGCGCAAGGTTCTTCCCAAGGGGGCGCTCGCCATCGTCCTGCACACCTGCGAATTCGCGCAGGGAAACACCTGGGGCAAGCGGGTCGCCAAGGAGGCCATGAAGGTACTCGGCGCGCAGGACGAGGTCGGCGTGCTGGTCTACGACTACCAGGGCAGGGAGAAATGGCTGTTCACCCTCACACCCGCCAGCGAGTACGAGAAGCTGGTGAAGACCATCAACCAGGCTCAGATCGGCGACATGCCGAGCTTCGGCACCACGATGCAGATGGGGCTGGACGGGCTGAAGGCGAGCGACGCCGCGTCGAAGCACATGATCATCATCTCGGACGGCGACCCGTCGCCCCCCACCCCGGCCCTGCTGAAGGACTTCGTCGCCAACAAGATCTCCGTCTCGACCGTCGCGGTGTTCCCGCACGGCGGCACCACCACCGGCATCCTGCGCGCCATCGCCCAGAACACCGGCGGGCGGTACTACTACCCGCAGGACCCCAACCTGCTCCCCGCCATCTTCATCAAGGAGGCGAAGACGCTCAAGCGAAGCCTGATACAGAACAAGACGTTCGTCCCCGCCATCGAGTTCCCGTCGCCCGTCCTGAAGGGCATCGAGGCCTTCCCCCAGCTCCGCGGGTACGTGCTCACCAGCCCGAAGCCGCGCTCCACCACCATCCTGAAGGGCCCGGACCAGGAGGAGGTGGACCCGGTGCTCGCCACCTGGCGGTTCGGACTGGGAAAGACCGCCGCGTTCACGTCGGACCTGTCGCCCAACTGGGCCGCCGCGTGGATGCCGTGGGAGCTGTACAGGCCCTTCGTGAAACAGCTGATGACGGACATCTCCCGCGTCGAGAAGAAGAGCTCCCTGCACCTCACCGCGTTCGCCTCCGGATCCACCGGCGTCATCCTGGTGGAGGATCACCACGCGGCCGACTCCTTCCTGGAGATCGAGGCGCGGATCGGCGGACCCCGCCGGCGCACCGAGAACGTGAAGCTGAAGCAGATCGGACCCCGCCGGTACGAAGGGGTGTTCGACCTCTGGGGCAAGGGACGGTACCACGTCATGGCCGCCGCGGTCGGCGCCGGGCGGACGGAGAGGATCCTCGGCGGCTTCGTCGTGCCGTACTCGCCGGAGTACCTCCGCTTCCGGTCCAACCCCATCGTACTCAACCGCATCGCCGAGCGGACCGGGGGACGGATCCTCACCGGCGACGAGACCGGCGAGGCGCTCTTCTCGAAGGACCGCAGGCCCCGCGCCAGCTCCCGGTCGGTCGCGGACCTCTTCCTGCTGGCGCTGGCCGTCCTGATACCCCTCGACGTCGGCATCCGCAGGATCCAGCTGGACATCTACGTCATCCGCGGCTGGCTGGGTCTCGACAAAAAGGGCGCGCCGTCCGGCGAGACCTTCAAGGCGCTCCTCAAGCGGAAGCAACGTATCGAGTTCGTGCACGAGCGTCCGGACGACGACGGGCCTCCGCCCGTTTCTCAGCTCCCCCCGAGAAAGCCGCTGACACAGAAGCCCGCCCCGAAGAAACCGGAGCCGGAGAAGAAGATAGATGAGGACCGACCGCTCTCGACCACGGAGCGGCTGCTGGCAAAGAAGAAGAAATGGAAGGAAGGAGAGGAATCATGAGTAACGAAGCGGCGTTGGAGAGGGAAGCGCAGGGCTTCAGGGACGACGTCAACGGGGTCAGGCAGGAGGTCGCCAAGTGGATAGTCGGGCAGGAGCGTGTCGTCAACTGCACGCTCGCCGCCCTCATCGCCGGGGGCAACGTCCTGCTCGAAGGCGTGCCCGGCCTCGGGAAGACGGAGCTGGTGAAGACGCTCGGGAAGGTGCTGGACCTGGAGTTCAAGCGCATCCAGTTCACGCCGGACCTGATGCCGGCGGACATCATCGGCACCAAGATCATGACGACGGACCCCCAGGGGAAGTACGTGTTCGAGTTCCGCCGCGGACCGATATTCACCCAGCTGCTGCTGGCCGACGAGATCAACCGCGCCACGCCGAAGACGCAGTCGGCGCTCCTGGAGGCGATGCAGGAGGGCTCCGTCACGGCGGACGGCACCACCCACATCCTCACCGCGCCGTTCTTCGTTCTGGCGACGCAG
>CAYMFW010000061.1:0-24079 GCA_964389785.1 uncultured Planctomycetota bacterium
GTGATCTCCGCGTCACTGTCGCTGGCGTTCATCTGCCGGTACATCACGTTCACCATCAGCTGGAGCTTGTGGGCCGGGAAGGTGAAGGTCTGAACGACCCCCGCGCCCACGTACATCTGGTCTTCCAGGCCGACGTCCACGTTGTTGTTGCCGACCTCCGCTTCGAGCGTGATACCGTACGCCTTACCCACGGTGACCATGAGGTCGAACGAATGCTCCCTCGGGGCGGCGAGGGAGAAATCGAACTTGACTCCGTAGAAGCCGGCCGAGACCTGCGCGTCGTCCAGCTCCCTCCGCGCCAGGTAGTCCGCCTCCAGGCCGAGGGAGAACTCCAGCCGGCCGTTCCGGTGCTTCCATATCTCGCTCTCGATCGGCTTGCAGCCGGAGGGGAGGGATACCGGGGCCGCGAACGCGCTGCCCGCGAAGAGCGCTGTCGCCAGCGTTATGGTCAGAGGTAGTCCAATCCGTCTCATCTTACGTTATATCGTCACGATTCGGCCTGTTCTACAGCAATCAGGCGACATCGACGGGACTTCCGGTGCGGGCGGATTCCTCGGCCGCCAGAATGAGTCTGGTATTGAGGAGGCCGTCCCGGCCCCCGGCCAGCGGCTCCTTCCCGTCCCGTATGCACTCCACGAAGTGATATATGCTCTCCACGGCGAATCCCATCTGCCTGCCGTGGATCTCCGGGGTGACGAACATGTCCGGGAAAGACGCGTCGGGGAAGCCCTCGGGGGTCTTTGCGGTGTACGCGACGAACGAGCGATCGTGGGTCGGATCGATATAGATGACCCCGTCCGAGCCGATGATCTCGCACTTGTGGTCTATCAGCGCGGGGGACGACTGCGGCAGTATCCAGCTGTTCTCGATCACCGCGGTCGCGCCCCCGGCGAAGTCTATCATCGTGATGTACATGTCCGCCGTCGTGATTCCCCTGCCGGTAAGGACCCCCTCCTTGCGTTTGCAGAGTACGCGTTCGGGCTGGCGGTCGAGGAGCCAGCAGGTGGTGTCCATCGCGTGACTTCCCAGGAACAGCATCACCGACGACTCTCCCGCCCAGGGCAGCATCTTCGTGGGGACGTAAATCGTGTCGCTCAACCGATAATATATGTAGGTGATGTCGCCCAGCTCGCCGCTCCGGATCGCCTCGCGGGCGCGGCAGTAGGGCGGGTTCCACCGGTTGTGCCAGTCCACCATCAGGTACACCCCGCTCTTCTCTGCGGCTGCCATCATCCGCTCGCATTCTTCGATCGTGGTGGCCATCGGCTTCTCGACGAGGGTATGGATTCCCTTTCCCGCCGCCCGTATGACGATGTCGGCGTGCGCCGTATCCGGTGTGACGACCGATATTCCGTCGAGTTCTTCGGAGAGCAGGTCATCCACGCCGGCGCAGACCTTCGGCACCCCGAATTCCGCGGCCAGCTGCCCGGCGCGCTTCTCATCCAGGTCGCAGATCGCGACCAGCTCCGACGAAGGATGCTGGGTGTACGCCCGGACGTGCATCCGTCCCCATATCCCCGCTCCGACAACGCCCAGCCTGACCTTTTGCTTCATGAGTGGCTCCCCTCAGTCCCAATTTTCCATCTTTCCCATTATAATGGGTGATTCGAAAGGAGGAAATGATGCCTCGTAACGATCCCCGTCCCCACATTCTGCTCATCCAGGACGATCAGCACCATGCCCGGCTCATGTCGTGCGCGGGTGATCCGGACATCAGAACGCCGCATATCGACCGCATCGCCGCATCGGGGGTGCGATTCACCCATGCGTACTGTCCGTCTGCCATCTGCCAGGCCTCACGGATTGCGATGTTCACCGGGCAGAGCTGCCACACCACCGGCGACTACGAAAACTCCGGCCTGATCGCGGATGGCGTGTACTCCCTGGTCGCTCACCTGCGTGACGCGGGGTACCAGACCGCGACGCTGGGAAAGATGCACTTCGTGCCGCAGTGGCCGGCGCACGGGTTCGAGATCGTGCGGAAGTGCGACTTCAGCGACTGTGTCGAGAGCCCGGAGGAGAACGAGTACTACATGCACGTGCGTGAAGCCGGTATGGAGGCGTACTACGATCTGAGAGGCGAGGCGCTCCGGTGGGGCGACCTGGGCGCGCTGCCGTCGCGGCTTCCGCTGGAGCTGTCGCAGGAGTACTGGCTCGCCGACATCACGACGGAGTTCCTGGAGAAGCGCGATCCGGCGAGGCCGTTCTTCTGCCACATGAGCTTCTCCCGGCCCCACAATCCGTGGTTGCCGTCCGCACCGTTCCACGACATGTACGACCCGGACGCGCTCACCCTTCCGCGGACCTGTCCGGAAGAATGGAGGAACAAGCCGTTCAGGGACCGGGACCGGTGGCACGACGACAGCCTGATATTCAGCTACCGGAAGATGACGGAGCCGGTCCTTCGCCGCGCGCTGGCGCTCTACTACGGCCTGATAAGCCAGATCGATTCCCAGATAGGACGGGTGCTCGACCGGCTGGAGTCGCTCAGACTGGCGGAGAACACGATCGTGATCTTTACGTCGGACCACGGCGATTTCGCGGGAGACCACGGAATCGTGGACAAGGGAGTGCCGACGCTGGACGGCATCTGGCGGGTGCCGCTGCTCGTGGGCGGCACCGGGCTCGGTCATGTCGCCGGACAGGCGCGGGACCAGTTCGTCAATCTGATAGATCTGATGCCCACGCTGCTGGAGAGGGCCGGGGTGGATGTTCCCCGTCCGGTCGAGGGCAGGAGCCTGACGAGGGAGATCGACGAGCCGGGCTGGCCCGGGCGCGACGCGGTGTTCTACGAGTACCGGCACGTCAAGACGGTCCGGACCCGGGACCACATCATGAGCTACTACTCCCCGGGCGAGGAGGACTTCAGGGAGTATGCGCATTCGTCCTGCTGGGCGAAGGGAGGGGAGCTGTACGATCTGAAGGAGGACCCCGATCAATTTCACAACCGGTACGACGATCCGGCGTACCGCGGCGTGCGGCTGGAGCTGACCGAGAAGCTGCTGGAATGGTTTTGCAGCACGGAACGGGTTCACCGTTCGACCGTCGTTCCGGTCCGGAGCGCCGGTCTCGACCGGGACCGGCTCGGGATGGACGCCGCGCAGTTGAAAGCGCACTATTTCAAGGGCCATCCTCTGCTGTAGGAGAATGGCAGGGTTGAATCCGGAGTCGGCAAGACATATCATAAGTCCATGAGACTGCAGATGCTTCTCCTCTCCATGGCGCGGCGCGTCTCGAGACGGGCCGGTCAGTGCCTGGTCGCCGCCGCCGTTTCCTGCCTTCTCGTCACGCTCGTCGGTGCCGCGGTCGCCAATCAATCGTACGAACGGATCGCGGCCAGGCAGGAGGTGCTGAAGGAGATCGGCGTCACCCCGCCGGTCCCGGCTTCCCACTTCCTGGAGAGAAGCGCCGGTCAGGACCTGGCGGCCGGCGCGTTCTTCGGTGTTACGGTGGGGATCGGCGCCGGGGTCGGCCTGTTCCTCCTGGCTCTCCTGTGCGAGAGCCTGCCGAACCGGCTGTCCCGGCTGATCGGCGCCGGAGCGGCGTTCGCGGCCGCGGGCACGGTCTCCTGCCAGGTGTTCCGGCTGAGCGGGGTTTCCGCGAACGTCCTGGCCTTCGCCTTTCCCGCCGCCGTTGCGGCGGTTTCATCCCTGGTTTCGCCGACGTCGGTGTGGCGCGGAGCGAGGACCGGCGGTGACCGGGCGGAGACCGAAAGGTGCATTCCGAGTCGGAAGCACGCGTACATACTCATCGGCCTGAACGTGCTCGCCGCGCTCGGATTTGTGCTCTGGGCGTACCGCGGCGCGACCGTGCTCAGAACGAGCATGCGGACGACGGACTTCTTCGTGTCGTTCCGGGACAACGTGCTCATGGCCAGCAGAACGGGGAGGGCGCTGGATCGGTTTTACTACCGTTACACCCCGTACGCGTCCGAGTACACCGCGCCCACGCACTTCCAGCCGGTCCTCATCGTCGGCGCCGGGCTGAGCCGGATCGATTCCATGCTGATCCGTCCGATTTACGGCAGGCTCAACATACCGGTGTACACGGTGCGCACGGCAGCGCTGGAGGAGGCCGTGAGGCGTTTCCATGAGGGACGGTACGACGTGCTGGTGGCGGACTGCAAGGCGCTCCACATGACGGTAAAGGAGGTGGAAGACGCGCTCTCGACCGCGGAGGGCCTGCCCGCCAACTGGCGGGTGAGGACCGTCCTTCTCGGGGAGGAGAGAGAGGGCCTGCCGGTTGTCGTACCCAAGCTCAGGGAGAAGGTCTGGGTTGCGGTGCGGAATGCGGTCGAGGCCGCGGAATCGACCGGGCCGTCATGGGCCATGCGCAACGCGGTCTGGCACGGCTTTCTGGGCCCGCTCGAATCCATGATGAGAGGACCGGTTCTGCCGGCGATCCTTGTCCTGACCCTGTGGGTGAGTCTGGTGGCTGCCGCATGTTCCTCCCGGCAGCCGGCCTTCCGCGCCGCCTGGATCTCCGTGTCCGCGCTTGCCGTGCTTGCCGGTTGGGCGGCGTTCTTCGCCGCTCCTCCGGAGGGGAGCGTGAAGGAAGCCTTCGACCGGTTCCGCGGAAAGGAAGTGATGCCGTCGGATGAGATTGCCGGTATGCTCGGAGATCCCTCTCCGGCACTCAGGTACGCCGCGCTCCGGTATCTGGTGAAGAGGCCCGATCCGACCCAGGCGAGGAATGTGCTCGAGCTGATCGACGACCCCCGGGAGCGGATCAGGATGACCGCAATGGAATTCTTCAAGAGGCTCCCCCGGGCCCATTTCGTCCAGGGCAGGGAGCTCAACGACATGCGGGCCGGACTGCTCGAGAAGGTGCTGGCGGCGCTGAACGACACATCGCTTCACGTCCGGTGCAGGGCGGTGGAGGTCATTTCCTCCCAGCGTTTCAGGGAGGGAGAGGAGCCGCTGACGAGGCTCGTGAAGGACAACAGGGACCTGTACGTCACGTGGTACGCAGTTCAGACCCTATACCGGCTCAACCCGAGACGAAGGGAAATCCAGTGAAGGAAGACACCTGGCAGTCGAGGATCTGCATATTCTGGTACATCGTGTTGGTGGACCTGGTGCTGCATCTCATCCTCTCGAACACGGACCTGCCCGCGGTTCTCGTGCTGACCGTCCTGCGAGGCCTGTACGGACCGGACCTGATGGCCGCCCTGGGAGAGGAGGGCGTCACCTCGATCCTGCACGGGGTGCATCTGTGGCTCAACATAGCCATCCGGGCCCTCGAATTCGCGGTGATGCTGTACTGGCTCGAGCGTCCGGCCGGGAGCGTGCTCTCGGAGTTCGGCCTGAACAAAGAAAGGGCGGGCCGGGGCGCGCTGGCCGGCATCGTGATAAGCGTGGTGCTCGGCGGCGGATTCTTTCTGCTTCACTTCTGCATGTTGAAGTGGGGCAAGAAAGACCTCGTTGCGGAGCTGGGTCTTGCCGGCAGGAAGCCGCACGAGCTGAGCGCGTTTTACCAGATCTCCTACGTGTGTGCCGGGGGTCTTTCCGCAGCATTCTTCGAGGACGTGATATTCGTCGGCCTGCTGTTCGGTGCGCTGAGGAAACGGTTCCCCCTTCCCGCCGCGTTCGGTCTGGCTCTGGGACATTTCATCGCGGCGCACGCGGTGATGAATCTCTTACTCGCAACGGACGCGGCGTCCTTTTCGGACCTCCTTGCGAAGAACGCGCAGCAGATCATGATCTGGGTGGTCGGGGGGACCATGTTCCTCACGCTGTACTCGGTATTCAAGTCGCTGATTCCGTCCATGATCGTGCACTGCGTCGGGAACCTTCTGATATTCTACGCCGGTGTCTGGCACAAGTAGGCCGTATTGGTATGTATTTTGCATCCGCTAATCCCGGATAGGGATATCGTGCGTGCGAACATGTGTGCCGGCAGAGGATAAGAAATGCTGGAAACGCTGGGAAACGTGCTTCTTGAGTTCTGGGCGGTACTTGGCGAGATGGCGCCGTATCTCATATTCGGCTTTCTGGCCGCCGGGGTGCTGTCGGTGCTCGTCTCTCCTGAGACCATCGAGCGTCATCTCGGGGGCGGCGGGTTGGGGCCGATCGTCAAGGCAACGCTTTTCGGGATACCTCTTCCGCTGTGCTCCTGCGGGGTGATCCCGGTTGCCGCATCGCTCAGAAAGCACCGGGCCAGTCCGGGGGCCACGACGGCGTTTCTTCTCTCGACGCCGCAGACCGGGGTGGACAGTATCTTCGTGACACTGAGTCTTCTGGGACCGGTGTTCGCCGTGTTCCGTCCGCTGGCGGCGCTCGTCAGCGGCATACTCGGAGGAAGTGTGGTGTCTCTGCTCGGGACGGAAGAGGCGGAAGGGACCGGTGAGGATGCGGTGGGCGAAGACGCCTGCGGCGTGCCGGGGGGAAACGGGCGCGGAAGAATCGCGCGGGTCCTTCACTACGGGCTGGTGACACTGCCCGCCGATATAGGGAAGCCGATGCTGGTAGGCCTGCTGATAGCGGGTGTTATCGCGGCCCTCGCTCCTCCGGACTACTTCGCGAAGCTGCTCGGTACCGGCATCGCGGTGAAGCTGATCATGATGGTCGTGGGCATACCGATATACGTGTGCGCGACGGCCTCCGTGCCCATCGCCGCGGTACTCGTTGCCAAGGGGGTCTCCCCCGGCGCCGCGCTGGTTTTTCTCATGACCGGACCGGCGACGAACGCCGCCGCCGTCGCGATCGTGTGGAAGCTTCTGGGGAAAAGGACGGCAGTGGTGTACCTGCTCGTCGTCGCGCTCCTGTCTCTGGGATTCGGCACGCTGCTCGACGCGATATTCACGGCGGGGAATTTTTCGGCCGCCCCCGGCATGCCGTGGATGATCCCGACGGAGGTCAAAAGGGTCGCTGCCGTGGCCCTGCTCGGAATGCTCGCGGCCGGCGTTCTCCGGCCGTACTTCCGTCGGTCGAAACCACAGGGGAAAGAACCCGCGGAAAACGTGACTCTGAACATCACCGGAATGACGTGCAGCCACTGTGTGGGCGCGGTAACGCGGGCGCTGCAGGAGGTGGATAACGTGAACCAAGTGAACGTGGACCTGAAAAGCGGAAGGGTGGTCGTGGAGGGCGAGGATCTCGATGCGGACGCTCTCTGCGCGGCCGTTTCCGGGCTGGGGTACCGGGCGTCGGTCGCCGGGAAGGAGGACCCTTCGGGATGAGCGGAATATTCGAATTCGGCAAGGAAACCCGTCTGAAAGGTCTCGCGATAAGCGGCGGCACCGCGCTCGCGAGGGTGTGCCTGTTCAACGAGGCGCGGCACAGCAACCTGCCGGTGTACAAGGTCGAAGGTGAGGGCACGGATCGGGAGGTCGCCCGGTTCGAGAGGGCGGTCGAGCTCGCGGCGGGACAGCTGGAGGAAATCAGGAAGGACGTCACGGAGCGCATCGGGCAGGCCGAGGGCGAGATATTCGTGGCGCAGAAGACGATCGTATCCGACGGCAGGATGGTGGGAGAGATCAAGGACCTCATCAGAGAGCAGGGACTGAACGCGGAGAGCGCGGTGACCAACGTGCTCGATCGGTACGAGGCACGCCTTCTGGAGGTCAACAGCAAGTACATCAACGAGCGGGCCTCCGACATCGGCGAAGTGAAGCGAAGGCTTCTGGACGTGCTCGGCAACATGAATCCCTCCCTTCAGTGCGGCGACGCGGAGCACTGTCAAAAGGGCCATAACCGAATCATCATCGCGGAGGAGCTGACGCCGACGCTGACGATGGCGCTGGATACCGCGCACACGTTGGGCTTCGTGACGGAACGCGGCGGACTGACGTCTCACGCCGCGATTCTCGCGCGGGCCCTGGGCATCCCCGCGGTGAGCGGCGTGGAGGGAATACACGGCATGATCTCCTGCGGTACCGAGGTGATTCTGAATGGGGATACCGGCGAGCTGATCGTGTGGCCGAAGGAGGAGACGATTGTCGCCCTGCCCGAGGCGAGCAGGGCGCCTCTCGAACCGCCCGAGATCGCCCCGCCCGTTCCAGGGATGAGGGTGATGGCGAACATCAGCCTGTCCTCGGACGTGCGTGAGGTGAGGGACGCGAAGGCGGAGGGGATAGGGCTGTACCGGACCGAGTTCGAGTTCATGGCGGCCCAGCGAATGCTCGGTGAGGACGAGCAGTTCGAGCACTACGCTGCCGTGTTGAAGGCGATGGACGGGGAGCCGGTCTACTTCCGGCTTGCGGATCTGGGGGGAGACAAGCCATTGCCGTTTCTGGACCTGCCCCGTGAGGAAAATCCGTATCTGGGGTGCCGGGGGAGCCGGCTGCTTCTGACGATGCCGGAGCTTCTCAGGAGCCAGGCCCGGGCGCTGGCCAGGGCATCGGCGTTCGGACCGGTCAACGTGATGTATCCGATGGTAGTGGATGTGGAGCAGTTCCTGAAGCTGAAGGGGGTGTTTCTCGACGCGGTTCAGGACGTGACGCGCGGCGAGGTCCGGCACGGCGTGATGTTCGAGGTGCCGTCGGCGTGCATGCAGGCGCGGGAGCTTCTCGAGGTCGCCGATTTCGGAAGCATAGGCAGCAACGACCTCATCCAGTATCTGTTCGCGGTGGACCGGAACAACGAGATGGTCGCGGCCGACTACGATCCTGCGAAACCGGTCTTCTGGGCGCTGGTCGGGCAGATCGCCGACGCGGCGCGCGCGGCGGGTAAGGAGCTGTCTCTTTGCGGGGAGCTGGCGGGGGATCCGGAGTACATGTCCAGGCTCGCGGAAGCGGGGCTGACGAGGATCAGCGTGAGTCCGAGACTGATAGGCGGCGTGAGGCGCGCGGCCAAGGAAGCCCTGGCATGAACGGACACTCCCCCTGCACGATGGTCATATTCGGCGCGTCGGGTGACCTGGCGCGCCGCAAGCTGGTGCCGGCGCTCTACGGACTGGACTGCGACGGACTGCTGGACGACCGCTTCATCGTGGTCGGCTTCGCGCGTACGGAAAAGAGCAGCGATGGATTCCGCGCGGAGATGCGCCGGGCGGTCGAGGAGTATTCCAGCCGGGGGCTGACCGGCGAGGTCTGGAGCCGGTTCGCGGCGCGGCTCCATTACCTCACGGGGCAGTACGACGACCCGGAAGCCATGGCGAAGATCGACGCGTTCGTGAAGGGGCTGAGGTCCTCCTGCCCGGAAGGCACGTACCTGTTCTACCTGGCCCTGCCCCCGGACATCGTGAAGAGGGTGCTGGAACAGATGAAGGCCGGTTATGAAGCGTCTCGTCTCATGATAGAGAAACCATTCGGCGCGGACCTGGAAAGCGCCCGGGAGCTGAATGAGCTCATTCGAAAGGTGTTCGACGAGAAGCAGGTGTACCGGATAGACCACTACCTCGCGAAGGAAACGGTACGGAATCTTCTGGTGTTTCGCTTCGCCAACGCGATATTCGAGCCGCTGTGGAGTAACGAACACATACACAATGTCCAGATAACCGCGGCGGAAACGATCGGAGTCGAGGGGCGGGGCGAATACTACGACGGGGCGGGGGTGGTGCGTGACATGGTGCAGAACCACGTGCTTCAGGTGCTGGCGCTCGTCACTATGGAGCCGCCGGTGGCCGGAGATGCGGAATCCGTCCGGGACCGCAAGGTGGAGATATTCAAGTCACTGGGTTCGATCGGAAAAGATGACGTGGTGTTTGGTCAGTACGAGGGATACCGTGACGAGGAAGATGTAGCGTCCGGCTCATCGACGCCCACGTTCGCGGCCCTGCGGCTCTCCATCAACAACTGGCGGTGGAAAGGGGTGCCTTTCTACATCCGTTCGGGGAAATGTCTGGAGCAGAAGGTAACCGAGGTCAACGTGCAATTTCAGAACATACCGATATGCGTCCTCGATCGGGAGGATGTGTGCCCGCACGTGAAACCGAACGTCCTCACGATACGCATTCAGCCCGACGAGGGAATTCGTCTGAGATTCTGCGTCAAGATTCCGGGACGGGAGGATACGGTCGGGACCTCGGATCTTGGTTTCAGGTACGCGGACCTGGGGGTGTGTCTCGAGAACCCTTACGAGAAGGTTCTCCTCGACTGTCTCGAGGGGGTGCCGACCCTGTTCTGGCGGGCGGACGGCGTGGAGGCGGCGTGGCGCGCGGTGGCGCCGCTTCTGGAGTACGAGCGGGATTCGAGCGCGCTTCGTATCTACGGGGCCGGAACCTGGGGGCCGAGGGAGTGCGGCGAACTGCTGGAGCGGGACGGCGCGGTGTGGATATGGGCGGAGGCTAAAAGGCGGTCCTGAAGCCGCCGATGATTCGTCGCCCCGGCTGTTCGACGCCGGTGACCTCTTCGTATTCGACGTCCAGGGCGTTCGTCGTCTCCAGGAAGACTCCTCCTCCCGGGATTACCTTCTCCAGACGGATATCGACGAGTGTGTAGGCGTCCCCGTGCTTTCTGTCCTTGTGGACGGCGCGGAGAGAGGCGGCGTATCCGTACGGCACCATCAGGGTCACCCTGGCCTGCACGTGATGCCGGGGATGGATGAGCGCGTACTTTGAAACATAGACGTCGTCCCGTTCCATGTCCGATACGATACGGGTGTACGCGAGGGAGACCGATGACCAGTCCGACGGCCGGACGCGGACACCGGCTTCCATGCCGTACACCTGCGCCGACGTGATGTTCGTCGCGGTCCACTGGGCCGCCGCCGGAGGGCTCTTGATCCAGTCTATCAGATCCTTCTGGTCGCGGAAGAAGCCGGTGAGGCCGCCCGTCACCGCGCCCTCGGCGAAGGAGCAGTCCACCCCCGCTTCGTAGGACCACCCCTCCTCCGGGTCCAGATCCCGGTCTCCCAGATTGGCCGGATCATTGTAGTATCTCTCCGTGAACGTCGGCGCGCGGAACGACCTTCCGATCGAACCTCGCAGCGTGACGGCGGGATGCACGTTTCCCTGCCCGCTGAGAGAGGGGGACCACTGGGAGCCGAAGGTCGAATAGTGATCGAATCGCAGGCCGAGATTCAGGGAGGGGCCGTTCTCACGCGTTCTCGCGGCAAGCTCCACCATTCCCGCAGACTTCGTGACGTCGTGATCCCCGAGTGCCGCCGAGTCGATCTCATCACCCGTTACCTCGACCCCGCCCGACAGCGTGATGCGCTTGTTGAGGGGTGAGGAG
Organism: uncultured Planctomycetota bacterium; assembly: GCA_964389785.1. GTDB lineage: Bacteria > Planctomycetota > CAYMFW01 > CAYMFW01 > CAYMFW01 > CAYMFW01. The sequence continues at coordinate 11,117 of CAYMFW010000061.1, forward strand.
ACGTACACCGCGCTGGTATATGTCTCGGTCCGGTGGCGGCTGGAGAAGAACGAGGGGTCGGTACTGTCCAGCACGAACGAATCCCGGTGGCGGCGAAACGACAGCCGGGGACGGATCGTCACCTCATCAATCGCGAACACCGCGCCGTAGGTCGCAAGCGTGGTCTCGGTCTCCTCCGTTGAGGGGTAGTCGTCGTCGGGGGTGTAGAAGTCGTACGCGCCGAAGTCCTTCTCCGTGTGGGAGAGCATGATCGAGTGGTCGCCCCAGGGAAGATGGACTACTCCCTTGGCGAGTGCCGTCCACATGTCGTACTCCATACCGTCTCTGAATCCGTCGGAGTGGCTGCGCTCCGCGGAAACCATTCCGCTGACCACGTGGTGAGGGATCGCGTAGTGTACGGAGGCGCCCCGGGTTGAATCCTCTCCGAGGTACGCCCGCGCGCGCATCTCTCTCGTTTTCGGCTTGCGGGTTATGAAGTTGACGACCCCTCCGAACGCGCCGGACCCGTAAAGCGACGAGCCGTGACCGCGAAGCACCTCGACCCTCTCCACGTCTTCCATCGTCACCGGCAGGTCGAGGTTGTGATGTCCGGTCTGGGAATCGTTGACCGGCATGCCGTCCAGAAGCACCGCGGTCTGGTTGAACGTCGCTCCCCTGATTGAAAGGTCGGCCTGGATGCCGTGCGGCCCGCGCGTCTGCAGGTCCACGCCGTCCAGGTGATCGAGCAGTTCTGACGGACTGCGCACCGGGGCCAGATCGATATCCGTCTGGTCCAGGGCGCCGACACTTCTGCCGCTTCCGGAGTCGTCGCCGGAGATCCGGGTCGAGACTACCGACATGTCCAGCAGACGGATCTCCTCGTAGTCGACGATCGGGTCGTAATCGTCAGCGTGAGCCGTCAACGCCGCCGCGAGGAGCCCTGCCTGAATCCCGAACATGAGGGTGTATTTCGACCGCATTCTCTTTCCGTCTTCCGTAACCGCTTGAAACGGCGCATTATAGTCCGTATTCACATCAGCACAACTGTCTCATTGTGAGACGGCGATGCAGCGTCCCGGAGAGACTGGAGGGTCCTCTCAGCCCTTCAGATGCTCTTTCTGCAGCTCTCCGTACCTGTCTTTTCTGGCACGGTATTCGCTAATTTTACGGCTAGGAGAATGGATGTATTCCATGAAGGGTAAGAGGTTCTCGCCCACCACTGGATGCCGCTGGGGATAGAGCGGGGCATTCTTCAGAGCGGACCTGGCCGAGGTGGACGCGGTGGAGGTGGATTCATCATGCTGAGGCTGTGCGGCCGGGGATGGTTTCCCGATTTCGGCGCGCTCGGCCTGCGGGAGTTCCTGAACGTCAGGACGATGAACCTGAGCGTGGCGGTGTGGGTCGGGTTTCTGGCGCTCTTCGGGATCGCCTCCGACGACGGCGTCGTGATCGCCACGTATCTCACACAGTCGTTCGCCGCGCGGCGGCCGGATACCGCGTGCTGGAGATACGCGCCGCCGCTCTCGAGGCGGGCATGAGACGGATGCGGCCGTGTCTGATGACGTCGGCGACCACGCTTCTCGCGCTCCTTCCGGTGCTCGCCTCGACTGGAAGGGGTGCCGAGATCATGGTGCCGATGGCCATTCCGTCGTTCGGTGGCATGCTTGTTGCATTATTACGACGGTGGTGGTACCGGTGCTCTACGCGGGCCGGGCCGGGCTGAAGCTGAAGTGGGGACGGGTACGGAATGAGAGGTGAGGACATGAGAAACAGGGAAGACACTCAGGAACTGGCGATAGGGCTCGCCGCGAATGGAAACGTGTCCGTAGTTCCTAATCTGCCTGTACATACAGCAATCGGAGCCGCCGTCGGATTCCTGCTGATCCATCCGCTGGCCATGCTGATCCACCGGGTTTTCGAAGGGCAGGCCGATATCGGCTGGCGCTTCCTTCCGGTATCGTTCTCTTCGGACCAGTTCGCGATGGGTCTCTATTTTGCAGTGCTTGGTGCGGTTTTGGGACTGGGATACTGGCTGTACGACAACCGGCTGATTCGGATGTACGACACGGCGAAGGAGCTTTCCGCGACCGACGAGCTGACGTCTCTCAGCAATCGAAGGTACCTGTCCCGCAAGCTGGCGAAAGAGGTATCGAGGGCGAGAAGGTATTCCCGCAACCTTTCCCTGGTCATGGTGGATGTGGATCATTTCAAGGTGTACAACGACTCCTACGGGCACCAGGAAGGCGACCGTTTGCTCAAGGCGCTTGCGGCGGAGATGAAGAGAGCCCTGAGAGGCACCGACATCCCCGCCAGATACGGGGGAGATGAGTTCGTGATCGTTGCGGTCGAGAGCGGTCCAAAGGAGTCCGGACTGCTCGCGGAGAGGCTGCGCGGGGAGATCGAGGCCTTGGCCCTTCCTCACGGGCATTCCCAATATGCCGGCAGGGTCACGATAAGTGCCGGCGTTGCGAGTTTGGGGGGGCGCATTGAGGACGCGGATGCACTTGTGCGGGCCGCCGACACGGCGCTGTATCGGGCCAAGCTGGAGGGCAGGAACCGGGTGCACGTGTATCAGGACAACTTTCTGGGATAGCCGTACGATGTTCGGCTTATTGAGTAGAGAGGAGGCTTCGGATGGGAAACGGTAACGAAGGAGTGGCGGGGGCGGCAGTTCAGCTGGAGAAGGACGGACGCGGGTTCTACCTGGAGGCCGCGGCCAAGACGAAGAGCGATCTTGCCCGAAAGATGTTCGAAGGGCTCGCCGGGGACGAACTCAACCACATAGACTGGATCGAGAATCTGTCACCCGGTGCCAGCTCCGCGCAGAGCGCGAACAGGGAGCTGTACGACCGGCTGAAGCCGATATTCGCCGGTGCACCCGCCGGGCTGCGGCTGTCGGCCGAGCTGACGGACGGCGACCTGGAGGCGATAGACATCGCCATCGGTATGGAGGAGAAATCGATCGCCGCGTACGAAAAGTGGGCGGCTGAGGATGACAGCGAAGGCGTGCAGGCCCTCTGCAAAGCGCTCGCCGGACAGGAGCATTTCCACCGGCAGATGCTGGAAAACACCCGGCAGTACCTGGACAAGACGGCCGACTGGTTCATGCAGGAAGAGCAGTGGAATTTCGAAGGAGCGTGAGGGCAATGGCCAGAATATACGATGATATCACGGGGACGGTGGGCAACACCCCGCTGGTTCGGCTGAACCGCATCACCGGGGACGCCGGGGGGCGGGTGATAGGAAAGCTGGAATCGTTCAACCCGCTCTCCAGCGTGAAGGACCGGGTCGGTCTCAACATGATCGACGACGCGGAGAAGAAGAGGCTTATCGAGAAGGGGACGACGATCGTCGAGCCGACCAGCGGCAACACCGGGATCGCGCTGGCCTTCGTGTGCGCGGCCCGCGGATACAAGCTGATACTGACGATGCCCGACACGATGAGCATGGAGCGCCGGCAGCTTCTTCGTGTGCTGGGAGCGGAACTGGTGCTGACGGAGGGCTCGGGTGGGATGAAGGGCGCGATCGACAAGGCCGAGGAGATAGTGGCGAAGACTCCCGGCGCGTTTATGCCCCAGCAATTCAAGAACCCCGCCAACCCGGAGATTCACCGGAAGACTACCGCCGAGGAGATATGGAACGATACGGACGGTGCGGTGGATATTCTCGTCGCCGGCGTCGGTACCGGCGGCACGATCACCGGGATAGCGGAGGCGCTGAAGGAGAGGAAGCCGGAATTCAAGGCGATAGCAGTGGAGCCGGAGGACTCTCCCGTTCTCTCGGGAGGGAACCCGGGGCGCCACACGATTCAGGGGATCGGTGCCGGCTTCGTTCCGGAGGTCCTTCGAACGGACCTGATCGACGAGATCGTGAAGGTCTCCAACGACGATGCGGGAGAGACCGCCAGGCGGCTCGCGAGGGAAGAGGGCATCCTCGTGGGCATCTCGGCGGGCGCGGCGGCATGGGCGGCGATCGAGGTTGCCAGGCGGCCGGAAAACGAGGGTAAGATGATTGTCGCGATTCTCTGCGACACAGGAGAGCGGTACTTGACGACATGGCTGTTTGAAGGGTAAACTAACTGGTTTACAGGGGTTATGTTTAAGAGGATCAGGGAAGACATCGAGACGGTGTTCTCGAAGGACCCGGCGGCACGAAGCACGCTGGAGGTGCTTACGTGCTACCCCGGCCTTCACGCACTGTGGCTCCACCGTGTCGCTCACTGGCTGTGGGCGCACAGGCTCCGTCTTCTCGGGCGGCTGGTGTCCCATCTGGGACGGTACACGACGGGGATCGAGATCCATCCCGGGGCCACCATAGGAAGAAGGTTCTTCATAGATCACGGGATGGGTGTGGTGATAGGTGAGACGTCGGACATCGGTGACGACGTGCTCATGTACCAGGGCGTCGTTCTCGGCGGCACCTCCCTCGAGAAGGAGAAGCGCCATCCGACGCTGAGTAACGGGGTGGTGGTGGGGGCGGGCGCAATCGTCCTCGGGCCGATAACGCTGGGCGAAGGCGCCAGGGTCGGGGCCGGCTCCGTCGTTGTGAAGGACGTGCCGCCCGGCGCGACCGTGGTCGGTGTTCCGGGCAGGATCGGGCTCGGCTTCACCAGCGAAGAGGTGCAGGCGCTGGAGCACGGACGGCTTCCCGACCCGATTGCGGAGGCGGTGAGATTTGTCATGGAAAGCCAGGACATGCTGGCTACGCGGGTGAAGAACCTGGAATCACTGTCGGGCGTGGAAAAGCCCGACGAGCCGGATACGGAGGAGAAGAAGCGCAGGATAGCGGATTCCTTTTCCTCCGGGGGAGGCATATGATGACCGGCAAGAAGCAGATATACGTGGATAACAACGCCACCTCGGCCGCCGATCCGAGGGTGGTCGAGGCGATGATCCAGTGTTACCGCGACGTGCCGGGCAACGCGTCCAGCGTCCACGGGCTGGGCCGGAGGGCTCGTGAGACGGTCGAGGAGGCCAGGGAGAGGGTCGCGCGGCTGATTGGCGCCTCGGCCGACGAGATCGTCTTTACCAGCGGCGGCACCGAGTCGGACAACACCGCCATCAAGGGAACGTGCTGGGCGCTGGAAGACAGGGGGAGACATGTCATCACCTCAGCCGTGGAGCACCACGCGGTGCTGAATACCTGCTCGTTCCTGGAGGGAAGGGGCTGGGAGGTAACGGTGCTGGGTGTCGACCACCACGGCATGGTCGATCCCGCCGACGTGGAGAAGGCGCTCACCGACAAGACGGTGCTCGTCACCATCATGCACGCCAACAACGAGGTGGGCACCATCCAGCCGCTGGCAGAGATATCTTCCATCGTGAAGAAGCGCGGAGTCACCTTCCATACCGACGCGGTACAGACGGTGGGGAAGGTGACGGTCCGGGTGGACGGGCTGGGCGTCGACCTGCTGTCTCTCTCCGGGCACAAGTTTCACGGGCCCAAGGGGGTCGGGGTGCTCTACGTCAGGAAGGGGACCCGGATGCATTCACTCATTCAGGGGGGGCATCACGAATCGGGAAGGCGCGCCGGCACGGAGAACGTGCAGGGGATCACCGGGCTCGGTGTGGCCGCCCAGATCGCTCTTGACGAGATGGACGGGGATTCCCGGAAGCTGGCCTTGCTCAGGGACCGGTTGGAGAAGGGAATCACCGACGCGGTCGAGAGCGTGCGTGTGATGGGACACCCCGAAAAACGTCTTCCGAATACGCTGAACGCGTGTTTCGAGTGCGTGGAAGGTGAGTCACTCGTTCTGGGGCTCGATCTGGAAGGGGTCGCCGTCGCGACCGGCTCGGCCTGTACGTCCGGTTCCCTCGAGCCGTCGCACGTTCTGTCTGCAATGGGAGTCAATTCCGCGCTCGCGCAGGGGTCGCTCCGGTTTTCGCTGGGCAGGGACAACAGTGAAAATGACATCGACTACATACTTGAAGTCCTACCCCCAATTGTGCAAAGATTACGGGATATGTCGCCTCTGTACAGCAGGAAACAGGAAGGAGAGACGTCATGGACGCGACAACTGAGAGAGAGATCCTGAGGATACGGAGGGAAGGTATATCCACAGGTCTGGACATCCTTGCGAGAGAGGTGCTTTTTACGATCGTAGTGAACGGTGTCGAGGTCGTTACCCTGTCCGCCAGCCCGCACGATCCCGATGATCTGGCGGTCGGCTTTCTGTATTCGGAAGGGATCATCGACTCGAGCGAAGGGCTGGGGAAGGTCAAGTTCAGCAAGGCATCCAACACCGCCACCGTCGAGATCGACGGGTTGCCGGAGGGGAAGCTGTTCGGGCCGGGCGAGCGGATCGGGGATTCCGGGTGCGGAGGCGTTCCCTCCGTCGCCGGGAAGAAGGCCGCGAAGCTGAAAGCATTGCCTGACGGTCCGGTGACGGACCCGGGCGAGATCCTGCAGATATATCATGCGTTTCAGAACGAGTCCGCGCTCTTCAAGTCCACCGGCGGCGTCCATTCCGCCGGCCTCGCGGGAGACAACGGACTGGAGATCATGGCCGAGGACATCGCCCGGCACAACGCGGTGGACCGCGTTTTCGGCAGAGCCCTGCTCAAGGACGTGCCGACCGAGGGGAAGATGCTGCTGACGAGCGGGCGGATCTCCAGAGGACTGATAATGAAGGCCGCGCGGCTGGGCGTACCGATGGTGCTCTCCCGGTCGGCTCCCATGGACCTGGCGATAGAGGTGGCGGAGAAGCTCAACGTCACCGTGATCGGGTTCGTCAGAGGCGCGAGGATGAACATCTATTCGGTGCCGGCCAGAGTCGCCGGGGCCGAAGGAATCATGCGCTGATACGACCCGACGGGGGGTACGGGGAGGGCCTGTGATGGCAGTCGACGAGAAATACACCGAAAAGGTGATGGACCACTTCATGAATCCGCGTAACGTGGGTGAGATACCCGATGCGGACGGAATCGGGCATGTCGGCAACCCGGTCTGCGGCGACATCATGGAGCTCTACATCAGGGTCGAGGGAGACAGTATTGCGGACGCCAAGTTCAAGACCTTCGGATGCGGCGCCGCGATAGCGACCTCCTCGATGCTCACCGAGCTCGTCAAGGGGAAAACCATCGACGAGGCACTGCAGATCTCCAACCGCGCGGTCGCGGAAGCGCTGGGCGGCCTGCCGCAGAGGAAGCTGCATTGTTCCGTGCTCGCCGAGGAAGCGCTGAGGTCCGCCGTGGAGGACTACCGGGAGAAGACCGGCAAGACCGCCGAGGCGGAAGACCACGAGGCCGGCTGCTGCCAGACGGAACATCCGGAGGCCGAGATTACGTTTCTGCCGTCAGGCACCAAGGCTACCGTTCCGTCCGGCAAGACGGTGCTCGAGGCCGCCGCCGCCGCCGGGGTGGAGATCCCCAGCGAGTGCGGCGGGAAGGGGGTCTGCGGGTCGTGCGCGGTACTCGTCGAGGACGGCGTCGAGAACCTGACGGAGGAGACCGACGGCGAGAAGGATGTGCTGCTGAGTCTCGGACTGGACAACCCGCACCGGCTTGCGTGCCGCGCTCAGCTGAAAGGCCCCGTCGTCGTCTCCATCCCCGACACGAAGTAGACGCAAAAAGCAGGGACAGACCCTTTTATTGAAGGGTCTTCGGCCCGTCGGTCTCGCCACGAACCCGCTCGTCAACACCCAGCCGACAGCTGCATGCAGAAGGGGGTCTGTCCCCATGCTTCTTGGTGTTCACACGGCAGGTGCATCCCTCTCCTCCCACTCCCACAGCCAGATGGGATCCAGGTGCGCGTTGCAGACCAGATGGATGTTCTTCATGCGTGAGTTCCTTACACAAACTTGTCGAAGTATATCCGCTCTTCCGGGACGCCCATCCCGGTGAGCACCTTGACGCACGCGTCTATCATTCCGGGGCTTCCGCACGCGTAGACCTCCTTTTCCGAAGCGTGTTGCTCATGCAGTTCGAGCATCTCCGTGATGAGCCCGCGCTCCTTCTTCCTTCAGGATGGTATGCACCCACGTGGTGCAGATTCCGTGAGGGGCCAGCCGGATGACCAGCTCGATCGTGTCGGTCATCGCTGGCGGAGACGCCATCGAGTACGTGCGGTACACCGGTTTCGGATTGCCGCCGTACGCAGGGGCCTCCAGCTGTATGTACTGGCCGGCCCTGAAATCTATCGATTCCGGCTCCAGGAGCTGGATACGAACGAGCTTGATGTCATGGGTGAGGTCGCGAAGCTGCTCGCATTTTCCCCGGTAGGATTTGCCCGCAAGGAGCTCGTCCGGCACTTTGACCTCGACATCCCCGCGAATTCGAATCTGGCATGAAAGCCGCACGTTCTCTGCGATCTCCCGCTCGGAAAGATGTCGCTGTTCTGAGGTGGTCAGAGGCCCTCCCCCCGCGAGGACCTTGACTCTGCATCTTCCGCATTGTCCGCGGCCACCGCAGACCGTCGGGACCGGTATGCCGGCTTCTCTCAGTGACGTAAAGAGGGAGGTGTCTTCTTTCGCGGAGAAGGTGACCTTTTCATTGACGGTTATAGTATGCTCGTCCGAGGACCGAATCATTTACATGTGTCAATCGTCGTCTGCGATTGGAAACTGTATCTCTGTCAGGAACTCCTCCGGATCGTCGCTGCCGTCGGCCTTCGGACGTTTCAGGTAGACCTCGCGGGGAGGTCCCTCGATGGCCAATCCCATCGCCGACAGCCACGCGAGCATCTCGGTGTAATGCGCCGGGACCTCGGAGTATGGCCCCTTCACCACCGCGGACGCCACCCGACAGCCGGGGACCTCCTTGACGCTCACGTCCCGTATCCCTTCGGGAGCCGCCTCGACGGGGATGCAGACCTCGAAAAGTGTGGAGTTCCAGTCGAGTTCGTTCGGAGGGCTCAGGAAGACGGTGAACCCGGCTCCCGCCGTCTTCACGTCGTTTTTGCCGACCCATTCGTAGAGTTCCCTGTACACGCTGCCTATCTCGTCGTACGATCCCTGGTGCTGCTTGCAGATAACGGTCGTCGTTTCCAGCTTCTTTCTGGCCGGCTCATCCATGTGCTACTCCTCTATCGGAGAGAAACTGTCTTTATCCGCCCCGCATTCGGGGCACAACCAGTCGTCTGGAATAGCCTCAAAAGCCGTGCCAGCCTCGACGCCATTGTCCGGATCGCCCGCCTCGGGGTCGTACACGTATCCGCAAATGTTGCATCTGTACTTCTTCACGCGTCCTCCTCCTCGAAAACCAGCCTTCGCATCTCTCAGGGGCATCAATGATACTGAAGCGCACGGGCAAAGTCCAAAGTGAGACCGGTTGTTGCACGAATGAGAAGCGCGGGCCGGACCCGGAAATTCTCTAACCATAGTATGGGGATACGGTTAGTTGGTCCGGTTCGGTCTTGGCATCCTTCTTGCTATTCATCGGGAGGACAGGAGAGTGATATATATGGGCAGTAGGCGAATTCTCATCGTAGACGACGAAAGCACATTCCTGTGTGCGATCAAGAAGGTGATACAGTCACCGAACATCTGCGTCGATACCGCCGAGACGAAGGAAGATGCGATAGGGTTGCTCGAGAAATACCGCTATACGGCGGTAATCGCCGATCTGCGACTGACGGGATCAAGCGGAGAGGAGGGATTGGAGATTGCCCGTTTCGTACACGAGAGCCGGCTGGACACCACCGTCATGCTGATTACCGCCTACGGCAGCGATGACGTGAGGCAGAAGGCGGGAATCTACGGCGTCGAGTACTACTTCGAGAAGCCGGTGTCGATTGATCTTCTCCGCGAAGCGCTGGATGATCTTGACTGGACAAATGGAGACGGGTAACCGGCTGTTTTTGAGGGAAGGAGGAACCGTTATGGCAGAGCAGGCATTGCCGGACCTTTTTGCGCAGGTCAATGAGGTGAAAGATCTTGATTCGGCGACGGATCTGCAGAAGAAGCACACTCCTGTGATAACCGCGCCGGACGCGGTGAAAGCGGGTGAGTGCTTCGATGTGCTGGTGGAAGTCGGAAAGCTGGTCGCGCATCCCAACGAGGTCGGGCATTATATCGAATACGTGAATCTGTACGCGGGTGACGTGTATGTCGCCGGGCTGGATCTCACCTCGGTGAGGACGTGCCCGGTCTTGAAGGTGTGTGTCTCTCTCGATCGTGACCTCGGCGCGCTGCGCGCCGTCGCCCGCTGTAATCTGCACGGCGAATGGGCGGCGACCAGGCCGATCAAGGTCGGGTAGCATCAGGCGCCGTGCCGTTAGGGCACGAGAGAGGGGGATGGTAGTATGGCAAGAGTACTGCATATTCAGGCTTCGCCCAGGGGCGAGCGGTCTTATTCGCTGAGGGTTGCGGAGGCGTTCCTCGATGGCTATCTAGAAGCGCACCCTGGAGACACGGTGGAGACTCTGGATCTCGCCGGCGACATCCCGGAATTCGACGCCCTCGCCGTGTCGGGCAAGTACCGGATCATGCACGGCGAGGTCCATACGGAAGAGGAAGCGGATGCGTGGAAGGCGGTGCTCGAGGAGATCGAAAGGTTTACGGGGGCCGACAAGATCGTGATATCGGTTCCGATGTGGAACTTCGGCATCCCGTACCGGCTGAAGCAGTATTTCGATGTGATTGTGCAGCCCGGCTCCACGTTCTCGTATTCACCGGATACCGGGTACTCGGGCCTGGTGACGGGAAAGCCGGCACTGCTGATCCTGGCCAGGGGAGGGGAGTACGCCCCGGACACGGCGGCGGCCGCGTACGATCAGCAGAAACCGTATCTGGAGGGCATCCTCGGATTCATCGGCTTCACGGAGGTGGGTTCGATCGTGATAGAGCCCACGCTGATGGGAGGCCCCGAGGTTGCCCAGCAGAGGCTGGACGAGGCGATAGTGGAGGCCCGGGAACGGGCCAAGAATTTCTGAGCCGGGGAAGGAAGTGCATCTCCATCACCTCAAGGAACACGGGGCCGAGGAGTATTTCGATCAGGCAGTGGCATACCTGAAAGAAAAAGGGATTGCACTGCCCGGTTCCGGTCCGGGAGGCGGGCATGCGCCGCACGGAGGATGTCCGGGCGCCCGCGTCATGGACTTCGGCGCCGGGGCGGCCGCAGGCAAGGTGGACGGTCCGGTATCCGAAGAGGGCTCCCAGCCGTCAGAGTTCCGGCAGTGGCCGGTACAGCTGATGCTGGTGCCCTCCCAGGCGCCGTATCTGAAGGGCGCGGAGCTGCTGATCGCGGCCGACTGCGTGCCCTTCGCGTACGCGGATTTCCACACGATCGGGATCCAGGGCGGAGTGGTGTCGAAGGAGTAGCGGCAATGGCAAAGACGATCTGTCCCGGCCAGAACATGATGTTCTGGAGGCCGGAGGATATCTTTGAGATAGACTGCGGCTTCTGCGGCAGTCCCGTAGAGTTCTTCAGGGATGAGGGAAGCCGTCGATGCCGCAAGTGCGGGAAGATCGTCCGTAATCCCAAGGTGAACCTGGGGTGCGCGCAATGGTGTGAGCACGCCAGGGAGTGCCTCGGATACGATCCCAAGGACCTTGACCCCGGCGAAGCGGGCCGCGGCTCGCTTGCGGACGCCCTGGTTGACGCCGTGAAGGCCGAGTTCGACGGGGACGAGAGGCGTATCACCCACGCGTTTTCCGTCCTGGACGTGGCGGAACAGATTATGAAGAAGGAAGGGGGGGACCCGCGTGTGGTGATCGCCGCCTCCCTCCTCCATGATATCGGTATCCACGAGGCCGAGAAGAAGCACGGCTCGTCCGCCGCGAAGTACCAGGAGAAGGAGGGTCCTCCGATCGCGCGGCGCATCATGGAAGATCTCGGGTTCGACGAGGAGACGATAGAGCACGTCTGTCGGATCGTGGGAAGCCACCACACCGGGGGCGACATCGACACCCCAGAGTTCCGGATCGTGTGGGACGCGGACCTCATCATCAACGCGGGAGGAGGGGACCGGCTCTCCAGGGACAATGTTCTGGAGAAGCTCAGAACCGACGCTGGAAGAGAGCTGGCGTTCTCTCTCGTCTGAAAGCCGGCGGATATTCGTCTACTACCTCATCCGCGGAGGCGACCCGGGCAAGTGCATGGCGGAGCTGTTCGGACACTCCGACGGGTGCTGCAAGGGCAGGGGCGGGTCGATGCACCTGTTCGACAAAGATATTCGATGTCCGATCCGGCGACGTACCGTTCGAAGGAAGAGGTCGAGTTCTGGAAGAGCCGCGACCCGATACCGAAGCTGAAAGAAGCGATCAAGGGCGATTTCGAGATCGGCGACGAGGAATTCGAGGAAATCGACAAGAGGGTGGAAGATGCGGTGGCGAAAGCCGTCGCGGTCGCAGAGGCGGGTGAGGAGCTTCCTCCCGAGAGACTCTGCGAAGACCTCAGGACGCTTCGCCCCTGGGACAAGGATATCGTCGTCGAATCCGTGACGAAGACGCATCACGCTGTCACGGTGGAAGAGTGCCCTCCCGTCTGCGGTATAGGCGCGGAGCTGGCCGCAAACATCTACGAACTGGCGTTCGACGAGATGGACGCCCCGGTGGAACGGGTCTCCGGTGCGGACGTTCCGCTCCCGTACGCCCGCAACCTGGAGCAGTTCTGCATCCCGCACGCGGAGAACGTGGCGGAGGCGGCGAGGAAGACGCTTGCGAAGTAGTCCTACAGCCCGATCGGCGTCGCCTGTCGCAACACGGCGAGACTCGGAACGGTGATGAGCGCCACGGAGAGAATCAGGACGATCACCTGGAAGACGAAGTGCGCCATCACGAACACGGTGATTACGCTGCGCCACCTGCATCTCAGGAAGTGCTTCGCCAGCAGCAGCGTCGCTCCTATGTCCGCAAGCCACAGTATGATCGCCGCGATGACCGGCACCGCCGGGCGCCAGTTTCCGTGGATGGCCATCGCACAGATGAGCACGGTGATCATGCCACAGATGACCATCAGCGCGGAGATGCCGAGGGAGAGCAGGAGGCATCTGGAAAGGGACGCGTCCACCAGCGCGAACCAGCAGCCCAGTCGCAGGCAGAGCACG
>CAYMFW010000062.1:0-23971 GCA_964389785.1 uncultured Planctomycetota bacterium
TCTTCTGCAAACTGCCCGAAAAGACCGTATAATATGCAAACAGTCTTATTCGAGGGAGGAATACCGTGTTTCTCAAGCATACCGTATGTCTCATGTCAGTGATCGCCGTTCTGCTCGCCGTGCCTGCGGTTGGCTACGCGGCAGAGGGAGCTTCGTACGCGGAGAGCGAAGCGCTGGTGCAGTTCAAGAACACCGCGACCGCTGGCCATATCGCGGCGCTCAATACACAGGTCGGCGCCGAGATCGTCAGCGAGATCACCCAGATATCGCTGTATCATATCCGCGCGACCGGTAACAAGACGGCAGAGCAACTCCTCGCCGAGTACAGGGCGAGCAGCATCGTGACGTACGCCGAGCTGAACTACCAGCGGTCGAAGTGCGCCGATCCGATTGCGCCGAACGATCCGGAACTCGCCACTCAGTGGCACCATACGATAATCGACTCGGCGGGCGCCTGGGGCAACGTGGACACCGCGGCAAGCCTCGTGAAGATCGGCGTGATAGACGACGGGGTGCACGTCAACCACCCGGACCTGGCCGCGAACATATGGACGAATCCCGGCGAGACCGCCGGTGACGGGATAGACAACGACGCCAACGGGCTTGTGGACGACGTGAACGGCTGGGACCTGGCGGACGGAGACGAGGACCCGTCGCCCGATGATCCCTCCGACACGCACGGCACCCACGTGGCGGGCATCATCGCGGCGGTCGGCAACAACGGTGAGGGCGTCACCGGGGTGATGCAGAACGCGCAGCTCGTCTGCTACAAGACCGACCTGTGGGACGACGAGATCATACTGGGTATCGTCATCGCCGCGGCGGTCCACGAGGTGAAGGTGATCAACTGCTCCTTCGGCGGCCAGTGGCCGAGCCGGCCGCTGCAGGACGCCGTCACGTACGCCCATTCCAAAGGCGTATTGATAGTGGCCGCCGCGGGGAACGACGACATATCCATCCCGTTCTATCCGGCCGCGTGCGACCACGTGCTCTCCGTGGCCGCGACCGAGCAGGCGGACGAGCTGACCGATTTCAGCAGCCGCGGGTTCAGACCGGCGGATCTCCAGTGGGTGGACGTCGCCGCGCCGGGCAAGGACATCTACAGCACCGTGGTCGGCGAGGACATCAACATGAACGGCATAATGGACGGTGGGGAGGACGCTGACGTAAGCGGGACGTTCGATATCTACGACACTATGGACGGCACGTCCATGGCCAGCCCGGTCGTGTCGGGCGTGGCGGGGCTCATATTCTCGAAGAATCCTGCCGCCGGACCCACGGAGGTGTACCAGCTCATCGTCCGGAACGCCGACGCTCTGAGCAACGACGAGGCGCGGGCCGCCCTGGCGGGCGCGGGAAGGGTGAACGCCGCCAACGTCGTCGATCCCGCCGTCGCCGCCGCCACGCCGGATATCGTCCCCCGGCCGCTCCGGTACAACATCGCCTCCTCGTACCGGTACCCGTGGCAGTACACCGTGATGATCGACGACACGTCCGGGGACGCGGACGAGATCCCGGATCCCGGGGAGACAGTGACGTTCAGCCTTCTCGTCAGCAACCTCGGCACCGCGGCGACGAACGTCACCTGCACCGCGGCGTGCGCGTCGGCCGACGTCACCATTACGAACGCCGCCGGCACCTTCGGCGACGTACCGGCCGGGGAGGCGCGTCCGCAGGACGACACGTTCGCGCTGACCGTCGCCGCCGACGCGGAGGAGGGCGGCATCGCGGAAATCACGCTGGCGTTCGCGGCAGACGGCGGCTACACCTCCCAGTCGTCCGTCTGGATACCGATCGGGCGGCCGCGCATCCTGCTGGTGGACGACGACTGGGGAATGGTGACGGAGCCGTTCTTCATCGACCCGCTCCGCACTCTCGGCTACGGCCTCGCGATGTGGCATATCGACCTGGACGGGCTGCCCACAGAGGATGACCTGTCGCCGTACGACCTGGTGATCTACAACACCGCGTGGACGGGAAGCGGCGCGCTCGACACGCTCAAGGACTCCGTCCTGCCGGACTACCTGGACGGAAGGGGCAACCTTCTTCTCGTGTCGCAGGACCTGATGTTCCTGGTCAACGCGGACGGCCCGGTTACCGACGACTTCCTGAACGATTACCTGAACGTAAGCGGCGGGTACCTGCCGGACCCGCAGGTGGGCGGCATCACCGGCACGCTGGTGGGCCCGGACGACATGGAAATCACGCTGGAGGGCAACGACGGAAGCATGTTCTGGGACTACGCCGCCGAACTGCTCCCCGGAACGCAGGCGAAATCCCTCTTCTTCAACGAACACGGCCACGTGATCGGCACGATGTACCCGAAGGACGAGTCGATCTGGGCGGGGTTCCGGACGATGTTCCTGTCCTTCATGTTCGAGAGGGTGCCGCCGGATAACGGGAACAACACCGGTGCTAACGGCGTCGCGCTGCTCGAGAAGGCCATCGAACTTCTTCTGGCGCCTGAGCCGCCGGTGCCCCAGGTGGAGGCGTTCTACGTGGAGGCGGGCGACGGGGTCGTAGACCTGTCCTGGAATTATCCCGGCGCGGGCGAGGTTTACGACGGCGTCATCGTCGTCTACGACACGGCCGGAAACCCGGCACTGAACGTGACGGACGACAGGGAGATCGAGATTGCGTCGGGCACCGAACTCTACAGGGGCGACACGGACACGGAGGCATCGGTGGACCTGGAAAACGGGACGGCCGGCTACTTCGCGATATGGACGTACCGCGGGTACCGGCTGAGCGACCCCATCTATGTCACCGCCACGCCCGCGGTGCCCGCCCTGCCGTCGGTATCGCAGTTCCAGATCGGTGCGGGAAGCGGGTACATGGACGTCGAGTGGGTCTATCCCGAGCCGATGGACGACTACGACGGGGTGATCGTGGCCTACGGGACCACCGTCTTCCCCACCCTCCAGGCGGGAGACGACAAGCCGGTCATCATCGGCGGCGTGGAGGTGTACGACGGCAACGAGGACTCGGAGGCCCAGGTGATCCTGGGGAACGGCACGACCGCCTATTTCGTGATCTGGACGTACCGGGGAACGCAGTACTCCAACCCCAACTACGCCGTCGGAACCCCGGCCGTCGGAGGGGACGGCATCAACGAGTACGAGACGTTCGATACGGGCGGCCACGGCGGCGGCTCTCACGAGTGCTTCATAACCACCGCGCGGAGGAGCTGCGACCTGTCCGGCGCGATCCGGGCCGCCGGGGAGCCCCCGGGAGACGAGATCCGCCAGAAGAACTTCAAGAAGCTGCAGGACGCCCGGGTGAAGTTCCTGGAGCTGTTCCGCAAGGCGAAGAAACCGAAGGAGGGCCCGGGAAGGATCGTCGGCTACGTCGTGGCGGAGAAGGACGGATCCGCCGTCGAAGGCGCCGCACTGAAGGCCACGCTCGTCAAGAAGAAGGCGGAGCCGGAGAAGGGAAAGCGGCCGAAGCTCAGGGCTGACATCGGCGCGCCCGAGGAGAAGAAGGGCGAAGACAGGAAGACGGAAGACAAGCCGGAAAAGAAAGAGGAGAAGGTAGTCGAGGCGAAGTCGGGCAGGGACGGAGTCTATGAACTGGAGGGGCTTCCTCCCGGAAGGTACAAGATCGAGGTGACGGCCGACGGATATCAGGACTTCGAACGAAAGAGCGTCTTCGTCAACTCAGGCATCGGCCCCGGACTGGGGGCATGGGTCGTCGTCAAGCTCAAGGACGTCGCCGAGCGCAAGGGAAGCATCGTCGGCAGAGTGACCTCGGTGGAAGCCACCCACAAGCACATCGAGGTGAAGGTGAAGGAGACCGGCAAGGACTGGGAGAACCTCAAGGGCAGGAAGATCCTGCTTCTATCGGGAACCGACGCCAGGGTTCTCACTATCGTCAAGACGCTCGAGCCCGGCAAGACCGAGGTGGAATGCCGCTTCGTCGAGCGCGGCGGCCAGTACCACCTGCTCAGCATTGAGGTCGAGGAAGAAGACTAGCATCCAACCCGTCGTCCGGGATATTCTCGAGCGGGTTCGTGGTCCGATCGAGTGGTTGCGTGCTATTCAGGCAGCTCCCTTGGCCGGGTGAGCGACTGGCACTCCGACGTCTTCGCACGCATATCCATCGGGGTCCCGTAATCCTCGTGATCCAGGAATTCCGCCGCGCCGCCGGCCGCCCGGCCCAGCGCGAACCCGAGAAACGCGCAGCTCTCGACGCGCTTCGCGGTGATCCGCCCCTCCATCAGCGGGACCCAGCACACGCCGAGCCAGATACTCGCCAGCGCCGCGTCCACGTTAACGGCCCACACCCGGCTCGCCGCGCCCGCCTCGTGCAGCGCCGCGGCAAGCTCGTGATAGAAGTCCAGGAACACGTTCCGGCGCCCGGCGTCCTCTATCGCCTTGAAGATCGCTCTCTCGCGCGGATCGAAATTGACCGACTGATCGTTGAAGATGGGGTGTCCCAGGCACGGTATCCGCTCGTAGTCCACGCCCGAATCCTTGGCGGCGTCCTTCGCCCTCCTGAACTTCCTCGCGGTGTCGCGGGCCAGCTTCGCCAGGTCGATGCCCGGATCTTTCGCGTACGGATCCCTCAGCTTGCCGCTGCCAAATACCCTCAGCAGATACCGGACGCCCTTCCGGCCGTTGCCTCCGTGCACGTCCCCCATCGACGAGAGCGCCGCGATCATCGCGACGTTCGGCGGATTGCCGGCCGATGCCGAAAGCTTCGCGCCCTGGGCCGATATCGTCCCCGGACCGTTGGAGAGCGACGCCGTCAGTCCCATTTCCACGAGCCGCGCCTCGAACTCGTGCCGGGGCAGCTCTCCCGTCCATGACAGGATGAGGGCCTCTCCGAACGAATGTTTCGACATCAGCTCGGTCAGCGGATAGCCGTAGATCCTCTGCCCGTCCTCGTCGAGCGAGGACGCGTGGGAAGCCATGCGCATGTCGCGCCGGGCGGGTATCAGACCGATGGAGGCCTTCAGGCTCCGTGAGAACTGCGTCCCGTACGGTTCCGGGATCTTTCCCTCCCGGAGGAAGAGCGATGCGGGAAGCCTGGTTCCCAGCTCCCGCATGTTGACGAACCACGGATTCAGTTTCAGCTCGTGCCGAATCGGAAAATCCTGCTTCCACCCGAGTGCGTCATATACCATTCTCGCCGCTGTGGGGAGGTCGTGCAGCGCGGTCACTCTGATGCCCCGCTTCACCTTCTTCCCGAGATCCTTCGCGCCGCGCATCCGTTCGTGCGGGTCGAACGGGCCCGCCCCGAAATACTCGTCGAACGCCCGCATCTTTCCCGACGCGCTCGTCTGGGGTCCCTCAACGACCGCACCGGCATGCCCGAGGGAGACGTCCCGCCCCTCCATCAGGCATCCGGCAACGTACACGATCACCGGTTTCCTGAACTTGTTCTCGATCATCCACTCGATCGCCTCCTGCTCGTAGAGCCCGCCCGGCTCCACGTAGAGAACGATCAGCTTCGTCTTCTCGCTGCGCGCGGCCAGCTTCAGGTACTCCACGAGCGGCGTCATTATAAGGACGTCCTTGCCGGTGGAGATGCCGAAATGCGTCCCGATACCGGCCGAGAGCATGTAGCTGGCGATCGTATTCACCATGTTGCCGGAGTTGGAAAGGATCGTCGCGCTTCCCGGAACGAAGCTCTCCTCCGGGACGTCGCCTCCGACCGCTCCGACCCTGACCTGGTCGTGGGTGTTCATCACGCCGAGCGTGTTGCACCCCACCAGGTCCACGTTCGCGCCGGCGCAGAGGAACCGGATCTTCGCGGTGACCTCTATCGACACGTTCTCCGTTATCACGAAGATCGTCTGGAGCGTCCTGCCTCCGAACTCGATCGCCTCCTTCACCTCGCCGTACACCGCCTCCGGCGGGGAGTATATCACTATCTTGTTGGGATGCTTATTCTTAGGAAGCTTCGCGTACAGCTCCTCGCAGTTGGCGAACACCGGAATCGCACCCTTTCCGGACACGTCCAGCTCCAGCCCGCCCTTGCCCAGCGCCCAGCCGCCCACGATGTTCCCGGCGTACGCCTGAGAAACGGCGGACACCTTCGACGCCTCCCGCCCGGTGATGTTGCTCACCGCGACCCGGTCGCCCTTCTTCAGGAGCCCGGAGAGCCGCTTAGCCCTCACGTCCGGCCCCCTTCCTCTTCGCGACGAACTTCGCGAGCCGCGCCGCATACTCCGCCACCAGGGTGAGCGGGGTATCGTGGCCGAACATCACGTACGGCAGACGGAGCGACTCCAGGATCTCCTTCATCGCGATGAAGCCGGGCACCATCCGCGGACCGCCCCGGCCGATCACCACCGGCATCTCCACCCGCCCGTGCTCGTCGAAGTACGCGCAGAGCGCGTCGCCGATGGCCTGGAACGTCACGTCAATCAGCGTGTTGTTCGCCTTGCCCCCCAGGATGAGGAGCGCAGACGCGTCCTTCAGATGGTACCTGAAGCATCGCACGGCCGTGCCGAACATCCTCTCGTACGGAGGATTGCCGCCGAAGTCGGACAGGAATATCGGACTGCCGCCGGCGATCTCCAGCGTCTCCGCGATGATGGTGCTCGCGCCGCCCCCGAAGAGTATGGGCAGCACCAGATTTCCTCCCAACTCGCTCACGTGGGCCTGGCCCTGATGGCTCGAGGCGTTCCACGCCGCCATGTCCTCTTCGAACTCGGATGCGTTCTCCGGATACTCGGGGAAGTCCAGGTCCGGGTTCTTCAGCTTGTAGTTCGCCTCGTCGAAGACCGCCTTGAAGTCGCACGCATACGGCTTCCTGTCCGCGCCGATGCGCCACGGGTTCACCTCGCACATCCGCATGCCGGTCGAGATGAACATGTCCCAGAAACTGACCAGCGTACGGGACATGATCGAGATCAGTCCCTTGGGACAGCCGAGCCCGGTGAGCAGGTTGGACGCCTGGTACGCGTCCAATCCCTTGAACACGTCCACCGGCATCGTCCGCTTGTCCTCCGGGCCGACCGACTCGATGTCCACGCCACCCTTCATCGAAAGCGTGATCGACGGACCGAGAGACCGGGAGTCGTACGTGATCGCGGAGTACACCTGGACGTCCGCCTCGATGAACTGACAGACATACGCGGTCCGCGCCTGCCTGCCGCGCACCTCCACCGACGCGAGGCGTCTCAGCTCCTTCGCCGCCTCCTGCGGGTCCTCCACCACCGCCACAGCGCCTGCCTTGCCCCGCCCGCCGGACAGCACGTCCGCCTTCACCACCCCCTTGCCGCCCCACCGCTCGAACGCGTCACGCACGTCGGACCGCGGCGCGCCGGCCTCGAGATGCTCCGGAACGGGAAGGCTGAATCGGCCGGCGAGCTGGTCGAGAAAAGAAAGCTCGGTAATCTGCACGGACATAGAACCTTCGCCCTCGATTTCGTGTATCCAAAGCGCAATTTACGCCGTAAACGCGGTCTTGTCCAGAGGGTTGCGGCAGGTTCCTGAACGGGTTCGTGGTGAGACCGACAGGCCGAAGGCTCTTCATTGGTCGGTCGAAGCGCGTCCTCGGAGGCGCCCATTTCCGCATCCATAGGCGCCGAGAATGAGCGAAGGAGCCTGCCGCAACCCGGAGTCCACGCCGAGCCGGATGGCTGCAACGACTCTTGCCTCGGACGGCGTTACGCGATAGGATGGTGTCCTGAGGGCACAACGCACATGGCGGATCTGGTAACGAACTCGGGAAAACGGCACAACATCAGGGAAGGTGTCCAGTCGATCGGGCGCGATCCCAACTGCGACATGCCCATATCCGGAGACGGCGTGTCAAGACGCCATGCGGAGATCCACACCGTCGGCAGCGCCACGCGCGTCGTGGACCTCAACAGCACCAACGGCGTCTTCGTGAACGGCACCCGCGCCAAGGAGGCGTACCTGAAGCACGCCGACACGCTGCGGCTCGGCGACGCCGTCCTCACCTTCGAGGCGGAGTCCCCGGTGGACCACGCCATCTCGGCCATCCGACGCCTGCAGAGCACGCCGGAGCCGGGTACCAGGGTCATCCCCGGCGCCGGCCTCGATCGGACCGAGGTGCTGGGACCGGTGGTCGGCCTGCAGGCACGGCTCGATACCCTGGCGAACACGCTGTCCAGAATCGGCGATGAGGGAATCAGCGGGAAGGATGCTGAATCCCTCCTGATCGATCTCGACCTCCTCAGGGAATCGTTCTCCGAGAGCGCGGAGGAGCTCGACAAGGCACGCGTCGCGCAGGAACGCACGACGGTGCTCCTGGCGGTCTCCGAGGCGCTCAATTCCATCCTGCACACGGACGATCTTCTCGCCGCGATCATGGACATGGCCCTCGCGACCGTCAAGGCGGAACGGGGCGTTCTGATGCTGCATGACCCGGCGTCGGAAAGGCTGGTTCCCAGGATCACGCGCAGCCTGCACGCCGCCATCGACCTGGAGGAAGACGCGCCGTTCTCCGAATCCATCGCGCTCAGGGTGTTCCGGACCGGTGAGACCTACGCAAGCAACGACGCATCCAAGGATTTCGACGGGAGCGAAAGCATCGTGGATTCCGGCATCATGTCGGCCATCTGCGTTCCGATCAGGGCCCGCGGGGTGACCAAGGGCGTGCTTTGTGTGGACACCCGGAGAAAGAGGGTCCGGTTCTCCAGGGAGGACACCGCCCTTCTGGAAGGGATCGCCGCGCAGGCATCGGTCGCGCTCGAGAACGCCGGGCTGTACGACGAGATAGACGAGCAGAAGAGGAACATCGAGTCCATCATAAACAGCATGACGGATGCGGTGCTCGTGGCCGACGCGGACTACGATATCACCTTCATGAACTCGGCCGCCAAGCTGATCTTCAACGCCGCTTCGGTGAAGGGCGCCAACATCAAGCTCCGGTCGATACTGGAAGACGTGAAGAACGTGGACGGAAACTGCACTCAGGATATCGTCCTGCTGACGCCGGAGGAGACCATCCTGGAGAGCAGCGTCACGTACCTGACGGATTCATCGGGCGCCCGGGTCGGCCTGATCATGGCGATGAGAAACGTCACCGAGGACAGGGACCGCGAGAGGACCAGGGCAAAGTTCCTGAACTTCGTGGCGCACAAGCTGGGCGAGCCGCTGGAGGTCTTCCGGAAGGAAGTGAGGAACATGGTCGAATCCGGGAAGCTCGCCGGGGATGAAACCGCGGGCATGCTGCGTTCGAACATAGAGTTCTTCAGGGAGCTGGCGATAAAGCTGCTGTACTTCGCCGAGCTGGCGGCGGGCCCGCTCAGGCTGCGTCGAAACGATCTCGACCTCGTGGAGATGGCGAGACGGGCCGCCGACGACATGAAGTCGTTCTGCGACAGGAAGAAGCTGACCGTCTCGGCCCCGGAGGGAGCGGAGCCGGTGCACGCGTACGTGGACGAGGAGAGATTCTTCCAGGCGATAGCGAACCTGCTCCTCAATGCCATCGCCGCCGCCCCGCCGGAGGGCGAGATCGGCTGTACCGTCTCCGCGGACAAGAAGAGCACCCGGCTCACCGTCTGGGACTACGGGGATCATCAATCGGGGACCGCCTCCGACGGCACGCTCGACGACAAGGACCTCTTCATCGAGGATATCATCCAGACGAAGACGGTGGGCGTCGGCCGGTCCAGCATCCGTATGGCCTTCGTACACCACATAATGGACGCGCACGGAGGCACCGTACGCGTGGAGAAGGACGAGAAAAACGGAAGAAACATGGTCACGCTGGAGATGCCGAGATGGCAGGATCGCTGACGGAAGACCGGATATTCCCGCCCGAGCTGAACCTCGACGTGATCGAGTTTCCGTGCTCCATCGAGAGCCTCTCCCGCGTCCGCGCCTACTTCGACGAGAAGACGGAGGATCTCGGCCTCGACGAAAAGCTGCGGAACCAGCTCGTGTCCGCCGTCGACGAGGCGGCCACGAACGCGGTGAATCACGGATCGAGCGAGAACCCGACGATGGACTTCACGATAGGGATCGGCCGGACCAAGGGCACCCTCATCGTCACGGTGAAGGACCTGGGCGGAAAGAGATTCGACCCGCAGTACTTCGAGGACATCTGCCAGAGCAAGTCCTGGGGCATCGCCGGGGGCAGGGGCATCTTTATGATCAGCAGCATCATGGACGAGGTGATGTACCTCTTCAACGGCGGCCGCAGCACCACCGTCTGCATGATCAAGTACCTGTAGAAATTGCGGCGACATGATAGAGCGAAGCGGTTTTGGGCCGCCGCATACCGGCTATCACACATATGACCAGATGGGAATGGTTGAAAGGAGAGGACATGAAGGGAACTCCGGCTGCAGTTGTATTGACCGTCCTGGCATTGGGATCTTGTGCATCGGCTGACGTCTGGACGCCGAATCCGTCGGTGCCGCTGACGGGAGGCACCGACTACGCCGACAGGGCGGACCCCAAGGCGGTGATGCGCATCGTGGGCACCCCCAACGGAGGGTTCTCCGGCGTGGCGGTGATCGTGGGCGACTATCCGACGGAAAACGCGAAGGCGGTGCTGTCGGATCTCAAGCTCGAGGAGGGCGAAGCCGTCATCCCGGCGTCGGCCGTCGAGGTACGCTACGCCGTCGCCGACAAGCACACGAAGGGATCGAAGACGCCGTTCTTCGACACGCTCGCCGGCGAGCCCCCCGCCGAGGCGAAGACCCAGCCGGTATGGGTGACGGTGAATATCCCAAAGGACGCGGCGCCGGGACTGTACGAAGGAACATTGACCGTGGGCGAGCAGAATATCCCGCTGCATCTCACCGTATGCGGATGGGTCCTTCCGGACCCGATCGACTACACCACGTTCGTGGATTTCATCCAGTCACCGGAATCGGTCGCGCTCCACTACAAGGCCCCGCTCTGGTCGGACGAGCACATGAAGATGGTGAGCACCTGCTTCAGGCAGATCGCCAAGGTGGGAAACAAGACGCTGTACCTGCACCTCTCCGGGAAGAGCAACTTCGGAAACGAGGAGACCCACGTGCGATGGATCAAGGGAAAGGACGGCTCGTTCACCCACGACTTCTCCCCCGCCGAGAAGTACCTGGACGCATTCATCAAGGAAATCGGCAGGCCCAAAGTGATTGTGATGTACGACTGGGAGCCGTACGTCGGCGGCGGGCACAAGCACGGAGAGGCCCCGAAATGCCTCGGGAATTTCTACACGCTGTACGACCCCAAGACGAAGAAGACCGCCATGGTGGAGGGGCCGATCCACAGCCACGGCGAGGAAGACTTCCCGAAGTACCCCGACGACTACAAGGCGTTCTGGAAGCCGGTGTTCGACGGCCTGTGGAAGATATTCCAGGACAGGAAGGTTGACAAGGCGGTCATCTGCCACGGTCTCTTCAAGGACGGCGCCCAGCCGTCGGAGCCGACCGTGAAAAATCTGCTCGAGGTGGCTCCCTGGGCGCTGTGGGCGGACCAGAACCACGGAAGCCCGATGAGCAAGTTCGGCGTGCTGGTCGGCTACGATACCACTGTGTGGAAGACTCAGCTTCCCGGAGACCCGTACCCCGACAAGAAGAGAGGCCGCACGTACGGCTGGAAGAGGAAGAACCCTCGCCGGTACGTCGCCATGAACGACAGGGACATCTGGAAGCCGGGCTACCAGGTTCAGCTGGTGAGGAGCCGACTGTTGGGCGAGCTGAACATCGCGGGAAGTCAGGTTGGCTTCGGACGTATGGGACTCGACTTCTGGCCGGTCATCGAGGGCGGCAGCGGGAAGAAGAAGTACAAGCGCTCCATATCCGCCCGTTTCCCGGAGTCGTCCTGGAGCCAGCTCAACATGCGGGTACAGCCCTACATCTCACCCGGACCGAACGGGGCGCTGGGAACAATCCGTTTCGAGATGCTCCGGGAAGGCATCCAGGAATGCGAAGCGAGGATATTCATAGAAAGGGCGCTCCTGGACGAGGCGAAGAAGGCAAAGCTGGGCGGGAAGGCAAAGGAACTCCAGAACCTTCTGGATGAACGGGTCCGTTTCATCGTAAAGTCCTTCGGCGGCGAGGTCAAGCGGCCCAACCAGATCAAGACGGAGGCCGTCAAGTTCTTCTACGAGTCCGACTGGCAAACGATGTCGAAGAAGCTCTACGACGCGGCCGCCGAGGTCGCGAAGCTTACTTCGGAGCCGGAGCCGGCGCCGCCGCCGGCTGCGGAGTAGGCGCCTTTGCCCGTACCTCCGCTGCAAGCTCGTACAGTTTCTTCGCACGCTCTGAGTACTCGGCCGCGTAGCCGAGCCAGCTCGCATCCGTCGCGATGGAGTACATGCCGCTCCGGTCCTGCTTCGCCCGTATCAGCTCCTCTATACGCTGATCGAGGACCTTTCGTGCCCTGCCGGCGAGATCGGCCCCCATCGCCTCCTTCTTTGCCTTGTCGTAGAGCAGCTTCTCGATGAATATCCGCGCCTCGCACTCCTGCACGCCGAGCCGGAGCGCCTCGAAGCGGACGGACTGCAGCGCACCCTCGGGGCCGGGATGGAGGAACTCCCCGTGTCCCATCGTGGGCACTCCCGGTCTCTGCCAGCTCTTGAAGCGGTCGAGGACGGTTCCCATTCCGCGGCGCGCCTTCACCACCCCCCAGAAATCCGCCGCCACCCGCCCGAGGCCGTTGTAGCCGGACGCCTGATAGCATTCGACCGCGGCATGGAACACGCCGATGGGAGATACATGGCGCACGTGTCCCATCGAACCGGCTCCGAACCGCGGAAATACCGTCATGATGGTCCCGTTCGTCCATCCCGGCCTGTAACGCCCGCCGGTGGAAACGCGCGGCTCTTTGACGCCCCATACCGATGCGTCGAGCGAGACCGGCTTCCCGGCGAAGCTGGTGTATTTGCCGTGCGCGTGTATCACCCAGCCGGCCTCGGGAGCTACCTTGTTGAGATCGTCGATCGCCTGCTTGCTGGGAACGCGGTCCGAACCCATGCCGATCGCCATGGATTTCTCCATCCCGCGATCGGCGAGGATCTTCCTGATCCCGTCGAACACCGGCTGCCAGAACGGGACGCTCTCCGGCGCGCCCCAGTCGGGCCCCGTCTCCGTCGTCATCTCCCCCGTCTTGGGGTCCAGCACGGTGAAGTGGAGCGGATAGTCGTTCTTGGCCTTCTCCACTATCTTCGC
Organism: uncultured Planctomycetota bacterium; assembly: GCA_964389785.1. GTDB lineage: Bacteria > Planctomycetota > CAYMFW01 > CAYMFW01 > CAYMFW01 > CAYMFW01. The sequence continues at coordinate 13,091 of CAYMFW010000062.1, forward strand.
GAACCCGCCCCCGCCCATCGTCGGCGTCCACGCATAGACGCATACCACCGGCACCTTGCCGAGGTACTTGATCGCGATGTCGAGGTACTTCTCGACCACGGAGAAGTCGTGGTCCCATCCGCCGCCCTCCTTCTTGATCCAGCGGACCATGGAGAACTCGTTGCCCATGTTGGTGTGCGCGATCACCTGGACGTAGACCACCTTGCATCCCACTCCCGCCATCCTTTCGAAGGTGCGGTCGAGCAGCTTCCAGTGCTCGTCCGACCACATCTTCACCTTGTACTGGATGGCGACCGTCTCCGGGGACTGTATCAGGTTGGCGCAGGAGGCGTACTCGGTTCTGTCCGGGAGCACGTAGTCTGCAACCGATATAGACAAGGGCACCTCGACCGGAGTCACGCCCTCCGCGCTTATCTTCACGGATCCGCTGTAGTCACCCGGCTTGGCGTCCTCGGGAACGCCGATGGTGAGCCAGACTGCGCGGGTGACACCCGAGGCGCCCTCCGGCAGGGCGACCTCGGCCGGGGCCTTTTCCTCGAGCACCCCCAGATACGTCGCCCCCTTGGGATGGCGGCGCTGAGAATCCTGCGGGGCGGCCTGGCCGGGGACCCCGTAGCGCACCTGTATCACCTCGGCGGGAATCGAGGCGTCTCCTTCCGCCTGCTTCAGCGCGCCGGCTTCCGCCTTCAGTCCCTTTATCGGCTTCGAGCTCCTCACGCATGCGACGCCCGAGAACGCGCCGTTTCGCGAGCCGGCGATGGACACCGCCGGCTTCTCCCGCGGCTCGCCGTCGTCCGTGTCCCATGTGTCGACGAGCGGATTGGCCGGCCACACCCTCATTGTTCCATCCGGCACCGCACCGGAAAGGGCAGCGCCCTTCCCTTCGAGCTTCAGACTGTGCAACCCAAGCAGGGACCAGGGGGCCCCTCTTGACGCCTTGCCCTCCGGCTTGGGCGCGATGAAATAGATCTCGGACGTGGGCGCACGGTGGAGCTCCACCCCGAGCACGTTGACTCCCTTCTTCAGGGACGCGGCTGGTATCGTGTGAGTGAGCGTGCGCACCCGGTCCTTCATCGCCTGGGGCGGCTCCTGTCCCTTCGGCAGGCGGTACGCGTGCAGAAGCACCCCCTTGTCGTCCACGTAGCTCTCCCTGGGGTACGCCTCGGCGGGCGTGGCCAGCGTAACGTCCCCCTCCGGCATGTGAGCGCGCTTGATCTCCGCGCCGTTCAGGTAGACGATGGCCCCGCCGCGGTAGCCGATCGATAAGGAGAGGTCCCCCGCCGCACCGGGGTCGGCGACCTCGAATCTGCCTCTCATGTAAAGAACGGCGAGATCCTTTCTGTAGTCGGCGTGCAGTATCGGTCCGGGCGTGGGCGCCCACGACGTGTCGTCGAACCCGGCGGATTTCCATTCCGCCGGGGGCGCGGCGGAGAGCGCCACCTCACCCTCGCCCTTTACGCGCTTGGTCGTCTTACCTTCCTTTACCTCCTTGACCGGCGCCACCTCGCCGGATTCCCACTTCACGACCTCGCCCCCCCACAGGAACCAGCACCGCCAGGTGCTGTGGGTGTCGAGTATGCCCCGCGACGGGGCGGCCGGAGCGTCCGCGGCGACCGCCGACGAAACGATCGCCGCCGCAGACATGACCGCCTGACAGAGCCACGCAAACGTGCGATTCTTACTGCTTCTCATGGAATCCTCCCCCTGTTCAAGAGTATGCGCCGAACGATCTGCCTGATGCCCGAATTATATCCTCTGCAGAGCATCAGGGCAAGAACGTCTCACTTCCCGGTGACGTTCGAGACGCTGTCGTCGGCGGTGCGGAATCGGAGGGACGCCTGCCAGTAGCCGCCCTGGAGCTTCGGCACCTGTCGTCCCTGATTGACCCGGATGCGGACGGTGTACATTCCCTTCTCGAGCTGCGTCTTCCATCGCCGGGAGTTGCGAATGACCGACCGGGTGGTGTCGATCTGTTCGATCTTCTTCCCGTCGATCCAGAGGATCATCTGGTCGTCGGACTGTGCCTTGAGCATATACGCCGCCGTCTCCGGGACTTCGATCTCGGTCTCGGCGTATATCGTCCTCATCTCCGGAGCGTGAAGGCTGTTGCCGACGGTCTGCACGCCGAAATCCATCACCCCCAGAGGCGTCCAGCTGGAGTCCTTGAACGGCTGCCACGCCCCCTCGCCCCCGTCACCGTCGAGCGGTCCCGGCTGGGAGTTGCCCAGGTACTCGAACATGTCGCTCACCTTCCATTCGAACGGGTGCATCAGCGGCACGTCACAGCCGGCGACGGTCTTTCCGTCGATCGCCAGCTCGGCCTCGAGGAGGTACTCCCGGCGGGGAAGCTTTCCGTAGTCGACGCACGAGAAGTCCAGAGGGATGAATCCCAGCTCCGGGAGCGTCGGGAGATCGAGAACGAACTCCCCTATCCGCAGGTCGTCGCCTCCGGGACCGGCCTCGCGAAGGAACACCCTGACCGTGCCGGTCCCCTGCGATTCCCGTATCCTCCGTACCGCCAGGCTGCATGCGCAGGGCATCCCTTCCGTCATCACCATCGATTTCAGATCGAACGTAAGATCCACCGGAGCTTCATGTTCCTTCGCAAAGGCGGTCCCGCGATTGACGGCAAAGTTGGCCCTGTACGCATCCGCACCCCGTCTTCCGCGGGATGTCTTCGGCAGCAGCATCAGCTGATCGATCCGCAGCCCGTCCTCGTGCGGAAATATATGTATGAAATGGTCCCCCTTCTTGAGATAAACTGCACCTCCTCCCCGGTGGGTCCACCGCCACCGGAACGGCACGGAGCTCCCCATGAACTTCCCGTAGTAATCCTTCACCTTCTTCCCCGGCTTGAGCCCGCCCGTGTCCACGCCGACGTTGATCGAGTTGGAACAGTGGGTGCAGGTCGCGAACATCCTGCCCAGGATGTAGTACTGGCCCGCCTCGGGAAGACTGAAGTGGTACTTCAGCACGCTCTGCTCCTCGCCCTCCTGGATATCGTAGAAGTTGTACGTGCCCCAGTGGCACTGGGCGGAGCCGGTGGTCGTTCCCTCCTTGCAGATGATGTAGCCGCCGCCGCCGGCATCCTTGTCCGGATGAACCTCCCATCCCCAGTTGAGCTCGGAGTAATGCTCCGCTTCGATCACCAGCGCCCCTTCCGGCGGCTCGGCGCCTTTCGAACCCCCGGGGACCATCAGCGTCACGGTCGCCGGTTTCTTCACCGGAGGCGGCGCGAGTTCGGAAGCCGGTTCCGGTTCGGGAATGAGAACCGGCTCCGGCTGGTCAACGGGCTTCGGTTCCGCGCGCGCGGGAAGGGGCGGCATAACGAACTCGATCGGCGGCCACTCCCGGGAAACGATTCCCCGTATCGTCGCCCCCTCAGCCATCGCCACACTGCGTTTCTCGCGGCTGTACACGTAAAGAGGTCTTCCGCCGGATGTCACCTGCGACTCCCTGAGATAGCGGGGAACCAGGGAGTCGAGCGAATCGGGAAGCGAACCGTTCTCGTACTCGCAGCGCATCACCGCGTCGCGAACCGTCTGGAGATCGTCCTCGCGCCGCGCGAATTCGATACGGGCGGGACGGCTTATGATCTTGTCGAGAACGTAGAGGGTTCCCGCCAGCACGGGGAGGGCGGCAACGATGCAGAGCGCTGCCAGGACCCGTCTGATCGGCTGTCTCCTCGGAGCCTACTCGTCGGCCCCGGGAAGTTCGATATCGGGCTCGTCTTCCTCGAGTTCCTTGATGTCGGGCTCGTCCGCCTTGGCCTCGTCCGCCTTGGGCTTCTCGGCCTCCTCGACCTTCGGCTCTTCCTTAGGCTCCTCGGCCTTCGGCTCTTCCGCCTCACCGGATTCTTCAGCCGCAGGCTCTTCGACCTCACCGGCTTCTTCGACGGCCGGCTCCTCCGCCTTCGGTTCCTCTGTCACCGGTACCTCGAGCGGCGGCCGCGCCGGTCTCGGAAGGAAGGGAAGCGTCACGAATCCCTCCGTGTGGGCGTAGTACGCCCCGCCCGCCGCGGCGAGGAGAAGGATAATGATGATCAGAATGATCTTGCCCTTGCCCGATTTCTGGACCACCTCCTCGCCGTCCCTCATCACGCGGCGGGTGGTCTTCCCTCGTCTTTCGGCCAGTCTCTCGGAGGCGCTCTTCTTGGGCGGGGTAAACGCGGGTTTCTTCTTAGGCTCCGGCGCGGGCTTCGGCTTCGCAGCGGAAGCCGGCTTGGGTGTGGGAATCGTCGATTGCGGTTCGGGCTCCAGCTCGTCAAGCTCATCCGGCTGTTCCGGCTCCGGTTCCGGCTCCGGTTCCGGAGCCGGCTCCGGTGCCGGCTCCGGTGCCGGGGGAGACGGGGGCGGAGGAGGCGGCGCCGCGGTGGGCACGGTCGTCGTGCCGGGCACGGCGAAGATGCCGGCACAGCTCGGACACTTCACCTTCTTGCCGGCAAGATCATCGGGTACGTTGAGAAGCTTCTGGCAATGGGGGCACTTCAGCTGCATGGTTTCCTCCCGTCATGGGAAAACTAACGTATATCCCTGATTTTACAGACAGAAAGCACTCTGTCAAGGGTGTTCAGAGACGGCACCTGATCGTAAGAATTTTCTTTGCCGGCAGCTCCACGGAAATCCGTCCCTCGACGCATTCCAGCGCGGCCCGGACCTCGGTCTCCATCAGGTTTACGGCTTCGGCCCTGGAAACCGGCATATGAAGCGTCACCGCCCCCCTGATGTCCCTGGTCGTCGGATTGCTGACACGCACTATCAGGGAGTCGTCCCATTCGCCCCGCTTGAACGCGTTCATGACCAGGCCGTCCCCTTCCAGCTCCACGAAGGAGACGTCCGCGGAAAGCTCGCCCGGCCCGGGTCCCGCCGCCGCCACCATCGGGACCACGTTCAGCTTCTCCGCCTCGTGAATGACCCCCGCGTCGTCCCACCCCCCCGCGTGCGGCATCAGCGCGTATTCGAACGTGTGGGTGCCGATCAGCTGTGTGCCGGGCTGGTCCGGGTAGTAGGCCAGACGCACCGAGTTCCAGTTCTTGTGGCACCGGAGAAGCGTCAGCGCGATCGTCCGGTCGTCGTCGTCCACCGCCTCGTACTGCGGAAGCCCCCGGTTGAGCACCGCGACGCCCCGCTTCCCGTCGGAGAGGTCCACGAAATTCTGCTGCGGCTGGACCGGCTTGTACGGCTCCCGCCAGCCGGTGCAGTCCGGATGGGGTATCGGCCGCTCGACCACATCGAACGCCACCTCGGCGCATGCGGTATCCGTCGTCACCTTCGTCGGGAACCGGGCGGTCAGGATGTGGTCCTCCACCGTGTTGTCTATCGTCGTCGTGATGCGCACGAAGCGCTCACCCTTCACCAGCCGGTACACGGTGGATATGTTCACCGGACGGGTCTCCTTCTTCCGGGCCTTGGTGTCCCGGGTGGCGGCCACCGGCAGATCCATCCGGACACGCGTCTCGACGGCCGCGCTCAGCGGCCCCTCCTCGATGACGGATATCCTCGCCTTCGCGTCCGCAGACGTAACGATGGTATCGTTCTCGGGAAACGCGCCTATCCACGGGTCTCCGACGTCGCCCCGGTCGTGAAACAGGTTCTGCTCCTTCAGCACGGTGCCTTCCTCCAGATCTGTCACGTCCGCCGTGCCGTTGGGATTGATCTCGACCTTCAGGAATTCGTTCTGCATCGCGGCGGCTCCGGCGAGTATGTTCGAATTGCTCTTCGGACGCCTGCTCCGCGGAACCACCTTGAATACCCGGCAGCCCATGGCGGGGATGCCGGCCGCCTCAAAGCGAAACCTCCACCGGTCACACCAGGTCCGGAGCGGCAGCTCCTGCGGGTGATTGAAGACGGCGAGGAAGTCGTCCTTTTCCAGCACCTGCACCGGCACGTCCTCTCCTTCGAACGTCTGCACGGTGAAATCCCTCACCTTCAGATCACGCGGGATGTCAATCTCGCCCAGCACCGTCTCGCCTCGCCGACGCGGAAGGCTGTTGAACACCATCAGCAGAATCGTCTCCGCCGGTATGCCGGACGTGTCCATCCGCCCCACCACCTCCCGCAGCGCAGTCTCCGCGATGTTTTCGGAGAGTATGTCCACCTGGCGGAACCGGTAGCGCACATCCTCGTCAACCGGGTCCATTCCGCACCCCCCTATGGAATCGTGCGCGTGGTTCTGCAGAAGCATCGAATTGGCGTCGTCGAGATAGACCGCGGGATACTCCACGCCCAGCGTCCACGCCGCGGTCGCGAGCGGCTCCGCGACCCTCTGAAGGTGGAACTCCGCACGGCGGTTCGCGTACTTGGTGGGGATCCGGCACGCCTGCACTTCCGCGTACAGGTCGGTCCACACCCCCTTGCGCAGCGGGTGGCGCATCTCCCCCTTCACCACCGGAAGGTCTCCCTCGTCCAGAAACTCCCTGGCCTCCTCTATCGCGTCGGGGAGCCGGTACTGAACGACCTTTTTGTCGTTCGTCACCAGCTTGTTCGCCTCTCTTATGATCTTCGAGTTCAGCTCGAACGCGCCTATCGAGTCCGTTCCCTCCATAGCCAGCGCGAAGGGCGTCTCCCACGTGCCGAGGTCCACGTTCTCGATCTCGCCGAAGGCCTCCTCGATGCGCTCCGGATACCAGCCCGTCGGCGGGTGGTGGAAATGATACGGCGTGATCGACCCGGAATCGCACACCCGCAGCGGCTTTCCGCCGATCCCCCAGTCGTGCGACTGGTCCTTCCGGGTGCGGCTGAAGACCACCGGCCGGTCCACCAGGTGGAAATAGCTGGAGCGGGCGTAGTCACCCAGCTTCACCCCGAACAGCCTGCTCCCGTCCGGACCTTCCCACACATAGTAATTACCCGGTATCTGCTCGGCCGCGATCCCCCGGTAGAACATGATGCTTTCGACGCCGAATCCGCTCATTATCTGGGGCATCTGGCTCACCTGGCCCCACGACGTGGGCGAGTAGCCTACCTTCATGTTGCCCCCGTACCGGCGCCCGAGCCGCTCCCCCCACAGGAAGTTGCGTACCAGGGACTCCCCGGACATCTGGTTTTCCTCGGGTAGCACGTACCACGGGCCGATGATGATCCGGCGCTCTTTGACGTAATCCACCACCTTCTGCGTGTTCTCCGGCCTGACGGCCAGATAGTCCTCCACCAGCACGGTCTGCCCGTCCAGGTGGAAGCAGACGAATTCCGGGTCGCTGTCCAGTATCCGCAGCAGATCGTCCATGATCTCCACCAGCAGCATCCGGGTCATGCGGAACGGAAACCGCCACTCCCGGTCCCAGTGGGTAAGGCTGATAACGTACAGGTTGTTCTTGAGCTGCATGGGAAATCCTCCCTGTAATACCACTACACAAGAGCGGGCATTATACCGGCCCCTCTCCCCCGATTCCACGAGCCAAGCCGGGTGCGAGAATGCCCCGAGCGGGTTCTGGGTTCGACCGGCTGTTCGCCGAGAGGCGGACATTTCCTTGGCCGATTGAGCCCTGCCTCGGAGGCGCCCCATTCCGAAACGGGCGCCGAGAATGAGCGAGGGGCTTTCTCGCACCTGGCTTGACTTGACTTGCACCCCTCTGCTAACATGTCGGAAAGTGTAGTCAGAGCTGGCAATTCGGTAGAGAGCAGCAACAAAAGAGGAGGAAGTGTCATGAGAATCATGCTTGTGATCTGCGCGGGACTGATGATCTTCGCGGCGGGATGCGGGGGGACCGGCGGCTCGGTGATACCCGCCGACGAGGCGACGGTACCGGGTCTGGAGCTCCCGATCGCGTCCGTCCTCCGCTTCAGTGACGTACCGGCCCCGCGGGGCTTCGACTACCTTGCGGGCGAGTCGTGGACGTACGTGGCAAGCGGCGGTGTCAGGTTCGCTGAACTCCACTATCGCGGCAAGGCCTCCCTCCAGAGAGTGGTAGATTTCTTCGAAGAGCAGATGCCGATAAGCGGCTGGCAGAAGACGGTAAGCCTCGGTCTCGAGACGAAACCCAAGCTCATTTTCAAACACACGAAGAAGAGCGAGCGCTGCACGGTGGTCGTCGAAAGCAGGGGCGGTTACGCGTACGTGGTCATCGAGGTTGACTGATGAAGGTTGAGGTCGGAAAGCGTCAGCTTCCCGAAGAACGATACGTCCGGAACCTCGCCCGGTACGGCACGTCGATGCATCGTTATCGGCGGCACATTACGGGCGGAATCCTCATCGCCGTGCTGTCGGGCATCGGCCTCATCCTCTATCTGGCTCACATGGAGCAGCGATCGAACGAGGCGTGGCCCGCCGTGGCAGCGATGGACGAGGCCGAGGACGTGAAGTGGACGAACGACGTCGCCATGGGCACGGACGCGGAGTTCTTCTACATCATGGAGGCCGGCACCCTTCTCTTCGAGCGGGGAGAGAAGGAGGACCTCGAGAAGGCGGAGGAGCTCTATCGAAGATTCTGCAGGAAGTGGCGCAGGCACCCCGCGGCGCCCTACGCGAAGCAGTCGCTCGGCTGCGTGCTGGAACAACAGGACAGATACGAGGACGCGATGAAGGAATTCGCCGCCCTCGCTCAGGAAGACGGACCGCTCACCGCACAGAGCCTGTGGGACGCGGGACGGTGCGCGGAGAATGCAGGCAAGGTTGATTTGGCAAGGGGGTTTTACATGAGGCTGACGGCGATGGAAGACGCATCGCCGTGGACGGAGTACGCCGGGGCCAGACTGGCCGAGATTTTGTCAGATAAGAGCAGGAAAACAGAACCGAAGGAGAACGCCGTACCGGAAAACAAAACAGAACCTGAAAAGAAGGCAGAGCCGGAGAAAGAGGCAGAGCCGGAAAAGAAGGCAGTACCGGAAAAGAAAGAACCTGAAAAGGAGAAAACCGATGGCTGACATGGCCGCGATCGCAGAAAATCTTATCAGCGGAAAGAAGAATGACGTCGTCTCGCTCGTGCAGGCCGCCATCGACGAAGGAGTGGACGCGGGCACGATCCTGAACGACGGGCTCGTCGCCGGAATGTCCGTGGTCGGGCAGAAGTTCAAGAACAACGAGTTCTACGTCCCCGAGGTGCTCATCGCCGCCAGGGCGATGAACGCCGGCATGGAGGTCCTTCAGCCCAAGCTTGCGGAGGGCGACGTGAAGCCGGCCGGCACCGTCGTGATAGGAACGGTGAAGGGCGACCTTCACGACATCGGCAAGAACCTGGTCGCCATGATGCTCAAGGGCGGCGGCTTCCAGATCGTGGACGCCGGCGTGGACGTTCCCGCCGACAAGTTCCTCGAGAAGGTGAAGGAGTCGGGTGCGCAGGTCATCGCGCTGTCCGCCCTGCTCACGACCACCATGCCGCAGATGAAGGCGGTGCTGGACGAGCTTTCCAGTGCCGGCATGGATGTGAAGGTGATGGTCGGAGGCGCGCCCCTCACGCAGGAGTACGCCGACGAGATCGGGGCCCACGGGTACGCTCCCGACGCCGCGAGCGCGGTGGACCTGGCCAAGAGCCTGATCGGGTAGTGGCCGGGATATTCAAAGCCTACGATATCCGCGGCATCTACGGCGAGGATTTCGACGAGGACGTTGCGTATAAGGTAGGATTCTTCGTCGCCTCGATACTGAACGCAAAGCGCGTCGTGGTGAGCCGCGATATGCGCGTCTCGTCGCCCTCCGTGGCGGAGGCCGTCGCGCGCGGTGCGGCCGATGCCGGAGCGCTGTGTCTCGATGTCGGCCTGGCCAGCACGCCGATGAATTATTTCTCCATCGTGCACCTGGACGCTGACGCCGGCTTCCAGGTGACGGCGTCACACAATCCCGTCGAGTACAACGGCATCAAGATATCCCGTCGCGGCGCGGAGCCGATGGGCTACCACAGCGGGCTGGCTGAGATCGAGAAACTTGTTGCGGAGAGCCCGGTGTCGCCCGTCGCCGGCGGGAGCGTCGAGACGATCGACGTGCTCGGCGCGTACGCCGAGCACGTGGCGTCGAAAGCAGGAGACATCGAGCCGCTCACCCTCGTCGTGGACGCGGCGAACGGCATGGGCGGGATGACCCTCCCCCCCATCCTCGAGAAGCTCCCCGTGAAGGTGATCCCTCTCTTCTTCGAGCTGGACGGCTCATTCCCCAATCACGACGCGAACCCGCTCAAGGAAGAGAACCTGGCGGAGCTCGCCCGCCGCGTCCGCGAGGAAGGAGCTGATCTCGGCGCCGCGTTCGACGGCGACGCGGACCGATGCGTGTTCGTGGACGAGAACGGCGCAATGATACGGGGAGATCTCGCCACCGCCATCCTGGGTCCGGAGATAGTGCGGCGGAACGGCGGCGGCAGGGTAATCTACGACGTGCGTTCCAGCCGGGCCGTCCGCGAGGACGTGGAGGCGGCCGGCGGCGAGGCGCTGCGGGAAAGGGTCGGACACGCATTCATCAAAGCGACGATGAAGAAGCTCGACGCACTCTTCGGCGGGGAGCTGGCCGGCCATTACTACTTCAAGGAGAACTTCTACGTGGATTCCGCGGCCATCGCCCTCATCCGTTTCCTCGAGATCCTCAGCTCGTCCGGAAAAAAGGCGTCCGAGCTGGTCGCCTCCGTGGCGCGCTATCCGAGCACCGGCGAGACCAACTTCGAGGTGGAGGAGAAGGACGCGGTGATAGACCGGATATCGCAGGAATTCTCGGACGCGCGTCAGGATACGCTGGACGGCCTCACCTGCGAGTACCGGGACTGGTGGCTGAATCTCCGGAAGTCGAATACCGAGCCGCTGCTTCGCCTCATCGTCGAAGCGAAGGACCAGCCAACCCTCGACGCCGCCAAGGCCCGCGTCATCCCTTTGATCATCGGCTGACGTTGCCGACGGAGTCTCGCCTCGCTCATTCTCGGCGCCCTTTACAGAATTGGGCGCCTCCCCCTCGACGGGGCTCGGG
>CAYMFW010000063.1:0-7313 GCA_964389785.1 uncultured Planctomycetota bacterium
CGTGCCCACCATCATCCCGCTCTGCGTCAGCATCGCCGCCTCCGCGTCCTCGTGCCGGGCCAGTCCCAGGTCGCAGAGCTTCGCCGTGCCGTTCACATCCACCATGATGTTGTCCGGTTTCACGTCCCGGTGCACGATCCCGCTGTGGTGCGCCCACGACAGCGCCCGGGCGATCTGCATCGTCACGTGGAGCGCGTACTCCTCGTCCAGCACGCCCTTCTCCTTCACGATCTCCCGTAGGGTCGTGCCGTCCACGTACCCCATCACCAGGTAGTAGTACTTGTCCGTGTGACCCACGTCTATCGCGCTGACGATATTCACGTGGTTCAGCCCGCCGGCAATACGCGCCTCACGCAGGAATCGCTCGGTGTAATCCTTCGATTTGGCCAGCCGCGGGGAGAGGATCTTGATCGCTACCGTCCGGTCGAGGGAGAGCTGCTGCGCCTTGTAGACCGCTCCCATCCCGCCCTCACCGAGCTTCGCGAGTATCCGGTACCCGGGTATGGGGTTCTGGTCGGCTTCGGACGGCATAGTGCTTTCCTCATATAAAGTGAGCTCCCGAGGGCAATTGTTGCAGATTATCCGCCGCCGGTAAAGGGGCGGGGCCGTGTGCGGCGCACGCTTGACTTTCCGCGCGCGCAGGCCCATAGTTGTCCCGGGAGGGATCATGACCGATAACGCGCGCACCGACGGCATCCTGGCGACCACGCTGCACAACCTGCAGGGCGCGGCCCGCCGCGTGGGTATCGACCCGGCGCTCCACGAGAAGCTGGTGAAGCCCAAGGAAAAGATCGAGTGGTGCGGCAATCCAAGCCTCTCCGACGGCCGGATCATGAACATCACCGGCTTCATCGTCAGGCACTCCGACGCGCTGGGCCCCTCCAAGGGCGGCATCCGCATGACTCCCACGGTGACCCTCGACGACGTCACCGGCCTGGCCATGGAGATGACGTGGAAGACCGCGCTCATCGGCGTCCCGTTCGGCGGCGGCAAGGCCGGCATCCAGTGCGACCCGCGGACGCTGTCGCCGGCGGACAAGGAGACCGTCATGCGCTCCTTCACCCGCGGCATGCGCAGGCACATAGGCCCCGAGATCTACGTGCCCGCTCCGGACATGGGCACCAACGAAACGGACATGGGACACATACGGGACTGCATCGCCTATTCCGACGGCACGTCCATCCCCCGGGGATGCTTCGTCACCGGCAAGCCGCTGGTGCTCGGCGGCATCGTCGGCAGAAAGCAGGCTACCGGCAAAGGGGTCGTTCACTGCATCGCCGCGGCGTGCGCGTTCCTGGGCCTCCACATCGAAGAGCTGCGGATAGCCGTCCAGGGCTTCGGCAACGTCGGCTCCATCGCCGCGCTCCAGGCCGTCGCGCGCGGCGCCAGGGTCGTCGCGGTCGCGGACCTCTCCGGAGGCATCGTCGACGAAAACGGTCTCGACGTCGAGGCGCTCTCGAAACACGTCGAAGAAACCGGCGGGGTGAGCGGATTCGGCGCGTCCGCGCTCGCGTCCGCCGACGAGGTATTCGAGGTGGACTGCGACGTGCTCATCCCGGCCGCCGCCGGGTCGCAGATAACCGTCGCGAACGCGGAGAAGATAAAGGCGAAGCTGATCGCGGAGGGCGCCAACGCCCCCACCACCCCCGCGGCGGACGAGATACTGAACGAGCGCGGGGTATTCCTGATACCCGACATCCTGTGCAACGCGGGCGGCGTGTTCGTCTCCTACCTGGAATACACCCAGGAAACCCAGCGGGAGCAGATGACGGTCGAGGAGGTCGAGGCGCGGCTGAAGGAGCGCATGAACGAGCGCTTCGAGGAGGTTCGCAGCTACGCCGAGGAGAACTCCGTCACGATGCGGCACGCCGCGATGGATCTGGCCCTCTCCCGGGTCGTGGACGCCATCCTGGCGAGGGGCTTCCTGCCGTAATCCCTACTTGACGATATCGTCTCCCGTGCCAAACCTCTCGTCCGGGCCCGCGGAGGTCACCCGGAGCCTCTTCTTCTCGATGCCGAAACGGAATTCGCCGCCCCATGCGTCCTTCGGCACCTTCTCCTCGTCCAGGAACGGCCCCGGCCAGCTCGGACCGCCGACCGCTACCAGCTCGTCCAGGTGCTTCGGCAGACGCCCCAGGGCCAGCTCGAACGACTTGATGGCGGTCTTCAGCTCCGCCGCCTGGGCCGTCGTGGTCTCCACCCGTACCCTCGCCATCTGGCCCCGCACATTGGTCGTCACGACGGCCGCGAGCATGCCTATGATGACGACCACGATCAGCATCTCCATCAGCGTAAATCCTTTCCCGCTCATGCCTTCACCCCCCTTGGGTAGGAAAAACCAGGCTTTGTACCCGACATAGTATACCCGACATTGGTGGAGTGTCAAGGCCTTGACAGTATTTTAATTTCCCTTCTGAATCACGCAGAAAGGGGTCTTGGTGGAGACTCCTGGAGTCTTCATCAAGACTCGTTTCGTCGCGAGGTCGTGCGAAGATTGTGCCTGCGAGGACGCAGGTGCGAAAAGCCCGCAGTCGACCCCGTGCGGGTCGTCGAGGACTTTTCGTGCCGAGGACGACGCAGGCGAAATCTGCAGCCGACCGCAGCAGAAAGGAGTCTTGGTGGAGACTCCAACAAAAGAAAGGGGACAGCGCCTCTGCGTCGTCAGCGATTTCCGCGATGCAGGCGCCGTCCCCGGACCGCTTCGCGGCTCGGAGGATTCCGGGGAACACTAACCCGTGTGTCGCCTCATAGCACGGGCGGTGCCCCCGGATACTCCTTCCGAAACCGGAGCACAGTCTAACTTTTCACCGTTTCGAGACATTCCCCGAGCTTCGACATCAGCGCGTCCGCCGACAGATGCTTGGAGAGCGTACGGTAACTGCCTTCCGTCTTCGTTCCCATATCGTCCGCGTCGATCAGCCCGGAAATGAAGATGATGGGAATGTGCGCGGTTTCCGGGTCCCTCTTCAGGGCCGCCGCCACCTCCCCTCCCGTCATCTCCGGCATCATCACGTCGAGGAGTAGAAGATCGGGCTTCCTCCTCCTCGCCGTGTCGATACCCTGCTGGGCGTTGTCGGCCAGGATGGGTTTCACACCGAGGTCCAGCAGATGTTCCTTCATCAGCTCGAGCACATTCCGGTTGTCGTCTATGACGAGCACCGTTTTCGCACTCATTCCACACATCCCTTCAGCAATTTCGCTACTCACTTCTCCCCCGTTTCCGCCCACCCGCTTCCATACGTTCAACTCTTCCGTTCATACCTGCCGAATACGCGGCACAGCTTTTCGATGTTCATATCCACCGCCTGCCCGGGCGGCTCCGCGAGGGTCACCTCCGGTGGCGCGCTCAGCATATCCAGCGCGATGAGCAGCTTCCGGAAGTTCCCGCCCTGTACGTGCGCCCCCAGGCTCTCCCCGTCCCGCCACTTCTCCGATAGCACCACGCATCCCCTGCAATCCTCGCCCCCGCCCAGCCCGCATTCCAGGCAGCCTTCCTCCGCCCGGGTACGCGCCACCAGACCTCTCACGCTCTCGAGGAATCGCTCCCGCTGCTTCCTTTCAACCGGCAGCACCATCCTGAGCTCCATCACTGCATTCCTCCTTTTCAGCGCAACATGCTGGTCCGTCCCCTCATATCCTTGCACACGCCGTGCCAGACGAATCTTCAGCCGGATTGAAAGACGTAACTCGTTCTCGATAAAATAAATAGGAAACCGCCGACGGTGCGACGCGTAGGAGGAACTCACACAGAGAGGTCTGTGTATTTTGGACTGTCTACGAAATATGGGAGGCTATCTGGGCCGGCGAACCCCCAGCTTCTTCATCCGAGCGTCCAGGGTCGTCGGTTTCAGGCCGAGGAGCTCCGCGGCGCCGCCCTTGCCCCTCACCCGCCAGCCGGCCCGTTCCAGCACTTCCGTGATGTACTGCTTCTCGACCTCGGCGAGCGTTCGTCCCTTCGCGGCCATGCCGGGGACCGTCCGCGACGGTATCTGTATCCGGAGCGTCGATTCGTTCGCGCGGATCATCGCCTGCTCGATCACGTTCCTCAGCTCCCGGACGTTTCCCGGCCACGAGTGCTTCCTCAGCGCATCCATGCTGGCCTGAGAGATGCTCTCGATTCGCTTGCCGATCCTCTCGCTCAGCTCGTTCACCAGCGACCACACCAGCGCCGGAATGTCCTCTTCTCTCTCGCGAAGAGGCGCAATCGTTATCGGAAACACGTTCAGCCGGTAGAACAGGTCCCGTCTGAAGATGCCGTCGTCGACATCCTTCTCCAGGTCCCGGTTCGTGGCCGCGATCACCCGGACGTTCACGTCGATCGAGTCGCCGCTGCCCAGCCTCTCGAACCGGCCCTCCTGCAGCACCCGGAGCAGCTTCGCCTGCACCTCCGGCGTCAGCTCGCCGATCTCGTCCAGGAAGATGGTGGACCCGTCCGCTATCTCGAAGCGCCCCGCCTGTCTCGTGATCGCCCCGGTGTACGCCCCCTTCTCCCGCCCGAACAGCTCGCTCTCCACCAGCGCCGCCGGCATCGCGGCGCAGTTCACCACCACCAGCGGGCGCTTGCTCCTACTGCTCATGTTATGGATGGCCCGGGCGAGAAGCTCCTTCCCGGTCCCCGTCTCTCCCATGATGAGCACGGTGGAGTCCGTCGGCGCCACCTTCTCCGCCTGTGACATTATCGATTTCATCACGTCGCTCTGCGCGACGATGTCCCCGTGCAGGTGAGACAGCCGCACCTCCTCGCGCAGGTATATGTTTTCCGCCTCCAGCTGTTCCTTCAGCCGGCTGATCTCCTCGAAGGCCTCCTCCAGGTTCTCCTGGGCGCGTCTGCGCTCCGTGAAGTCGGTCCCGATCACTCCGAGACCGTCGCCCACCTTGAAAGCCGTCAGGATGAAGTTCCTGTCACCGAAGACGGGATGCGGCACGAAATGGTCTATGGTGAACGGCTCGCCGGTCTCCAGCACATGCATATATTTCGCCTGCCGGCCGGACGACTCGGCGTCCGGGACGAGATCCCTCATGTGCCTGCCCAGCACTTCATCCCGTCGGCGGCCGATGATCTCCAGCCCCCTTCGGTTGACCTCGAGGAGACGCAGGTCCTTGTCGAGCAGGAAAAACAAATCCGACGCCGCGTCCATGAACTGCGAAAGTCGCTCCCGGCTCTCGCGGAGCGCGAATTCCGCCTGCCGCGCTTCGGTGACGTCCCGGAAGGTACCCCATATCCGAACCAGTTTTCCGTTCTCCGCGATGCCGTGCGCGTTGTTGAGGAAGTAACGCTTCGTGCCGTCGGGCATCTCCTCCACGCCCTCACCGTCCACGACGCGGTATCCGCCCTCGATCATCGCCCTGAACAGGCTATCCACGCTCTCCCTCTCGGCGCCGAACAGCTCCCTGAGCCTCTTCCCCACCACTTCACCGGGCGCCTCGGCGCCGTACGCCTTCGCGCACGTCTCGTTGCACTCGACCAGCACTCCGTCGTACAGCTTCTTCACCTGCTCGCCTGCCGGCATACCGGTCGGTATCGGAGGATCGTACTCGTAGCAGAATATTGCGTCGGAGGTCTGTTCCAGCAGACTGCGGAACCGCGCCTCGGACTCCCGAATCGCCTCCTCGGCCATCCTCCGCTCGGTGATGTCCTCTCCCGAACTGATCGTGCCGGTGATGTTGCCTTCCCTGTCCTTCAGCACGGTGTTGTGCCACGCGATCAGCCTCTCATCTCCCGACGCGTTGACGATGGGGTTCTCGTAGTACTCCGCCGACACCACCTCCCCCGCCATCAGCCGGTCGAACACCACGCGCACCTGGGTCTTCATCCGGTCGGGAAGGTACGTGTCGAACCACGGCTTTCCGACGGCGCTGCACGAGGAGGGATCGCACCCGAGAATCTCACAGCCCTTCCGGTTCATCATCGTGATCCTGCCGTCCCTGTCGAGCGCGATGAACATCACGGCCGCCAGGTCGAGATACAGCTGCGCCTGGAAGGTTCTTTCCGCGACGACCCGCTCCAGCCGCTCCTTCACGCGATGAAGCTCGGCGAACTCGTCCGAGTCGGGAAGAGGAAGGGCATGACCCTTCTTCTCGAGGTCCTCGATACGCTCCTTCAGCGCCCCGAGCTCATGCAGGAATGCCTTGTTCGGCCCACTCTCGCTGTTCATTTGGGTCTGGTCCTCGGTTACTCCACAACACGTATTATCAGGCCCGTACCGCTTTTTGGCAAGCGTTTCCATTGTATGGTATCTGGACATCCGGGTACGGATTCCGGTCGCCAGGGACCCCCGAAGCCACCCGACTCCCCCAACCGTCCGGGCAGGCAGAAATGAGTTCTCCGCCCTTCTGCGACACGAGTCACGCAAGCACCTTCAACCCCTTACCCTGAAGAGAGTTATCGAACGTCACCCGCGACGCGTCTCCGGGGGCAGAAAACTCCTCCGCAACCGCGCCCCAACCGGAATCCTGGCACGGTTTTGGCATATACACCAGGCACAGGAGGTGCAAGATGGAGAAGAAGATACTGGCTCGCTCGGTGGGACTGAGACGGAAACTGGTCATCCTCTACGGTCTGACGTTCGTGGTGCCCATGCTCTTTATGGTAGCGATAGTGATACATCTCGTCGAGGGTCTCGACATCGAGACGGCCAACCTCGCGGGTGCGCGCTGGAGTATCGGGGTAGGCCTGGCCGGCAGTCTCGTCCTCTCGGTGGGCTCGCTGTGCTTTCTCTACCCGTCCGTGAAGGCCATCGAATCCGTCGCCAGGGACGCCGAGTCGTTCGTTCGCGAATCGGGCGACCGGAACCTCCACGTCGTCTCCTCGGGAGACGAGGCCGAGAAGCTCGCCAACTACACGAACCAGATGATACGAGAGCTCAAAGAAAAGCTGTCGGACATCGGCCGGTGCGCGGACAAGCTGGACACGGCCAGCCGCAGCCTGACACAGTGCGCCGTCACCGACGGCCTCACCGGCCTCTACAACCAGACATATATAAAGGAAAGGATCTCCGCCGCGGTGGCGGACGCGGAGCGCACCGGCAGGCCGGTGAGCACGATCATGCTGGACGTGAACGGGTTCAAGGGATACAACGACAGCTACGGACATCTCCAGGGGGACAGGGTGCTCAAGCAGATCGCCGGGGTGCTCTCCGATTGCCTGCGGGGAGCCGACCTGGCGGCGCGCTACGGCGGCGACGAATTCCTCGTGGTGCTCCCCGACACGGACCGCACCGCGGCCGGCAAGGTGGCCGAAAGGATCCGGAAGTCGGTCTCGAGTCATCGCCTCGGAGCGGTGGGCTCCTCCGACACGACGGCGCTCCAGGTGA
>CAYMFW010000063.1:7323-23736 GCA_964389785.1 uncultured Planctomycetota bacterium
GGGCGTCGCCTCGTACCCGATCGACGCCGGTTCCGCGGAAGAGCTGATACAGCAGGCCGACACCGGGCTCTACCGCCAGAGAGGAACGCAGATAGTGCCGGTGAGCGAGCTGCGGAGGGACGTGAAGACCGAACGGCCCGTCCTTGCCGCGGCATCCTGACGAATAATGGGGATCTTTCTCACGCCTCTGTGGAGTCTCACACCAACTGAGAGGACAATGTCAGGACCAAATTCGCTAATATCGTAAAATGATACGGTCCGATTTACGATCATAGAGAATCCGGACCGGGAATTCCGGGGACATGATTCCTTCGTGTCCCCGTGAATCTTGTAGAATCGTGTCTGTTCCCGATTTTCCGAGAACGCTAGAGCCCGTACTGGCGTATCTTCTCGTAAAGCGTCGAGCGGCTTATCCCGAGAAGCCTCGACGCCTCCGTCTTGTCTCCCCCGGCCGACTGCAGTATGCCCTCGATGTGGGCTCTCTCCACGTCCTTGAGGGCGGCAGGCCCCGTTCCCATCCCCACCTTCCGCAGCGTCTCCGGGATCTTCGAAGCCGCGATGGCTTCCGCCGAAAGCCCCGTCCCCTGTTCCATGATGACCGCGCTTTCGATGCAGTGCATAAGCTCTCTCACGTTGCCGGGCCAACTGTAGGACAAAAGTCTCTGCATGCCCTTCTCGGATACCGACGTAACCGGCTTGTTCTCCTTCCGGGCATAGACGGTGAGGTAATGGTTCGCCAGGAGGGGGATGTCCTCCTTCCTCTCTCTCAGGGGAGGCAGGGTTATCGTAAATACGTTCAGCCGGTAGAACAGGTCCTCGCGGAACTTCTCCTCCTCGACGAGACGCTCGAGCTCCCTGTTCGTGGTGCTTATGATCCGGACGTCGATCTTGACGGGCGAACCGCCCCCCACCCTCTCTATCTCGGATTCCTGTATCACGCGCAGGAACTTCACCTGCTGGTGCAGGGGCACCTCGCTTATCTCGTCGAGCAGAAGCGTCCCCCCGTCCGCCAGTTCGAACCTGCCTTTCTTCTCCGCCGCGGCCCCGGTGAAGGCGTTCTTCTCGTGGCCGAAAAGCTCCGATTCCAGCAGGCTCTCCGAAAGGGCCGCAATATTCACCGCCACGAACGGTCCCTTGGCGCGCGCGCTCCTGTAGTGGATCAGGCGGGATACCAGCTCCTTCCCGGTGCCGCTCCCGCCGCGTATCATTACGCTGGCGGAGCTGCCCGCGGCCTGTTCCACCTTCTCCCGCACCTCCTGCATGGCCGGGCTCTTCCCGATAAGCTCGCTGTACACCGGCTCCCTGCCCAGCTCCCGGCGCAGATACCGGTTCTCCTCCACCAGCAAGCGACGCTCCAGAGCCCGTTCGATGGCGGCCTCGGCGTCCGCGAATGACAGCGGCTTGGCGATGTAGTCGTAGGCCCCTTCCTTCATGGCGGCAACGGCGGTCTCGAAATCGGTGTGACCGGTGACGATGATCACTTCCGTACCGGGCAGGGAGGCCTTTATCTCCTTCAGCGCTCCTATGCCGTCGAGACGGGGCATCTTCAGGTCCAGCAGGCACACGTCGGGCTTCTCCCGCTTCGCCTTTTCGACGGCCTCCCGCCCGTCACACGCGAGGCAAAGCGAGCGGCCTTCGGCCTCGGCCCAGCTCTGCCACTGGGCCCGTATCAGTTCGTCGTCGTCCGCGACGAGAATGCGCATTATGTCGACCCTCCGGCCTACGGCAGGAACTTTACCAGCTTCGCCATGAATTCCTCCCCGGCAAGCGCCTTGGAGAGGAAGTTGTAGCCTCCCCGCGGGCTCATCTCCGTGTCCTCCCTGGCGGCAAGCCCGGTGAGAAATATCACCGGGATGCCGGCGGTCTCCGGGTCCTGCTTCAGCGCCTCGGCCACGTCACTGCCGGACATATCGGGCATCATGACGTCGAGCAGTACGGCGTCAGGCTTCTCCGTCTTCGCCTTCTCGAGGCCGTCCTTCCCGTTGTTCGCCGTCAGCGCCTCGATCTCCAGCATTCCCAGATACTCTTTCATCAATTCGAGGATGTTCTCGTCGTCGTCGACCACCAGGACCCTCTTCGCATTCATTCGGCCACCTCCTTCACCACGCATTTCCCCCGATCTGCCTCGGCGTCCGACCGCCCGGCAGCCGCCAAGGTGACTACCCGCCGCAGCTCGTCGAGCTTCACCGGCTTGCTTATCAGACAGTCGACCGTCAGCGGCTCCTCGGTGAGGTCGTTCGCCATGTCGCCGAACCCGGTCAGCAGGATTACCGGCACGTCCGGCGCCAGCCCCTTCACCGCCGTCGCCAGTTCCGCGCCGCCCAGCTTCGGCATCGCCATGTCCGTCACCACCAGGTCGAACGTACCGGCACGGAATATCTCCAGCGCCTCGGCGCCGTCCCGCGCGGTGACGACGGTATGGCCGTCCCCGACGAGATACCCTTCGGTCACCTCCCGCACCATCGGCTCGTCGTCGGCCACGAGCACCCGAAGTCCCCGCCGCATGGCCGGCGCGTCCCCCTTCTCCGTACGGAGCTCCTCCCGTGGCGCGAGCGACAGCCGCATCGTAAACGTCGTTCCCTTCCCTTCGTCGCTCCGGACCTCGATCGAGCCGCCGTGCCGCTGGATCACGCCGTGGGCTATCGAGAGCCCCAGACCGGTCCCCCGCTCCTTTTTCGAGGTGTAGAACGGCTCCATGCACCGCTTCACCGTGTCCGCCGACATGCCGCTGCCGGTATCCGCCACCTCGACGATCGCAAAGCCCTCCTCGGCCCGTGTGCGGAAGGTGATGATGCCCCCCTCCGGCATCGCGTCGACGGCGTTGAAGATCATATTGATGAATACCTGGCGGATTTGCGATTCGTTGACCGGTACGGGCGGCAGCTTCCCGAACTGCACGTCAATGTCTATATGCAGCCCTTTCGCCTGCGCCTCCTGCCTCCACCGGGGCTCCGTTACCATCATTACCTCGACGATGAGGGCGTTGATATCGACGTTCGTCAACGTGTCGGCCTCGCTCTCCGGGCGGTAGAACTCGCGCAGGCGCCGGACCACCTCGGCCGCGTCGCCCGCCGCCGTATGGATCGTCTCCAGATAATGGGTCATCTTCACCTTGTCGTCCAGGAAATGCCGATGCGTCAGCGCCAGCTCGCTGAACCCCAGAATCGGCGCCAGCGCGTTGTTGAAGTCGTGGGCGATGCCGCTCGCCATTTGTCCGAGCGCCCGCAGCCGCTCCTGCTGGGCGATCCGGCTCTGCGTCCGGCGAAGCTCCTCCTCGGCCGCCTTTCGGGCGGTGATGTCGAGACCGTAGATATTCACGTAGCCGCCGTCGATCACCGGCGCGTAACTCACGGCGAAAAACCTGTCGCCCGCCTCCACCTCCGTTTCTTCGGAGCTGCCGGATAGAAACACCTGTCTGACCATCGTCAGCCAGTACGTTCCCAGCCGCTTCCCCTCTTCTGTGCTCCAGGCATCGAGCAGGGGCGCGCTCGCCTCGTTCGCGTACAGCACCACACCCTCGCTCGATACCCGCATGACCGGGTAGGGATCCTCGTCCGGAAACCGCGCCATCGCGGCAAGCTCCTCCTGCGCCTGCTTCCGGTCGGTGACGTCCCTGAAGATGCCCATCAGATATGTCTTGCCCCGAAGCACCACGGGTGACGAGTTGACGTCCGCATAGAAGACACTGCCGTCCTTGCGTTTGACGGGGAGATCGGCCGCCACATCAAGCTCTTTCCTCATCTGTCTCTCAAACTGCTCGACCACAAACGGCATGTCCCCTTCGGGATGGATATCGCCGACCGACAATTCCAGCAGCTCCTTCTTGTCGTACCCCAGCATCCGGCACATCGCTTTGTTGCCCGCCGTGAATCTCCTGCTTTCAACGTCCGCAAGCAGTATCCCGTCGTTCGCCGTGTCGAAAATGCTCTTGAATCTGGTTTCCGACTCCTCGCGCTTCGCTTCGGCCACCCTTCGCTCAATCGCTATTCCAATCTGCCTCGCAAGATCAGCGAGCAGACCCCTCTCCTCCTTGGAAAACGGGCCTTCATCCAACTCCGCCCTTTCCTCAAGGTGGCAAACCTCTACGAAGCCGACTTCTTCTCCTGAGACGATAATATCCGCCGACTGTTTCCATTTCGTATCCTTGAAGTTGGGCGTGGCGAACTCACGTTCCTCGAAAACGATTCTTGCGCACGTTATATCCGGATACTGCCAACCCGGGGGCAGCAGCGGCACTATCTCCTGGAGCATCTCATCCACGGGCGTATGGGGTTCAGCCAGGAGCATTGAGACATCATGAAGGCAGTTGGTCTCCTTGACCCGCTCGGTCATGTCGAGAAGGAGTTTCTTTCGCGCCTCCTCAGATTCCTTGCGTTCGGTGATGTCTATCATGCAGCCTATGATTTCCCTGGGGGATCCGTCGTCATTGCGAATCAGTCGTATTTCGTCGTGCAACCAGCGCCAAGCGCCGTTCTGGTGTCGGAACCGATACTCGTGCACGTGGCGCCCCGATTCCCCGAGGCTCTTCAAGCCCTCGAACACGCGTTGCACATCGCCCGGGTGGATACTCGTGGCCCAGAAATCGGCGTCCTGTAAGAAGGCGTCCGGTTCATAGCCCAACTGACTCCTGACCGTCTCGCTGATGAACGTTGCCCCATAGTCACCGCCTGCCCTGGAGGTGTAAATGATCGCCGGCGTAGACGAGACCAGGAAATTCAGTCGGCTTTCGCTGTCTTCGATCCGACGCACCGCCTTCTTGCGTTCGGTGACATCCCTGAAGATGCCCATAGCGTACGTCTTCCCCTCAAAAGTCATGGTAGACCCGTTGACGTCCGCGTAGAAGACACTGCCGTCCTTACGTTTCATGGGGAGCTCTCTCGCCACCTGCGTCTCTCCGCTCAACTGTCCCTCGATCTGCTCCATTATGAACGGCAGATCCTTTTCTGGATGTATATCGCTAATCGACAGCCCGCACAGCTCCTTCTCGTTGTACCCCAGCATGCGGCACATCACATCATTGCCCAGGGCAAATCTCCTGCTTTCCACGTCCGTAAGCAGCATGCCGTCGTTCGCCTTATCGAATATGCTCCTGAATTTTGCCTCGGATTCCTGAAGCGCTTCCTTCGCCAGCCTTTGCTCGGTGACGTCCCTGCAGATATGCGTTGTCGCGACCACCTTCCCTTCGGCCATAATGGGAGAGACGCGGGTCGCATAGTGAGCAGTGGCGCCGTCCGGGCCCGCTCCCGCGGTCTCGTAGTCGTCGGATTCCCCCGTGTCCATGACCCTCTTGACGCACTCTCTTACGTCGTCGCTGAATTCGGGGGGAATATAATCGTAGATCTTCTTTCCGATCACGCCTTCGGCGAGGAATCCGGATACCGTGCGATTGATGAACAGAATGACACCCTCGGAATCGACCATCATGATGACGTCCTGCGCGTGCTCCACGAGCGAGCGCAGTTTCTCCTCGGACTCCCGCAGGGCCCCCTCCGCGAGGGCCTTCTGCCGATGGCTCTCGACCTCGCGCAATTCCCGTTCTATCGCCGCCGGAAGCCGGGTCAGGTTTCCTTTCATGATGTAGTCGTGCGCTCCGATCCTCATCATTTCCACGGCGATATCCTCGCCGACGGTGCCGGACACCACGATGAACGGAATATCCAACTCCGTTTTCCTGCAGATCGCGAGCGCCGCGGGCGCGTCGAACGCCGGCAGCCGGTAATCGCTGATGATCGCGTCCCACCGCCGATTCTCGAGAGCGGATATCATGGCGTCGGCCGTTTCCACCCGCTCGGAGGTAACATCGTATCCGCCCCGCTCCAGCTCGCGCAACACAAGCACCGCGTCGTCCTCCGAATCCTCGACGATCAGAACCTTCAGAGGCTTACCCATTCCCCGCCTCCCATCCCGCGATCCCCTGCCTGCCGCCCCGGGCCGCCGCCGTCAGCGGTTCGCCGAGCGCCCGCTGGAATATTTCCACGGCGAACCATATCATCTCGCCTCCGACGCCGCCTGTCTGCGTTCCCGGCGGATCCCCCATTCTCTGATCTGACGTTCGATGGCGGGCACGAGCCCGGACAGGTCGCTTTTTCTCAGGAAGTCGTGCGCGCCGGCCTCTATGAGTTCCGCGCCGATATCCTCGCCGACGGTTCCGGACATGGCTATGATCGGCATGTCCCGCTCCATCTCGTGCAGCAGACCGATGGCGGACAGCGCGCCGAACCCCGGCATGTTGTAATCGCATATAACGACGTCCCAATCGCCCTCGTCGAGCGCCGCTCGCATCGCTCCCGCGGTATCGACCCTCTCGAACACGGGGTCGTATCCCCCCCGTTTCAGTTCCCTGACGACGAGCAGGGCGTCGTCCTCGACGTCCTCGACGATCAGCACCCTGAGCTGCTTGCCCGTCACGATACTCTCCGCGCCGGACATCCGACCTCCCAGCGTGAAATAGAACGTCGCCCCCTTGTTCACCTCGCCCTCGCCCCACGCCCGTCCCCCGTGCCGCACGACGGCGCGCCGCACCGTGGCAAGCCCGATGCCGGTGCCCTCGAACTCTCCGGCGGGGTGCAGGCGCTGGAAGGTCCCGAAGAGCTTGTCCCGGTGGGCCATGTCGAACCCGACACCGTTGTCCCGCACGAAAAATACCGTTTCGTTCCCATTGTCGACCGCTCCAAACTCGATCCGCGCGTGCGCGTTTCGACCGGTGAACTTCCATGCGTTGTTCAGAAGGTTCGAGAGGATGATGCGCAGAAGCTGAGCGTCCCCCTCGACCGTTATGCCTTCCGGGATGACGAACTCCACCTCGCGCTCAGGCACAGACTCCGCGAGTTCCGCGGCGATCGTCCGTACGAGCGCGCTCAGGTCCACCTGCTTCCGGGTCACCTCCGAGCGCGCGACCCGGGAAAGCCCCAGCAGGCCCTCTATCAGGGCGGCCATGCGCTGGGCGCCGGTGCGCACGCGGCAAAGATGGGATCGTCCCTCCTCGTCGATCTTATCCGCGTAGTCTTCCAGCAGCGCCCGGCTGAACCCGTCTATGCTTCGAAGCGGCGCCTGAAGGTCGTGCGAGACCGAGTGTGCGAACGATTCGAGATCCTTGTTCGCAATCTCGAGCTCGTCGCGGTACCGCTCGGCCTGATCTTCCGCGTGTGCGCGCGCGGAGATGTCGAGGAACGAAGCCATCGTGCCGACGGAAACGCCTTCTCCGTTCATCAGCGCGCTCGCGGCGACCTGCACCTCAAATGAGGTGCCGTCGCTTCTTCGGGCCGTCTGCTCGCCGACCCAGCCGCCGTTCATCGCCGCGGCGGGCACATCACATCCTCCGTCCGCGTCCCGCTCCCAGAACTCCGCCGCATCCCTCCCCAGCACCTCGCCGGCATCCTCGTATTTCCACATCCGCAGGAACGAAGGGTTGACGAACGTGATGCGGCCCTCCAGATCGGCGACCGCAACGGCGCTGAGAGCGGATTGGATCGCGTTCTCCCTCATCAGCAGGTCCGCTTGGCTGCGTCCCGTGTCCTCTCCGTGTTTCACAGACATTTCGTATCCCTCCCTATCCGGCCTCGATCATATGAATACACAGCTACGTTGTGGCCGCCCGCCCGGCCGTCTGTCCCGTCTCGATCAGCTCTTCGAGGGCGGGAATTCTCCGAAAAACATCTTCGATCCCGGGGTCCCTCTTCTTCGCGCGCGCGGCCGGACGGACGACCACCTTGATGCTTCTGGTCAGCGGGCTCCGCTTCAGAATGCCGGCGATCTCGTTCGCAGCCTGTCGCGCGACGGTTGCGCATATCAGAACCACCTCCGGCTTCTCCAGATACGCAAGAACGACCCCCTCGACCTCGTCCGACGCGACTATCACATCGTGGTCGCCGTTCCAGGGCGTCTCCCCGATGCGGTGTGTCGTCGCGCGACCGGCGTCAATCACCAATATCTTCATGACAGCCTCCTGGTCCCAGCAGCTCCTCAATCCTGCACATCATTTCCTTCATATTGACGGGCGTAGATACCGTCTCCACGCGGGGTAAGTCCCTGGCTTCGCCCAGCCACGCCGGTCTCCTGCCGCCCGCTACGATCACAATCGGCATGTCGATACCTGCGTCCCTGATCCTGTCGATCAGGCTGCGCCCGGACAGTGTCCCGAGCTGCGTGTTCATCACGACCAGACCGGCCGGATTCGAGCAGTTCTGGAGCGAGGTGATCCAGTTCAACGCTTCGGCCCCGGTCGTGGCCGTATATACCTGGAAGCCGGCCGCATCCAGGCCTCTGCGCAGGACGACCCGCAGGCGCCGGTCGTCTATCGCCACGACAACGCTCTTCTTCATCAGAACGCTCCCTCAGAAAATATGTTCCTGCAGAGTTACGCCGCAGATAACGTGCCAACGACGCTGCACACGCGCAGGTATTTACAGTCCCTAGAATTACGGTGACATGGCGGGATGACGAACAGGCTCAACATACGTTAACGGCTGGACACGACGAACACATACCGGTCACATGCAAGTGCCTACGAGAGCGGATATTAAGCCGAATCAAAGAAAGGGTCGGCGAATCAACAAAGGTTGGTGGGCTAACCCCCGGCAGCTCTTTTCAGCCGTTGATTCAGGGCCTGGGCGGAGATACCGAGCATCCGAGCGGCAAGCGTCTGGTTGCCGCCCGACCGCTTCAGGGCTTCCTCGATAAGGAGCTGTGTCGTCTGCTTCAGCGTGGGCAGAAACCCCGGAAACGCGAGGGGATGAGACGTTCCCGACCGATCCGGAGCTCCCGCGTCACCCGAAGCGGTGCGGGCGAACACATGCGCTCGTATGCTCGCCATGGACAGCATCTTTGATTCATGACGACTGACGGCGTCGAAGATCATTGCCTCCAGCTCCCGCACATTTCCCGGGAAATCATACGTTCTCAGGAGCGGCAGGAGCTCGCCCGGCGGGGTGGGTTTCTTCTTCCCGAGCTTCCGAGCCGACCTCGACAGGAAGTGATCGACCAGCAGCGCCAGGTCATCGTCCATGCGCGCTCTCAGGGGGGGAAGATGGATATGATGCGTCTGAAGCCGGTAGAAGAGGTCGCTGCGGAACTTTCCGGCCTTCTGGAACGCGCTGATATCCTGGCTTGTCGTCGCGATTATCCTCACGGTCGACCGGGTCGGTTCGTCCGCGCCCAGCGACATATATTCCTCTTCCTGCAGGAGACGCAGCAGCTTGACCTGGGAGGAGATACTCAGGTCGCCGATCTCGTCGAGGAACAGCGTCCCCCCGGCGGCCTTCTGCGTCAAACCGCCCCTGAATCTAGTCGCTCCCGTGAACGAACCCTTCTGATGGCCGAACAGCGTGTCTGAAAACATATTATCGTCGAGACCGGCGACGTTGACGGCCACGGTCACCCCTTTGCGCCTGCTGAGGGTGTGAACGGCCCTGACGATCAATTCCTTCCCCGTACCCGTCTCGCCGGTGACGAAGACGCCCCGGGACGTTTCCGCAATGGCTTCGACGTACTTGAATATCGCGAGCATGTCCCGATTATTCGTGACTATCTCCGCGAACGCCTCGGGATGCCGCAGTGCGTCGGAGAGCAGATGGGTCTTGAGCAGGCTGTTTTCCCGTCTCAATTCCCGGATCTCTATGGCGCGCTTCACGCCGGCCGCGAGACGGCTTCCCTCGACGGGCTTGACGATATAGTCGAACGCGCCGCATCTCATGCAGTCCACCGCCCGCTGCACCTCATCGAAGCCCGTAACCACGATCGTGGGAATCTCCGCCGGATTGCACGTTATCTCCCGCAGAAGCTGCTCGCCGGTTACGTGCGGCATTCCCAGATCGAGAAGGATCACCTCGATTTCCTCGCTCTTCAGTATCCGGCCGGCTTCACGACTGTCCTTGCAGGAGATGATGTTGTTTATGCCGTGGGAACACAGCGCCATCTCGAAGCTGTCCAGCGCCTGCTCCTCGTCGTCCACCAGGAGCACCGGATACCTGGGAAACACGGCCGTATTCATTGCGGATCATCCCCCTCGGCGCCGCGGGCCCGCCCGGCCGGCAGCGTCAGGACTGCGGTGGTGCCGCGGCCTTCTCCCGACTCGAAATCCAGCGTTCCGCCGTGCTCCTTTACGATTCGTTCCGACACGGACAGCCCGAGACCGATGCCCCCGGAATCCCCCCGGGTCGTAAAGAAGGCGTCCCGTATGTGCGCCAACGCCTCCTCCGACATGCCCACTCCCTCGTCCCGAACCGTCACCTGCACGGCATGCTTATCCTCGATGTAGCGCATGCTTACTTCAATCCCTTTCGTCGCGTCCGGAAGGGCCTGGCAGGCATTCTGGAGCAGATTGACTATCACCTGCTCGAGCCGCTGCGCGCTGCAGTACAGCTTGGGAATCCGCCCCTCCTTTTCGACCGCGAATCGCGTCGTGGCCTTCTCTATCATACTGCCCATCAGGGAAACGGCGGACTCGACGATATCACCGATATCCTTTCGCTCCTCGAAACCGGCTTTCTCGTAACGGGCGAAGTCCTTGAGATCCTCGGTGATACGCTTGATGCGCCTGGAACCGTCCAGAATCGCTTCCAGCAGACGCGGCATCTTCTGCCTGATCTTCGAGTACGGCATGTTCCCGAGGGTGAAATCGCCCTGCTCCCGGAAGCGCCTCTCGAATTCCGGGGCCGCCGCTTCATAGATCTGCTTTATGACGGGCACGTTCAGCATGATGAAGTTATTGGGATTGTTTATCTCGTGCGCCACCTCCGAGGCCATGGTTCCGAGAGTGATCATCTTGTCGGCCTGAAGGAGCCGCTCCCTCTGCAGCTCGGCCCGCTTGCGCTCGGCGCTTTCGACGAGCTTCCAGCGCTCGTTGCGCCTGACGAGAGCAGATTGGTGATTGCCGACGACATCCAGTATTTCACCGGCTCCGCATGTATCGAGTGAATACGAGCAGAGCGCGATCATCCGACCGTCGCCGATGACCTTGTCTACGGCTGCTTCATACTGAACGAAGCCCTCCCAATCCTTTTCCTCGAGCCACGATGTGTCGCCGGCGACACGGAGCCCCTTGAACCCTCTTTCCATGGCCTGATTCTCCGCCTTCTCCCAGGTCCGCAGGACCTCGTCGGCATTGAACGTACCCGGTCTGGTGTACCACTCGGTGTGGTCCAGGATCTCTATCTGCCCCTTTCCAAGATAGTCATCCAGATTTCCCACCGCCCCGCCCAATGATATCCTTGCGTCCTCTGCATCCGAGGGTCGCGAAGCGACCCACACGCAGAATTCGTTGTTTTCCAGTCCTGTCCTGAAATAAGGCACCAGAAGCTCGGCCAGATCATCCCTGCTCTCGTAAAAGGCGCAGACGTGGGTGCCCCAGGGCACATCACCAAGACAGTCGACCCCTGTCTTCGTCAACGTTGACTCCCCCCTGCCCGTTCCCCTCCCTCCTGGATCCAGTCGAAGAGGTGCCCTTTCACCGCTCCGCCGGCTTCACGAATCGAAAGGATATCTTTCTGAACGGCGAAGAACGCATCGACTACGTCCGGATCGAAATGGCTTGCACGCCCCTCCCTGACGATGCCGAGCGCGTTTTCCACCGGGAACGCCTTCTTGTAGGGACGCTCCGACGTCAGCGCGTCGAACACGTCCGCTATCGCGGCGATACGTCCGCCGATGGGAATGTCGCTCCCCTTCAGTCCCTCGGGATAGCCGCTCCCGTCCCACTTCTCGTGGTGGGTCAACGCGATGCTCTCGGCCAGCCTGATGAATTCCGCATCCGATCCATTCAGTATGCGCGCGCCGATAGCGCTGTGCTGCTTCATCACTTCCCACTCTTCCGGGCTCAGTTTTCCCGGCTTCATCAGGATGCTGTCCGGAATGCCGACCTTCCCCAGGTCATGCATCGGCGCCGCGCAGAGAATGCCTTCGACGGCGGCCCCATCCAGTCCCATTTCCCGGGCGACCGAAGCGGCGTATCGACTGACACGACGGATATGATCGCCCGTGCCGGTATCCCTGAATTCCGCGGCCCGGGCCAACCGGTATATGGTCTCGAGTGAGGTCGATTTCAGCCTTACAAAGGCCTCCCGGAGCTGTTCCGTTCTCCTGCCTACTTCGGTCTCGAGCTCCTCCTGGTAGCCTCGCAGGTGATCGTAATATGCCTTGACCTTGAAAGAGGACTGGACCCGTGCCCTCACCTCCGGTTCTTCCGCGGGTTTGGCGAGAAAATCGTCCGCCCCTGCTTCCAGGGCTCGTATCTTGTCCTCCACCGCGTCAAACGCCGATACCATAACGACCGGTATGATACGAGTCTCTTCGTCTTCTTTCAGCCGTCTGGCGACTTCCAGGCCGCTCAGACCGGGCATCATGACGTCGAGCAGGATCACGTCGGGGCGTGTCGTTCTCGCTTTCTCGAGGGCTTCCTCTCCGCTCCGCGCGAAGACGACTTCACACTCCAGGGGCTCCAGCATCGCCTCCATCAGGCGAAGATTCCCCTCTTCGTCGTCAACGACAAGTACCCTTTGATCCATAACACCGCGCTCCCTCAGACCTGGTACTCGGCTGCCATCCTCAAGAGCTCAGCCGTCAGCCTGAGCTGCCCGGTCGCCGTCCGCTCCGGCAGGTAGGGTGAAAGCACACAAGCATAAATCCCTGTACGCTAAAATTATACGGTCCGCGTCGGAACTCCGGTATCACATGTGCCCCGTGATTATGGCATCACGGAATCCGTTAATGGTATGTAGGATTATTCCCCTACGGCGTGTGGGAAAATTGCGATTCCCTCTTGCATTCGTGATAACGTACGCTATAATGAACGCTAATTGCGATAACGATCACAGAAATGGATTTTAAATGAGTAAACGTCGCTCTCACTCGGTGATTCCCGTTCCGGTCGGCAGGGCACTCCGCAAGCTCGGGCACGACGTACACGATGCGCGTATCAGGCGCCGCATTCCAACGGCTCTCATGGCCGAACGGGCCTCCATCAGCCGGACAACCCTGCACAAGATAGAGAGGGGAGAACCGGGCGTCTCGCTGGGTCATTATGCAACCGTGCTTTTCGCGCTCGGCATGATCGAGCGTCTCGGTGATGTGGCGGACGCCTCGTCCGATACCGTAGGCCTCGCACTGGAAGAAGAAGCTCTGCCCAAGCGAATCCGAAGGCCGCGCAGGAACGGACCTTGACGGGCTCCATCTGACGGTGACACCCCATGGAAACAGACGTGTTTGTCTACTGCGACGTCGAAGGCACCCCGCGCTTCGCGGGGCGACTGTGGGCCCGTACCCGCAAAGGCAGGCAGAACGCCTCATTTGAATACCACCGGGACTGGCTTCAGTCCCCGGACCGTTTCTCGCTGGAGCCGGCTCTCATGCTCGCTGCCGGTCCCTTTCATACCGCTTCGGACAAACCGTTGTTCGGCGCAATCGGGGACTCGGCTCCCGACCGCTGGGGACGGGCATTGATGCGTCGCGCGGAGCGCCGCCGCGCGGAGAGCGAGGGTCGAACACCACACACCTTGATGGAAATCGACTATCTGTTGGGAGTCGACGATGAAGCGCGCCAGGGAGCGCTGCGCTTTGCCCGGCAGGAAGACGGGCCGTTCCTCGCGGAACCGATTGCCGCACGTATCCCGCCGCTCGTCGAGCTGCCTCGGTTGCTGTCGGCGGCAGAACGCGTGGCTGAAGACTCGGAAAGCGACGAGGATCTTCGCCTGTTGCTGGCTCCCGGATCATCGCTGGGTGGCGCCCGACCCAAGGCGTCGGTCCGTGACCGGGACGGGCATCTCGCTATTGCGAAGTTTCCGCACCCGAGGGACGAGGTCAACACCGTTTCCTGGGAGGCAACTGCGCTCACGCTGGCTGGAAGAGCCGGCATTCCCGTTCCCGAATGGCGGATGGAGGAAGTGTCCGGAAGGCCGGTGCTGATATTACGACGATTCGACAGAGCGGCCGACCGGCGGATTCCGTTTCTTTCGGCCATGAGCATGCTGGATGCTCGTGACAACGAAGCACGCAGCTATCTCGAGTTCGTGGATGCCCTGCGACAGTGTGGAGCCCGGGCCGGGGACGACATGCGCCTGCTGTGGCGCCGCATCGTGTTCAATATACTGATCTCCAACACGGACGATCACCTGCGCAATCACGGATTTCTCTACGACGGTCCCGACGGTTGGCAACTGGCCCCGGCCTATGACCTCAACCCGGTGCCTGCGGATGTCAAACCGCGCGTCCTCGCCACCGCCATCGATATCGAAGACGGCACCGCCTCGCTTAATCTGGCGATGGAAGTGGCGGGGTATTTCGACCTGAGCCCGGATGAGGCCCGCGCCATAGCACGCGAAACCGGACAGGCCGTCGCCGCATGGCGCGATGAAGCAGCGCGTGCGGGCCTGGCACCGGCCGAAATCGACCGCATGGCGTCGGCATTCGAACACGAGGACCTTCAGGCGGCGCTTTCTCGAACCTGACGCGCACCAACGGAATCCTGAGCAGTACGTCCTGCCGCGCTTCAATGGGGCCACACCTTTTAGTGGGGCCACGCGTGGGGAGAACGTGACATCCCGCTGCTCGACGGTGATGATTAGCGAACCATCCCCACGCGCGTGGGGAAAACACACAGTCAGGCATGCTTCAGGAGCCACTCCGTGGCGAATTTCGCGAGCTCCGAGGCGGTATCGATCCCCAGCTTCTGCTTGATATTACGGCGATGGCTTTCAATCGTATTGATGCTGAGGCTCAGCATCTCCGCGATCTGCTTCGTCCCCTGTCCCCGCCCCACCATCTCCAGCACCTCCAGCTCCCTGTTGCTGAGGGCCCCCACGGGGCTCCTTTCGCCGCCGGCAGGAGGCCGGGCGACGACCTTCATCAAAAGCCTCGTCGCCATCCCCTCGCAGAGGAATATCTCTCCCGCTATCGCCTTGCGGATCGCGGAGACGACCATCCTGGGGGCCTCCATCTTCGACAGGTAGCCGCGTGCCCCGGCCTTGAGCGCCCGTTCGACGTAATTCTCCTCATGGTGGATCGACAGCACGAGCACCGGGAGCCCCGCATTTCTCTCCTTCAGGTCCCTGACGAGCTCGATGCCGCTTCTTCCCTCCATGCTGACGTCGGTGATGACGATATCCGGATCGAGATCGCCGACCACGTTCAGCGCCTCCGCCGCGCTCTCCGCCTCGCCGCATACCGTCATGTCGTCTTCCAGTTCTATGAGCTGGCGCAGGCCGTAGCGGACTATGGGATGGTCGTCCACGATGAGAACACGAATGGGGTTCTTCATCACGCGCGCCGCTGGGCCTCACTGGCCATCCACTGGATGGCGTGCTGAAGGAGGGCGTTGCTCGTGGGCATCCCGAGCTTTTCCCGTATGCGCGCCCGGTAGGTCTCGACCGTTTTTCTGCTCAGGCTCAGTTCCTCCGCCACCTGCTTCACCCCCAGTCCCTGCCCGATCAGGCGGTAGATATCCAGCTCTCTGTCGGTCAGGCAGGACAGCGGGGTGCGGGGGGCTCCCTTCACCACCCTCTTCAGCACCCTGGCGGACATCTTCGGGCTCAGGTAGATCTCGCCGTCCAGTACCCGCCGCATCGCGGCAATGACGGACCCCGCCGCTTCTTCTTTCATGATGTATCCGTTCGCGCCTGCCCGGAGCACCCGCTCGGCGTATGCCGACTCGTCGTGAACCGAGAGCACCAGAATCGGCAGGTCCGGGTCCTGCACGCGAATGTCCTTTATCAGATCCAGGCCGTTCCTTCCGTTCAGCGATATGTCCACTATAACGATATCCGGCTTCAGCTTCCTCACCGCCGACAGGCCGGACGGCACGTCCTCCGCCTCTCCGCATACTCCGAGGTCCTTCTCCCCGTTGATGAGCGATGCAAGGCCCTCTCGCACGATCGGATGATCGTCCACGATGAGGACCTTTATCTTCCTGCGCCTCTTCCTCAATGCCATTGAGTTACCCCTTCTTCCCCTCCTGCCTCCAGATCCCCGCCTCCGGAAGGAAGCAGGTCAGAACCGCGCCGCCCCCATCCCCGCGCCGGACGTCGAGCGTCGCCCCGATCAGCTCCGCCCGGTGACGAATGATGTGCGACCCCATCCCCCCGCCTTCCTCGATCTTCGCCGGATACTTCCTACCGTTGTCTTCGACTCTCATGATAACACCACCTTCATCCACAGCGAGGGATATGTGCACATCCGTGGCTTTTCCATGCTTCACCGCGTTACTGACGGCCTCCTGAGCGATGCGGTACAGATGCGTCGCGATGTTCGGATCGTCTATCGAAACCGTCTCATCGCACGTGACCCGACAGTGCATACCATACAGCTTCTCGCAATTCTCCGCCAGCTCCACCAGCGCGTCCGCCAGCCCGTCCGTTTCGAGCGTAACGGGGCACAGGCCCTCGGCCAGGGACCGCGTCTCCGCCACGGCCTTCTCGAGCAATTCCG
>CAYMFW010000063.1:23746-23961 GCA_964389785.1 uncultured Planctomycetota bacterium
CAGCCCCTGGCTGATGAACGACAGGGCGGTGAGACTCTGGCACACGCCGTCGTGGAGGTCCCGTCCGATCCTCCTCTGCTCCTTCTCGCGGGCCTCCACCAGCTCCCTCACCAGGCCGACGTTCTCGGCCCGCAGCCGGTACCCGTGAACGGCCTTTCGGATAGGATCGAGCAGATCGTCGAGCGTGTCGAGCGGCTTCAGCAGGTAGTCGAACG
>CAYMFW010000064.1:0-23410 GCA_964389785.1 uncultured Planctomycetota bacterium
TGACGTCCGGGCTTTTGAAGGTCGTTTTGTCCATGGTGATACAGCTCTTGCACCACGTCGCCCAGAAATCGATGAATACCGGCTTGTGCTGCGCCCTTGCCTGACGAAGTCCCTCCTCCAGCGATGCGAATCTTTCTGCGGCCGGCGCCGCGGCCTCGCGGCGGGCTGAAAACAATTCGTACGCCAGATATCCATAGTAGACTCCCATGCCCAGGATGACGACTGCGAGAAGCTGCTTGACGCGAACCATCCACTGGCCGGGCCTGGGCAGAAACGACAGCCCCGCGCCCACGAACGGCCAGGGCAGTCCCATGCCCGCGCCGAGCAGGAAAGGCAGTGCGAGACCGACTGCTCCGCCCTTCGCGTACATGTCCGCAGCGAGAAGAAGGACGGAGATCAGGAGCGGCGCGACACAGGCTCCCGCAAGCAATGCGGACAGCCCGCCCATGAAAAAGGCCGCGGCAAATCCTCCCTGCTTCGAGATTCCGAATCTGGCGGATCCCCGATACCGGGTCAGGTCGATGGCGAAGATATCGAACATGGCAAGGGAAAGCACGATGAATACCAGCGCCACGGCGAGGTTGAACAGGGGGGACGCGTTCAGCGCGCCGAACCTCGATCCCGTCACCACGACCAGTATTCCCAGCGTTCCGTACACGAGCGCTATCGCTGCGCCGTAGGTGCCGCCCAGCGCCAGGCCCCGGGTTTTCGTTCCCGCTTTGACACCCGCGCCGATTATGGCGATATTGATCGGAATCATCGGTAGAACGCAGGGCGTGAGGTTTAATGCGAGCCCTCCCAGCAGCACGAGAATCGCAAGTACCCACACGCCCTTGTCGGCGAGCACGCGGCTGAGCGCATTCTCCTCGGCAGCGCTTCCGGATTCCGTCCTGTCGAGAAACTCCAGGAATTCACCCGGTTTCAGATAGCCGGCGGCGCGTCCGGCAACGGTGAATCCCTCGATCAGCTCTCGCCAGTCACCGGTCGGTTCGGCGGACGGCGAGGGGGAGTGAGGCGGCTGTTCTTCCGGCGCAGTCCCTGCCCCGCCCCCCAGGTTCAGGGAGAACGTTTTCGACGCGGGGAGAAAGCACATCTTGCCGCTGCATCCCTGGTACTGCACCGTTATGACGAGAGGATCCGCCGCGTCGCCGGCAATTGCGTATGTCATGGTGACATCCTGCGTGTAGGCCCGCACGGTCTCATTTGTCAGCTGGTCGGATTTCTCGGTTGGATCGGGGATGTCTCTTGGTGTCAGTTTCACATTCCCTTCCGCGTCGACCCTTATGCGTTCGGCGTACAGGTAGTGGTGATCCGGTATGGAGAATGAGACCGATACGACAGGTGTGCCTTCCTGCGTTCTGTTGACGACTGCCGATACGGAGAACGGGGTCTCGGCTCGGGCGTGCGGGCCGAACCAGAACAGGCACAATGCTCCCAGCGCTGCCAGCGGATACGTTCTCGTCATTCGAGAGCCTTGTCCAGACCCGCAGCGTATTCCTCTTCCCGCCGAGATCCGACGTACCGGCCGACTTCCTTGCCATTCTTGATGATAAGAACGGTGGGTATCGACCTGATTCCGTAGCGTTGGGCGATGGGACCGGCTTCGTCGACGTTCACCTTTGCGATCGTTGCCTTTTCGGCGTACGTCTTCGCCAGCGAGGAGACAATCGGCGCAAGCTCGCGGCAGGGAGCGCACCAGTCGGCGTAGAAGTCGACGAGGAAGGCGCCCTCGGAGTCGAGAACCCGGCTCTTGAAATGCGATTCGCTCGTTATGTGAAGTATGTTCACCTCCTTACCGGCGGACGGAGCGGGTGCCGGCTTCTTCTCCTCCTGTGGAGGTGAACAGGAGGAGAGCGCAATGATGATTCCCAGGAATAGCACTCTTTTCATAGAAGTACTCCTCTCGGTTTTCCGACAGAGTCGCAATGCTTGTAAGGCATACGCCGCATAGTATAATGTTCTATAGCTCGAAACACAAGTGTGATTCGAATCGGTTCGTCGGGTCGGGGGGCCCGAATGTACGACGATAGTTTTCAGGAGGATCTTGACGAGCGCCGGAACATGGAGCGCGTCGCCCGGCGTGTTCTCGGCGTTGATGAGGGTGTCTCCGCCGGCGATCTGAGACGCGCCTGGCGCGGCAAGTGTCTGGAGCACCATCCGGACCGGAATCCGGGGGACCCGGACGCGGAGCGAAAGCTGGTGGTGGTGAACTGCGCCTATGAGTTTCTGAAGAACGGCACGCCGGGTGCCGTCCTTCTCGAAAGGAACGAGGACGACACGCAGATTCCGGGAGGCGAAAAATACAATCTTGACAACGCCTGGGGACTGTTCCTGTGGTGGCGAGACAGGTTCTTCTGAGAACGGTGGAAGGCTGAAGAGGGGGTGCCGCTTCTTGAAGATAGCCGTGACTTCTCTTGGGGAGACGATGGAGTCACCGATGGACGAACGTTTCGACCGGGCGCGGTTCTTCGTGCTTTACGACCTTCCAAGCGGGAAGTGGTCCGTCTGCGAGAACACCCGGGGTGCCGGGGCGGCGTCCGGAGAGGGGGGCGGCGCCGTTCGACACGTCGTGAAGCTCGGCGCCGGGACGGTGATTACGGGGCACTGCGGTCCGCGATCGTACGCGGGCCTGGCGAAGGCGGGAATCACCGTCTATCAGGGGTCTCGTCGATCGATTCGTGAGGCGATCGACGCGTACAGGGCGGGCCTGCTGGAGAAGATGAGGGAGACCGACGAGGGGTCATCGTCACGGAACGCGTGAGATGTGCTGAGATGACGTCTTCAAAGCAGAACGTGGACATGCGTCATCTTACCGCGATGCTGAACTTCATTGCGGAAGGAGTGTTCACCGTGGACGCAGAAAAGCGGGTCACTTTTCTCAACAAGGCCGCGGAACGAATCACCGGGTTCACCGCCGGCGAGGCAATCGGCCGGCCCTGCCGCGACATCTTTCGCACCGATGCATGCGGCGAGCGGTGCATTCTCGACGAAGTGCGGCGGACCGGAGACAGCGTGACCGAACGCCGGGTGACCATGGTGGACCGAACCGGCCGTTCCCTGACGCTGTCCGTGAATGCGGGAGCTCTCAAGGATTCACGCGGACGGTACAGGGGCGGAATCGAGACGTTCCGGGATGTGACCGGGGAGGAGGACCTGAGGCGGAGAATCGAGCAATCGTACACGTTTCAGGATATCGTCAGTCGTCATCCGAAGATGCATGAGATCTTCGCCATCCTTCCCGACGTGGCCGCGTCGGACGTGACGGTGCTCATCGAGGGCGAAAGCGGGACCGGCAAGGAACTGCTTGCCCGTGCGATTCACGATCTGAGCGATAGGAAGAAGGGTCCGTTCGTCGCCGTCAGCTGCGGGGCGCTTCCCGATTCCCTGCTCGAATCCGAGCTGTTCGGATACAGGAAGGGAGCGTTTACCGGCGCGAAGGAGGACCGGCCGGGCCGGTTCGATGCCGCCAGGGACGGGTCGCTGTTTCTGGATGAGATCGGCAGCGTGTCGGCCGCGATGCAGGTGAGGCTGCTTCGGGTCCTGCAGGAGAGGACATACGAACCGCTCGGATCGAACGAGCCCGTTCCCAGCAATGCCAGGATCATTGCGGCAACGAACCAGTCCCTCAAGGAGCTCGTTGAGAAGGAGGTGCTTCGACGGGACCTGTACTACCGGTTGAATGTGCTGCGCCTGAGCCTGCCTCCGTTGAGGGATCGTCGATCCGATATCCCCCTGCTGGTGGAGCACGTCCGGCGCCGGCTGAACGCCGAAACCGGCAGGAAGGTGGAGCGGGTCGATGGGGGGGTCCTCGACGTACTGATGCAACACGAGTTTCCGGGAAATATCCGGGAGCTGGAAAACGTGATGCAGCACGCGTTCATCCTGTGTCGTGGCAGCGTGATACAGCCGTCGCACCTGCCCGGGGAGCTCGCGGCGGCGGTGGAGGCCGATGACGCGCCTGCGCCGCTGACCCTGAGAAATCTCGAGAAACGCGCGATTCGGGAGGCGCTCGAACGTCACGCCGGGAACCGCACCGCGTCGGCCAAGGAACTCGATATCGATCCCAGCACGCTCTATCGCAAGATGCGCCGATACGGGATCAAGTAAGGACCCCGGCCGGGGTGTGCAATACGCGGCATGTTCATGAAGGGATCGTGCAGATTGCCACACCCGGGGGAGGGGGGGGGGCGACGTTCGGGTAATAGCTATGTCTATACTTGACCACAACATATGTCCGATGTGCAGTATCTGGCACGTTGTTTGCAACATAGAAAAGTGATGAAGGTGGCGCTGGCGACGAGTCACGGGCGGATGGCACCCTGCTTTGCCGGGGTGACGTTGCGCATCGTGCAGGTGAACGAGGACCTGGCTGCGGCGACGGTGATATCGACGCGCGGCTGGCATCCCCTGGTGTGGGGAAGGGAGTTGATGCGTCGCGACGTCGGTGTGCTCCTTTGCGCGGGGATTGATCAGGGGACATGGGGAGCGATTCAAGGTCACGGCATTCAGGTCGTGCCGGGCGCCATGGGCGATCCGGGCGCGGTGTGGGAGGCCTGGACCGGCGGATCGTTGAGACCTCCCCGCGTCTGGCCGGCGTATCCGGGGCGGTTCGGCGGGGGCCGACGGAGAAGACGCTTTCGGGGCGGGAGGTAATGAGCACGCAGTGTGGAAAGGGGGACGAACATCGGTCGGCAGGCCGGCAGGTGAGGATTCTGAGGCAACTGGGGATCTGTAACGCGTAAGAAGGGAGGCGACATGCCTGGTGGAGATGGAACGGGACCGAGAGGAATGGGTCCGATGACGGGCAGGGCGGCCGGATTCTGTGCCGGCTACCCGGTACCGGGTTTCATGAACCCGATTCCGGGACGGGGCTTCGGCTTCGGCCGCGGAGGCGGCTTCGGCCGGGGTTTCGGGAGAGGTTTTCGCGGGGGGCGCGGATGGGGCGCCTACGGGGCGCCTGCGTACGGGTACGGCGGCATGCCGGTGCCGTATCAGGCTGCGGAAGTTCCCTACGGACCGGTCGGCGCGACGGCAGCCCAGGAGATCGAAGCCCTGAAGGGACAGTCGGAGTACCTGGAGGATGCGCTGGAAGGGATTCGTAAGCGCATAGGGGAACTGGAGGTGGAGGCGAAGAAGGAATCGAAGAAGTAGGATCCGAATGCGGGTCGGGCGGCTGCTGCTCGAGCGGCAGGCCCGTGAGATCGGAAGATGGCATGTGAGGTAACCCTGTGTTCAGTGGGTTACGTTCGTTCCCTTCACCACGATACTTCCGATCTCGCACCCGAGGTCCGCCGCGATCACCGAGCACTTAGCCTTCAGCAGGAAATAGAGCGGGCGGTCGACGTCGTTGAGCGTCTCGTAGTTTCCCTGGCCCTTGGCGATGATGACGTCCGCGTGGTCGAATACCCGGAGAAACGACTGTGTGCAGGTGTTCAGTATGGTTCCGGGGGCGTCGGAGCCGTTGTCGATGACTCGTACCATGTCCGAGAGCCCGGCGACGCGGGCGTCCTCACGTGTCGCGTCGTTTATGATCGGCTTGCCGCGGACGGCGAACGTGACCCTTTCGAAGGGGAGCTCCTCGACCAGCAGTCTGTCGAAGACGATTTCTCCCGCGTTGTCGCCCAGGTAGAGGATTCTTTTCGCGTTCGCTACCGCGTCTCGCAGCGCCTCCAGGTGATTGATCGCCAGCGGACGCCGGAGGCTGTCGTCGATCGTTGCGGTGACGCGGGCGTCGTCGAGGGTATTCGAAAGGCCGGGATCGATGATGTTGCCGGCAATGGCGATCCTGACGGCCGTCTCGAACGGATCAGCGGACCCGGATATGCGTTTTCTCAGCCGGGGCATCAATGAAAGGCAGAATTCATTGAAGTGCGTCTTCATCGTGCGGTACGGGTCGTCGTTCCGGCACTCCTTTCGGATGATCCGGTGAATCTCCCGGGCCATGTGCGGGGGCGAGTCGTCGAACGAAAGCTGTGCCGTCTTTGCGAGGACCCTGCGGACGACCTTCTCGTGTATCACCTCGTTCGATGTCACCATCCGGCAGGCGTCGAAGGTCTGCTTCACGAAGCACGGCACGCAGTCCAGGTACGTTCTCAACGGCGGTTGCCTCCTCGATGTCAGTCTCCGGCAGGTTCAATTGCAGAGTTTGTGCCAGACGGCCCGTTTCTCTGCCTGTTTCGTGTATGTTGCATGCGGGAAAAGAGATGCGGTTTCTGAAAAGGGTGGGAATAGGCTGCGCGCTATCTGCAGTTTGCACCATCGAGGAGCCGCGGTGTATGCAGTGTGCATTGCTTCGGTTTCGATTCACCGCTGTCCGACGAGAAGGAGTCCCGGGCTGATACTCGATTCTGCCGTCGTAGAGGGCGGAAGTCGGAGCGGTGCGGCCGGATTCGGTTTCTCTGGCACATCTGTTGCAGAGTACTGGTTCCATCGATTGTCGAAGCAATGAGGGGGGCACAAAGGAGGCGTTTCATGGCGGCCGTAGTTGATGTTGAACAGTGTACCGGGTGCGGCATATGTGAGGATGTTTGTCCGGTGAACGCGATAACGGTGAAGGACGACATCGCGCATATCGGGGAGGACTGCACCGAATGCGGTGCGTGCGTGGATGAGTGTCCCAACGAGGCGATTTCACTTTCCGGGAAATAGAAGAACGCCGTCCGTCAGCCGAGCGCGTACACCACGTGCCGCCAGACCGCCTCGATGTCCCGTGACACCGGTCCTGACGTGTACTTGAGAAGGGTGGCACCCACCGTTTGCGCCTTCGAAACCGCCTTGTCGTAGCGAATCGTTCCCACGACAGGGATGTCCCGGGAGGCCGCGGTTTCCTTGATGCGCGCCGTCACGTTCTCGTTGATATCATACTTGTTTATGCAGACGACGGTGGGCATCCCGAAGTGCCGCGTGAGATCCACCACCCGGTTCAGGTCGTGTTCGCCGGACACGGTGGGTTCGGTGACGACGAGCACCAGGTCCGCCGCCGCCACCGAGGCGATGACCGGACAGCCTATTCCCGGCGCCCCGTCGACGACGTGCACCGCGTCGACGTCGCAATCCGACAGCACCGGCTTTTCCGCCAGGCCGGCGAAGGACGCGACCACGCTCGTTTTCCCCGTGCCGCTCAGCACCACGATCTGTTTCATGAGACGGCCTCCCGGATACGGCTCCAGAGATCGCGGAAGCGCGCGTCGTATCCCGGAACAGCGTCCACGGCCATCTCGCCCCTGGAGTAGGTCTCCGCGACGCGGGGATCGTCGGGGATCTCGGCGAGAATCTGGACGCCGCGGGACCGGCAGAAATCGCGGACGATGTTGTTGCCCTCTTCGTGCCGGTTGACGATCACGGCATGCGGCAGCCCGAGCTCCGCCACCATCTCGAGGGCCAGACCGAGATCGTGCAGGGCGAACAGCGTCGGTTCCGTCACGAGCACGACATAGTCCGCATCCGATACAGCCGTAATGACCGGGCAGGAGGTCCCCGGCGGCACGTCGACGATCGTGGTCTCCGCCGGGTGCGGTTTGTAGAAAAGGTGCATTGTGCACCATCGCCTATTGACGGGTCGGAATATTGTGGTAGTATGAGATGTCAGGAGGGTTGCATATGGGAGAACGAACGGTCGTGCGGGGCGGGACGGAACGCGGCGACAGTACCGCTGAGATCCTGGACAGCATCGCCGACGGCGTGTTCACCGTGGATGGGGAGTGGAAGATCACGTTCTTCAACCGGGCTGCAGAGGACATCATCGGGGTCCCCCGGGAGGAGGCGGTGGGAAGGAGATGCTGTGAGGTGTTTCGCGCGGACATCTGTGAGGAGGCGTGCGCGCTGAAGCAGACGATGGAAAGCGGTCAGCCGGTCATCAACAAGGCGGTCTACGTACTGACCGGGGACGGGCGGCGGCTTCCCATCAGCATATCGACGGCCCTGTTGCGGGATGAGGAGGGGAAGGTGATAGGGGGGGCAGAGACGTTCAGAGACCTGTCTCTTGTCGAGGAGCTCCGGAAGGAAATCGAAGGGACGTACACCTTTTCCGATATCATCTCGAAGAACCATAAGATGCGCCAGCGGCTGGCGATTGTGCCGGAGGTGGCCGCCAGCGAGAGCACGGTGCTCATCACCGGGGAGTCGGGCACGGGAAAGGAGCTGGTGGCGCGCGCGATTCATTTCCTCTCCGCACGCAAGGGCGGGCCGTTCGTAGCGGTCAACTGCGGCGCGCTTCCCGATACGCTGCTGGAGTCGGAACTCTTCGGCCACGTGAAGGGGGCGTTTACGGACGCGGGGTTCGACCGGAAGGGGCGATTTGCGCGAGCTGAGGGAGGGACAATACTTCTCGACGAGATCGGCGACGTGTCGGCGAGTCTCCAGGTAAGACTTCTGCGCGTCCTTCAGGAAAAAGAGTACGAACCGGTGGGGGCGAGCGCATCGAAGAAGGCGGATGTGCGGGTGGTGTGCGCCACGAACAGGGACCTGGAGAAGCTGGTCGAAGCGGGGGATTTCCGCCGGGATCTGTTCTACCGGGTGAACGTGGTGAGAGTGGCTGTGCCGGCGCTTCGGGAGAGAAAGGACGATATCCCTCTGCTGGTCGATCATTTCATCGCTCACTTCAATGCGCTGCGGGGGAAAGACATAGCCGGGGTATCGAGGGAGGTGCTGTCGTGCTTCATGAGGTACGACTGGCCGGGAAACGTGAGGGAGCTGGAGAACGCGATCGAGCATGCCTTCGTCCTGTGCCCCGGCGGGATGGTAGAGATCGAGCACGTTCCGGAACAGCTGTGCGGGGGGATGTCCGGAACGCCGCCGTTCGGAACGACGCTGGCCGAGATCGAGCGGGCCGCCATCCAGGACGCGCTCGAGCGGAACGGCTGGAAGAAGCTTGCGACCGCAGCGGAGCTGGGCATCGACAAGACCACGCTGTGGAGAAAGCTGAAGAAGCTGAACATCAAGTCCGCGAGGAAGTGATCCAGATGAAGGGTGCATTCTGCAACCTTCGAAGGTTGCTGGGGTGCACAGTACGACCCGCCTGTGTCCGCCAAGGAGGTGGCGGCTTATACATAACTCACTTTCATAAAATAGGATAGCGTTTCTCGTTACCCGTTGGAGAGGGTTGGCACGGCGTATGCACTTCGTACCTGCGGGAGAGACGATGAAAGTAGCGTTACCGATTCTTGATGGCCGGATCGCGCCGGTGTTCGACTGGTGCCGATGGATCGCGCTGGTGGATACCGATGAGGAAGGGGTGGAGAACAGGGCAGAGACGGACCTGGCGGGGATTCCTCCTCTTCTGCGTGCGGACCGTTTGGCTGAATTGGGCGCCGACGTTCTCCTGTGCGGGGGTATCAGCCCCGGCCTGGCTCAGCTGGTGGAGTCTCACGGGATTCAGGTGATGCCCTGGGTTGCGGGAGAGGTGGACGAAGTGCTCCGGGAGTTCCTCGCCGGCAGATTGCCCAACGAACGATTTATGATGCCGGGCAGCCGCTGCGGCGGGCGAGGCGGCAGGCACCGGAGGGGACGCAGGTGGTAGACGGAAGAAGGGGAGGATTGTGAAGATTGCAGTGACGTCGACGGGAGAGACGCTGGACAGCCCGATGGATCCGGCGTTCGGCCGGGCGAAGGGATTCATCATCGTCGACATGGAATCGCGTGAGTTTGAGTTCGTTGACAACAAGCAGAACGTCAATGCGGCGCAGGGCGCCGGGATACAGGCGGCCGGGATCGTTGCCGAGCAGGGCGTGGAATATGTGATCTCGGGACATTGCGGGCCGAAGGCGTTCCGGACGCTCGCCGCCGCCGGAATCCAGGTGGTGGTTGGTGTCGATGGAACGGTCGGGGAAGTGGTGGACAGATTTGGGGAGGGAGATATCTCGCCCGCGGACGCCGCGGACGTGGAAGCACACTGGATATAGAAGATCTCGA
Organism: uncultured Planctomycetota bacterium; assembly: GCA_964389785.1. Taxonomy (GTDB): domain Bacteria; phylum Planctomycetota; class CAYMFW01; order CAYMFW01; family CAYMFW01; genus CAYMFW01. The sequence goes on from CAYMFW010000064.1 coordinate 9,910, forward strand.
AAGGGGGTGATGGAAACGCCAGGAGGAGATGGAACCGGTCCCTTTCTCTCCTGCCCGGTGTGGGCTGCTCCGGACGAAGAGGTACCCGTAGAAACAGGGGAGGCTGTATGAAGATAGTCGTGACGTCGAGCGGTCCCGACCTTGATTCCGAGGTCGACGCGCGGTTCGGGAGATGTGCCTGCTTCCTGGTCGTGGACCTTGAGGAGATGAAGTTCGAGGCAATAGAGAACCCGAACGCCAGTCTCGGTGGAGGCGCGGGAGTCCAGTCGGGGCAGCTGGTAGCCGCTTCGGGAGCGAAGGTGGTGCTGACGGGAAACTGCGGGCCGAAGGCGTTCAGCGTACTCTCCTCGGCGGAAATCGAGGTGATAGTGGGCGTGTCGGGTCCGGTGAGGGAGGCGGTGGAGAACTACAAGGCAGGCAAGCTGTCCTCGGCTGACAGCGCGAATGTTCAGGAGAAATTTGGTATGCGTGACGGGGGCTGACGCCGAACCGAAGCAGGAAAAACACCGAAGCAGACTGGAGTACAACAATGATGCGGAAAGACGTGGTGGTCATCGGCGGCAGCGCGGCGGAAGCGGCAATCGCGCCACTGCGGTGAAAGGCGGGAAACGGATGGCCGGTCGGAAGAAGATAATCGATCAGTTCCGGATGAAATCGAAGCCGAACTACGTTTCTCACGGGAACGAGGAGTCGGTGTTCAGGGCGGCGTTCGCCACCAACATACCGGTGATCATCAAGGGACCGACCGGGTGCGGGAAGACCCGGTTCATCGAGCACATGGCGCACGCACTGGACCTGCCTCTGGTGACGATCTCGTGCCACGAGGACCTGACGGCGGCGGACCTGGTCGGTCGGTTTCTGTTCAAGGACGATCAGACCGTCTGGCAGGACGGCCCGCTGACACTCGCCGTGCGATACGGGGGTATCTGCTACCTGGACGAGATCGTCGAGGCGCGGAAGGATACGACGGTGATCATCCATTCGCTCACCGACGATCGGCGGATTCTCTACGTGGACAAGACGAACGAGATGATCCGGGCGAATCCGGGCTTCATGATGGTGATGAGCTACAATCCGGGGTATCAGAGCATTACAAAGGACCTCAAGCACTCCACGAAGCAGCGCTTCGCGAGCATGATGTTCGATCATCCGCCGGTCGATGTGGAGGCCCGGATCATCGAATCGGAGAGCGGGCTTTCGAAGGAGGACAGCGCCAGGCTCGCGGAGATGGGATCGAAGCTGCGGGAGCTGAAGGGGTTCGGCCTGGACGAAGGCGTCAGCTCTCGCCTGCTCGTCTACGTGGGACGGCTGATGAAGGAAGGGCTCTCCGCCTCGGATGCCTGCAGCTGCGCTATCAGCCAGACGCTCACGGACGAGGCCGAGGTGATGGAGTCGATCAACAACATCGTCGGGCTGTATTTCGGATCGCTCACCGATGAACCGGGGGACGGACCCCATCCGGCGGGGGCGGGTTCATCCCGGCCGCGGCGGCGTAAGGTCGCCCCTACAGATGAAAAAGATGGGTAGGATAGAACGCGACGGGTTTTCGCTGGACAGCGTGTGCTGGGGCTACCGTGAGATCTTCGCGCGGGCGATCCAGGGGCTCTATGACGAAGGGATGGTCGGCGAGGGGCGGGAAGAGGTCACATCGAAGTTCTTCCGGTTCATGCGGTGTTCCGACCGGACCGGGTTCGACCACGTGCTCAAGGAATTCCTCGGCTCGCTGAACCCGCGCACCCGCTGGATAATGGACCTTCCCGGCATCTTCGGCGACGTGGTCGACGTGGGCCGGCGCTTCGCGGAATCGAAGATGTATTTCGGCATCGGCTACTTCAAGACACTCGGGGAGGGCGGGTTCGGCGAGACGCCGCGACAGGTACGGGACCTGATGACGCACGTGCGCCGCCTGCGGGAGACGGACGAGGAACTGGCGTTCGCCTTCCTGAAGGGTTACCGCACGCTCACGGAGAGGCTGGAGCCGCAGGAGATCGTTCTCTATCTGCACGAAGGTCTCAAGATCTTCGCCGGCAGCAGGAAAGCCGGTCTGGCGTTCATGGAAGCGTCGGCGAAGAGCTCGGAGAGCGTGATGCGAACCCTCACCCGGGAATGCAGACTGGAGGACGCGGAGCCGGTTGCCCGTCGTCTGCTTCGCGCGCTCACCGGTGTGGAGGTGGAGATGAGCCACCTGGGCGGGCTCGATTCCGACGAGCTGATCGAACGCGGGACGAACGTGGTCTGCATGTACAAGTGGCTGTACGTCCCGATCCGGGTGCGCTGGTTCGATAGCGAGCGCGAGAACCGCAGATGGTACACGCTCCTGACGGTGACCGCCGCCGGAATGCTCTCGGAGGGTTCGTTTCCCTGCATTCACGGGCACCCCGAATACGCGACCTGCGCGGATCTTGTCGGGGATGACACGCGGGATCTGAACCTGTTTCAGATTATCGAGTATGTCCGGGTGCTGCGCGCGATACGCAGGAAGTGGCCGGGCGCCCGCGGGCTGGTGGAATGGGGAATGACGACGGAATTCAGGGAACGGCCTGCCCGGACGGGGGCGGACAGGCTTCTGAGGGACGCGTTGAAGCCCGGCGAGAAGCCTAATCCGGCCGTGCAGGCGGTGGAGGCCGCGGCGGAGGCGTTCGTGAACTGCTTCGACACCGCGAGGAACATCCGGGAGCTGCCGATTCCGGCGCTCCTCGAGTGTTATCCGGGCCTGGACGAGCATCCGTTGAGGACCTTCGGCTTTCTCTCCGACTTCCTGTATCCGGCGTCGGTGAGCGATCCCCCCGCTGACGGGGTGATCGCGGATATGAAACGCCGGGCCGGCAGGGACCCGAAGGATGAGCCGGATGACGCCGCGGCCGAGGCGGGCGCGGACGCGGAAGGGGAGGAGAAAGAATCCGTTGTCGTCGGCTTCGTCTACGACGAGTGGAGCCAGCCGGAGAACGACTATCACCGGGACCACTGCATCGTGAGGGAACGGGTTCCCCCATCGAACAATCGCGTGTCGATACCGGACGGCGTCACCGAGTCGGCTCGCCGGGTCCGCAGAGCGTTCGAGCTGCTCAGGCCCGATGTCGTACGGCGCGAGAAGCGGCTGGACCACGGCGACCTGGTGAACCCGGACCTGCTCATCGAGTACATCGTGAACCGCAGGAAGGAGCCTTCTCCCAGGATCAACTTCTACGAGAAGCCGCTGATATCCCGGCGGGACCTCGCGGTGCTCATCGTGATCGACGTCAGCGGCTCCACCGGCGAAGAGGTGGATTCAAGAAAGATAATCGACCTGGAAAAGCACGCCGCGGTCATTCTGGGCCAGGGACTCGCGGCGCTCGGCGACCGGTTCTCGCTGTGCGGGTTCAGCGGGAACGGGCGGGAGAACTGCGAATACCTGGTCTTCAAGGATCTGGACGAAGAATGGGGGCGCGAGTCTCAGTGCCGGCTGATGGCCGCGCACCCGATGAGCGGGACCAGGATCGGGGCGGCGCTTCGCCACTCCGGATACCGGCTGTCGTCGGTGGAGGCGAAACATCGGCTGATCATACTGGTAACCGACGGCAAGCCGATGGATGTCGGTTACGATCCGGAGAGCAGGTACGCCCAATTCGACGTGCGGATGGCGTGCGCCGAGAATCTGAGACAGGGTATTCACACCTTCGGTATCTCGACGGAGGAAAACAGCCTGGCGGAGATGGAGATCATGTTTCCGAACAGGCGCTTCGTGATCCTGCCGGACATCCGGAAGCTTCCGGACGTCCTTCCGAGGATGTATCTGAGAATGACCGCCTGAGAGGAGGGGTAACATGGAGGATCGCGACGCGATCCGGGAGCGGATGCGGCGGATAGCACACAAGATCCTGGTGCTGTCGGGCAAGGGAGGGGTGGGAAAGAGCACGGTTGCGGTGAACCTGGCGATGTCGCTGGTGCTCGCGGGCAGACGGGTGGGACTGCTGGACGTGGATATCCACGGCCCGAGCGTGCCGAAGCTGCTGCGCCTGGAGGGACTCAGGGCGAAGACCGAGGGAAACGCCATCCTGCCGATAGCGGTGGGCGACAACCTGAAGGTGATGTCTATCGCCTTCGCCCTTCCGGACCAGGACGGAGCGGTGATATGGCGCGGTCCGCTGAAGATGGGGGTGATAAAGCAGTTTCTGAAGGACGTGGACTGGGGAGATCTGGACTATCTGGTGGTGGATTCTCCTCCCGGCACCGGTGACGAGCCGCTTTCGGTGTGCCAGCTGATAGAGAACCCGGACGGCGCGGTGATCGTCACCACGCCGCAGGAGCTCGCCATCGCCGACGTGCGCAAGTGCGTGAACTTCTGTCGGCAGCTGAATCTGCCCGTTCTTGGCGTTATCGAGAACATGAGCGGTTTCGTATGCCCGAAGTGCGGGGAGCGGACGGAGATATTCAGCAGCGGGGGAGGGAAGCGCATGGCCAGGGACATGGGGGTGACCCTTCTGGGCCACATCCCGATCGATCCGAAGATCGTGGAGGCCGGCGACGCGGGCACGCCGTACGTGAAGTATTTTGCGGACACGGAAACGGCAAAGACATTCGAGGGGATTGTCGAGAGGATTATCTGAAAGGAGGGACCGATGAGGATAGCGATTCCCGTCGCGGAGGGCAAGCTTGCGATGCACTTCGGTCACTGCGAGCAGTTCGCGCTGATCGACGTGGACACGGAGAAGAAGGAGATTGAGAACACGGAGATGGCGGATGCACCCGCGCACCAGCCCGGGCTGCTTCCCGTCTGGCTCGCCGAGCGAGGCGCGAACATGATCATCTCGGGAGGCATGGGGATGCGGGCGCAGCAGCTGTTCACCCAGCAGAACATTCAGGTACTCGTGGGGGCGCCGTCGGAGCCCCCGGAAATGATCGCGAAGGCGTACCTGGACGGCACGCTGCAGACCGGCACAAACATCTGCGACCACTGAGATGGCTGATTTCCGCCTGACCGTGCTCGTGGAAAACGCCGCGAGCAGGGACGACCTCACCGCCGAACACGGCTGGTCGATCCTGATCGAATCGGACGGCGAGCTCGGGCTTTTCGATACCGGTCAGACCGGCGCCGTGCTCCGGAACGCCCGTGCCCTCGGCATCGACCTGAGCCGGCTTTCATGGATCGTGCTCAGCCACGGGCACTACGACCACACCGGCGGGCTGAGATCCGTCCTGGAGGTCGTGGAGGGCCCGGTGGTGTTCGTCCATCCGGACGCGTTTCTGCCGAAATTGGTCAGGGAGAACGGTGGTGAGTGGCGCGAGGCCGGGATGGCGATGTCCCGGGAGGAGATCGAAAGGACCGGTGCGGCGATGCGGATGTGCGAGGGGACCGAACGCGTCGGGGGCCGGATCACGGCGACCGGCGGGATATCCAGGACTACCAGTTTCGAGACCGTTCAGGAACGATTCTTTACGATCAGGAACGGCTGCAGGGTGATCGATCGATTCATCGACGATCAGGCACTGGTGCTCGACACGAAGAAGGGTCTCGTGGTGATAGTGGGCTGTTGCCACGCGGGTGTGGTGAACACGCTGCGTCACGTCAGGGAGGTGACGGGAACGAACGCCATTCATGCCGTCATCGGAGGTATGCATCTGGGTGCGGCTTCCGAAGAGTGTATCGCACGCACCATAGACGCGTTCCGGGAAAGCGACGTGGAGATAGTCGGGCCGGCGCACTGCACGGGTGAGAGGGCCGTGCAGCAGTTTTCCGGTGTTCTCGCCGGGCGCTGTGTTCAGTGTCCCGCGGGCGCCGTGTTGGAGTTCTGAGCACTCCCATGAAGAGCACAGAACTCAAGGTTACGTTTCGTTCCGGCAGGACGAGCGTTTACGTCTTGCCGGGCACCACGATTCTGGAGGCCGCGGGACGCGCGGGGATCATCCTTCAGACGCCGTGCGGCGGCAACGGGACCTGCGGGAAATGCAGGGTACGGGTCACGAGCGGCCAGTGCAGTCCCTCGGAGGGGTGCGGGCGGATCCTGTCTGACGATCAGATCAAGCAGGGCTTTCGACTCGCCTGTCAGGCTCGTGTCGAGAATCACCTTGCGGTCGACATTCCCCGGGAGTCTCGATTCGAGGCGAAGGTCCAGATTCTTACCGGTGATACCGGCCGTGACGTTGCGTTGGGGCCGGTCGTGCGCAAATGCTATTTCAATCTCGATGTCCCGTCGAGGCGGAATGCATCATCCGATGTCGGGAGACTCAAGGCCGAAGTCGGTGATGTCGAGATCCCGTTCCCGCTTCTTCGGAGACTGTCGGGGTTCCTGCGCTCGCATGAGTGGAGCGGGACAGCCGTGCTGTCCGCCGGGCGCATGATCGGGCTCGAGGCCGGGGACACCTCGGTCTCGGCCCACGGTCTGGCCGTTGATCTCGGAACCACGACGATAGTGGGTACGCTGTTCGACCTGGTTTCGGGCGAGGAGCGGGCGGTCGCGTCGCTGATGAATCCTCAGGTGGGATATGGAGACGATGTCCTCTCGCGCATATTCCGCATTCGTGAGAGCGGCAGCGCCCTTTCCGAGATGCAGCAGTCGGTTATCAGGGCGCTCAACGGCTTGGTCCAGCAGCTCACCAGGGAGGCCGGAGCCGCCGCGAGACACATCTACGAAATCGTGGTGGCGGGAAACTCCACGATGCAGCAGATACTCTGCGGGCTGGACCCCTCCGCGTTGGGTGAGACGCCGTTCGTTCAGGTGTTTGATTCTTCTCTGAGCGTCTCCGCGACCGCGCTCGGTCTCGCAGTCAATCCGGCTGCGGAGGTGTTCGTGTTTCCCCAGGTCGGTGGCTTCGTAGGCGGAGACACGGTATCCGGAATGCTCGCTGCCCGCATGGATGGCGCCCGGAAGCCGACGCTCCTCGTTGATATCGGTACGAATGGAGAGATCGTTCTGGCGCACGACGGAAAATTTCAGGCGACCTCGACGGCCGCGGGCCCGGCGTTCGAAGGGGCCCGTATCGTACAGGGAATGCGCGCGACCGCAGGAGCAATCGAGAAGGTGGTGATCCGTGACGACGTTCTCTTTAACGTGATCGGAAACGCGCCGCCTGCCGGTCTCTGCGGTACGGCATTGATCGATACGGTGGCGGAGCTGCTCCGCCTGGGGATCATCAGCGAAAGCGGTCGGATCCGTTCTGCGGAAGAAGCTCCGTCCGATCTTGCCGCTTCACTGCGGTCCCGGCTCGTTTCGACGAACGGGGACATCGGTTTTCTCCTCGTGCCGGCGGAGGGGACGTCTTCCCGCGAGCCGATATACCTGTGGCAGAAGGACGTTCGCGAACTGCAGCTGGCAATGGGGGCGATACGTGCCGGGGTCAACATGCTGCTGCGCAGGGCGGGACTCGGGCCCGGTGATCTCGACAGCGTGCTGCTTGCCGGAGCATTCGGGAATTTCATCCGGAGAAGCAATGCCAGACGTATCGGGCTCCTTCCGCAGATTCCCTGTTCGCGCATTCGCTTCATCGGCAACGCCGCCTCGCTTGGCGCGAAGCTCGCGCTGCTGTCCGCCGCGGAGCGGGAACGCGCATCCGTGCTTCGGGGGAAGACGGAACACGTCGATCTTTCATTGGATCCGGGATTCCAGATGGAATTCGCAGAGGCGATGATCTTCCCGACGTGTGATATCGACTCGTGCCCCAGCGAGCGTATGTGAAGAAACGTGATGAGGTGTCGGAGAGAAGAAGATGATGGATTGCGGGGGCAAGGAATGGTCGCCGAATCGTCGAGGCCGGTATCGGGGCGAGAATGCATCTGATACAGTGTCCCCTGGGCAGGCAGGGGTACGTATTCATTTACAGGGGCGGATCGAAGGCGGGGAACTGAGAGGGTCATGTTTCTGAGAATAGCTGTCAAGCAGGCCCGGCATCGGTGGGCGATCAGTCTGCTGCTGTTTCTGGCGATGACGTCTCTCGTCGCGCTGTACGTGTACATCCGCAATACGAGCCTGTTCTCCAACCGTTCGATGCAGCTGATCGTGAAGAACATGGGCCACAACATGATCATACTTCCGACCGGCGCGAACCCGCTGGACACGTACCTCTGCACGGACCAGCAGATGCCCTTCTCCGAAGAGGCAACTCGATCCCTTGCCGGGAATCCCCGCCTGGTTTCCAAGTACTACGTCTCGGTTCTTCAGAAACGGGTCGGTATCGGCGGGCACGAGCTGGTGCTGACGGGCATCGAGCCGGTCGAGGGGCCCGGTGAGACGGCTGAGAAGGCGAATATGATCACGGCGGTGCCGGCCGGTACCGCCCGTCTGGGTTCGGGGGCCTCCCGGGTTCTGGGCGCGAAGGCGGGCGGCGAGATCGACGTGTTCGGGTCGCGCTTCACCGTGGGGGAGACGCTTCCCCCCAGGGGTACGATCGACGACTACCGGGTGTTCACGGCGCTGTCCGACTGCCAGAGGCTGCTGGGCGCGGAGGGCAGGATCAATCTGATCCTCGCCTTCCTGTGCCTGCACCGGGGCGGGCTCGAGGAATCGGACCGGTACCAGGCGCGCGAGCTCGAAAAGGCGCTGCCCGGATTCAGGCATATCACGAAGACCGACATAGCCCGGGGCCGCTACATGGCGAGGATGACGACAGCGCGGTATCTCTACTATCTTCTCGCGATCGTCCTGGCGGTCACGGTTCTCATTATCGTCATCACCGGTATCCAGGAGGTATCCGAAAGGACTCGCGAGGTGGGCATCCTGGTCGCCATGGGGACGGGATACACCTACATCGTGGGGCTCTACATGGTGAAAATGCTGTTTCTCGCGGTGGCGGGGTCGGTGAGCGGGTTCCTCCTGGGCTCGAAGCTGGCGGTATGGCTCACCTCGTCTTTCCTCGTGGTGGAGACGATGCGCGTGACGGTGCTCTGGAGCCACCTGCCGCACGTGATGCTGCTCACCAGCCTCGTCGCGCTTGGTGCCGAGGCCGTTCCGATGGTGAAGCTGCTGAGACTGGACCCGAACGTGATACTGATGGAGGAGTAGAAGCGATGCTGGAGGTTCGTAACCTGTCCAAGACGTACGCGAGGCGGGGGGAGCAGGTGCGCGCGCTGGAAGACCTGAATCTCTCGGCGGACAGGGGGGATCTCGTGGTGGTGCAGGGGCCGAGCGGGAGCGGGAAGAGCACGCTTCTGCTGATGCTGGGCGGCATGCTGAGCCCCACGTCGGGGTCCGTGCTGGTCGGCGGACGGGATATCTACGCGCTCTCCCGGCGGGGGCGGAACCGGTACCGGAAACGCACGGTGGGATTCATGTTTCAGAGGTTCTTCCTGGTGCCGTACCTGACGGTGTACGAGAACATCCTGATGCCGCTTGCGCTCCGGGGAGAGGCCGCCGGGGCCGGCGGGAGGATCGCCGGACTCGCGGAACAGCTGGGAATAGACCACCGGCTCCGTCACATGCCGTCCGAGCTGAGCGTGGGAGAACAGCAGCGGGTCGCGATGGCCAGGGCTTTTGCGGCCGACCCGGAGATGATACTCGCGGACGAACCGACCGGAAATCTGGACGCGGCCAACACCGAAATCATCGCGACGTGCCTGAGGGAGGAGAGCCGGCAGGGGCGTCTTGTCGTCCTGGTCACCCACGATGTCTCGCTGATGGAGATCGCCGCCAGGACGGTGGTGCTCGAGGCGGGAAGCGGACGTGACTCTTGACGGCGAAAAGAGGGCGAGTATCCTTACCTCATGGAGTAGGCGGATAGGGGGTGTTTCGGATGCCGGGGAACGTTCGCAATAGCCGTTTGAGGCGGTTGGCCTCCCTGCTCGCGGGTGTGCTTTACGTTGTCGTCGTCTCGAGTGTGTATCTTGCACATACCTGCGCATTTCATCGTGAGGGAGACGCGAGCGCGACCGGCGGATATGTCGGAACTTCCTCCGATGACAAGCGGTCGGAGAACCACCGGGCTCACTCGGATGACAACTGCCCCGCATGCCGGTTCCTCGAGAGCAATCGTTCCCCGGCGATTTCTTCGGTCCCTTTCATATATGAAATAGAAGCCGCGAGTTCTTTTCCCATGCGTGAAGCGGCCGTCGCCGGGGAATATACGCTCGGTACATTCCGGAACCGCGCTCCTCCCTCCAACCCTCGCTAGATTCCATTGCATCGTCTGATCTTTCGGCGCTCGCCGGCGCCGCCGGAGTATGGCGTTCGCATTCTTCCGTGTAATTTTCAAGGAGAAGGAGTGAAATGAGGTCGATACTGTTATTGCTTTCTTGCGCGGTGTTTTCCGTGTTCTGCGCGCACGCGTGGAGCGGAGAGGCCGGGGATCTGGAGGCGGTGAGGCGGGCCGCGCAGGCCGAGGCCGCCAGGGAAGAGGCGCCGGAGAAGGAGACCGAAGAGACGACCTTCAAATCGGGCGGGCTCGCCCTTCAGGAGCTGAACCCGGAGATAAGCGTCACCGGCGACATGTTCCTTACGGTGCGCGGCGGCGACGACGTGAACCAGGAATCCGACTTCACGTTCCGCGGCCTGGGCTTGCACCTGGAGGCGTACCTGGACCCGTACACCAGATTCAAGGCCGCCGTCCCGGTGAACGAGGGCGGGGCGGAGCTGGGAGAGGCGTACCTGACCCGGTACGGCGTGTTCCGGGGCGCCTCCCTGACAGCCGGCAAATTCCGCCAGCAGTTCGCGGTGGTGAACCGGTGGCACAAGCACGCGTTGGATTACGTTGATTTTCCGATGCCGCTGAGACGGATGTTCGGCGAGGGCGGGCTGAATCAGGTGGGGATTGCGCTGGACTGCACCGGATCCACCGGGAACACGTCGCACGGTCTGACCGTGCAGGTAACGGACGGGCAGAACCCGGTGATGTTTGCGGAAAACAACAGAAACCGGCCGAGCATACTGGCCCGGTACAGCAACTACCGCGACCTGTCGCGGGACACGTATCTTGAGTTCGGCGTCACCGGCGTCAACGGCTGGAACGACGAGTGGACGATCGGGGCGGTGACGGACCACGAGTCGCGTTCGACGCAGGTGTACGCGCTGGACCTCGCCGTTCTGTGGGAGCCCGCCGAGAAGATGCGGTACCGGAACGTGGAGTGGAGGACGGAGCTGTACTACGCGCAGAAGGGGATACTCGCCCCGGACGGGACGGGAAGCGACACGCTGGCGCCCTGGGGAGTGTTCACGTCGCTTCAGACGAAGGTGACGAGGACGATCGACGTGGGCATGCGCCTCGACTACTACCAGCCGGACGATCAGGACTACGCGTACTCGACGCACGCGGTGCCCGGGGGTGACGCGAACCGCTGGCTGGCGGCGGCGTACGTTACCTGGTGGCAGAGCCCGTTCGTCAAGTTCCGGCTGGAGTACAACCACGAGGACGGTGAAGACACCGGGGGAGCGGAGGACCGGGTGATGCTGCAGTGCGTGTTCGCGGCCGGTCCCCACAAGCACGAGAGATATTGAGGAGGAGTGTCATGAGAAATTCAGTCATACACGTTATGGCCGCCGCGATCGTATGCGCGGCGGGGCTGATCGCCGCGCCGGCGTGCGGTGCGGGAGAGCGAACGCTGAACGTGGTCACCACGCTGCCTGACTACGCGGTGATCGCCAGACGGATCGGGGGCGACCGAGTGACGGCCGACGCGATCGTCGCGGGCAACCAGGACGCCCATTTCATACGGCCGAAGCCGTCGTTCGTCAACATAGTGAGGAAGGCGGACCTGCTGATCTCCACCGGGCTGGACCTGGAGCTGTGGCTCCCCACCGTGGTGGACAAGTCAGGCAACGGCAAGGTGCGCAGCGGGCAGCCCGGCTACGTCGCGGCCGCACACGACATGCACCTGCTGGAGAAGCCGCAGACCATGTCCCGGGCGGAGGGCGGGGTGCACGTGCACGGCAATCCGCACGTGACGTGCTCGCCGCTCAACATGAAGGTCGCGATGAAGAACATCACGACCGGGCTGATCAAGAACGATCCGGCCGGAAAGAAGACCTACGAGGCCAATCTTCAGAAGATGCTCGACGAGACGGACAGGCGCCTGTTCGGCGACGAGCTGGTGAAGCTGCTGGGGGGCAAGGTGCTGTGCGACATGGCGGAGAAGGGGACGCTGATCCCGTTCCTGGAGAAGCAGACGTACCAGGGTAAGCCGCTCGCCAATTCACTGGGCGGCTGGATGAAGAAGATGCTTCCTCTCCGCGGCAGGCCGATCGTGACCTATCACAAGAACTGGATCTACTTCCTGAAGCTGTTCGGTATAGAGGAGGCGGGAACGGTGGAGCCGAAGCCGGGCATACCGCCCACTCCCAGCCACGTGACCGGCCTGGTGGAGCAGATGCGGGCCCGGAAGATCGGGATCATCCTGGCGGCGAATTACTTCGACGAGCAGAAGATCCGCACGGTCGCGGCCCGGGTGGACGCGGAGCCGGTGATAGTCCCGCTCTACGTCGGGGGAGGCCCCGGCGTAGAGGACTGCTTCCAGCTGGTGGACCACTGGACCGACCGGCTGCTGGAGGCGGCGAAGAAGAAAGAGCTGGTTAAGTGAGCGGCAGGCCGCTCACTCAGAGCACGACGGATATATGATAAGTGAAGCGGTCAGGTTCTTTCTGGTTCAGATCGCGCTGCTGTCGGTGGTGCTGATACTGCACACGTACATAGGGCTGCACGTGATACGGCGGACGCTCATATTCTCCGATCTGGTGCTGGACCAGCTCGCGGCGCTGGGGGCGCTGGTCGGCATAGGTATCGGGGTGCAGTACGGGACGGCCCTGTCGTACGTGGTGTCGCTCGGCGCGGTGCTTGCCGGATCGTTCCTGCTGGCGGTGCTGAAACCGAAGAAAAGACTGATTCCGCGGGAGGCCGTCATCGGTATACTGTACGCGCTGGCGCTGACGGCGTCGCTGCTGATGGGGGACAAGCTGACGGGAGGTGACGCGTACGTATCCAAGACGCTTACCGGCTGCATGCTGTGGGTGACGTGGCCGCTGGTGGGCGTGACCGCCGGGGCGTACGCGGTCCTGCTGGTGTTGCACTACCGGTTTCGCCGCAGGTTCATAGCCCTGGTGGAAGACAGCCGGCAGGGACGGGAGAGCAGGTTCTGGGATTTTCTCTTCTTCGCGACGCAGGGCGTGATTACCGTTCTGATCGTGCCGATCGCGGGGGTGCTGCTCGCGTACGCGTTCCTGATGATCCCGGCGGCGATCGCCGCGATGTTCACGGAGAAATGGGGCGGGGCCGTCGTGCTCGGGTGGGGCGCCGGTTTCACCGCCTGCATGATGGGGCTGTGCGGGGCGTATTTCCTGGAGCTGCCGTACGGGCCGAGCCTGATTCTGTCTCTCGGGCTGTTCTTCGTCGGGGCCGTCGTCGTGCGGGCGTTCCTGCCGCAGGGGAAGGGGGTGCCGGCATGACCGAATTCCTGCAGATGTTCGGCCGGCCGCTGCTGGCCTGCCTGATGATGGTGGGCATTCTCGGGTACATCGGCCTTCACGTGTTGAAACGGGAGATCATCTTCATCGATATCGCGCTGGCGCAGATGGCGGCGGTGGGGGCGATCGCGGGCCACGTGGTT
>CAYMFW010000065.1:0-2519 GCA_964389785.1 uncultured Planctomycetota bacterium
CACCTGCCCCTGTACCAGTTTCCCCGATCGATCCCTCGCCTGGTATTCGTACGCGGGCATCTTGGACCTCCTTCGCGCCAAGTACTCGACGTGGGAAGAATAGCAGACAGCCCTCTCTCTCGTCAAGGGATGAACCTCGCAAAGAAGAAGGGGCCGGAGGGCCCCCTTCTTTCAGACTGATAAAAGTATCGAGTATGGCTACTCGAACTTCCCGGTGCCCGGCGCGTACGTGTACGTGTTGCCCGCGGGTCCTGAGTACGTGTTAGTATCAATCTCGTCCCAGCTGTTGTCGGATGCCTTGATAGGATCTTGCAGAATGGCCTGGAAGAAATTGTCAGAATCGTCGTTCCCTCCGGTCGCTTGGTCATTCTCCAGGTCCTGGGGGTATTGGCCGAGTCCGCCCTTGGCCAGGTCCCCCGCGTAGTAGATGGCCAGCGCCGCCCTGACCGCCGCGACCACACCGTCTTCCGCGGCCTGCTTCGCCTCGTTGGCGAGACCGACGTACTTCGGGATAGCTACGGCCGCGAGGATGCCGAGAAGCACTATCACCATGATAAGCTCGATAAGCGTAAAACCTCTCCTTCCCTTCTCCATTCCAGTCACCTCCTCTCGAAGCCCCAGAAATCAGCCCGGTTGCCTTTCTTCCTCGCAACATCCATGCCACGCACATTCTAACCCTTCACATATTTCCCTGCAACAGCTTAACTCTCATGAATCAAGAAGGTTGCGGCAGGCCTCCAGAATCGTCAAGAAACGAAACACCATCCCTCGAACCGTATTCCGTTTCAGAACGGTACGTTTTCCGATGCACTTCGTCACGTTCCGTTACAGGCTGGCGACTGGGTACCGGGAGAGCGGGATGCCGCTGAGCGGGTTCTAGCGCCGCATGGCCGACATCAGGTCCCATATGGGCAGGAATATCGACAGTGCGAACACCAACACTACGCCGGCGAGCCCGCATATCAGGATGGGCTCGATGAGGGTCGTGAGATTCCTGATCGTGGCCTTCAACTCGTTATCGTAGTAGCTGGAAACCGCATCGAGAAGCTCGTCCATCGCGCCCGCCTGCTCCCCCACGCCGACCATATGTGCCACCAGAGGCGGAAAGACGACGCTCTCCTCCATGAAATCCGAGAGGCTTCCGCCGCCCCGTACCGTCTGCTCCATGCCGGAGATCTCCCTCCCTATAACGGTGTTGCCGATGCTGCGCGACAGCACCTGGAGAGTCATCAGGATGGGCAGTCCGCTCCGGTTCAGCGTCGCAAACATATGAGCGAATCTCGTCATACCGGCCTTGAGAAACACCTGACCGAGCACCGGCAACTTCAGCTTCAGCCCGTCCCACCACAGCCGCCCGGTATCGGTGCCGAGATAGAGCCGCAGGAGCACCACCCCCCCGACCGCGGAGCAGAGAAGCAAGATCCAGTAGTCGGTGGTGAAGTGACTGACGGCGAGCATCATCCGGGTGGGAAGCGGCAGCTGCACCCCGCCCATGCTGTATATCTTCGCGAACTTGGGCACGACGAACGTGAGAAGGACGATGCTGGCCCCGATCAGCGCCAGGACAACTACGGCCGGATACAGCACCGCCGACCTGACGCTCGAGCGTATCTCCGCCTCGTTCTCCAGCAGGACGGCCAGCCGGTCGAGTACGTTGTCGAGCACCCCCGCGGTCTCACCGGCCATCACGGAATGGACGTACAGCTCGTCGAATACCCGCGGATGCTTCGACATCGCGGTGGACAGGCTCTCTCCCCCCTCCACGTCGTCCCGTATCCGCAGGATCGCGCCCTTTATGATCTCGTTCTGCGCCTGGTGGGCGAGCGCGGTAAGGCTCCCCATCATCGGGACACCGGCGCGGACCAGCGTCCCGAGCTGCCTCGTCAGGATCGCGACGTCCCGCGGCTTCGCCTTCCCCATGGCCGCGAACAGGTCGACTCCCCCCCCCTTCACCTTCTTTTCGACGACGGAGATCGGGGTACAGCCCGTGGAGCCGAGTTCGGCGACGGCCTCTTCGCGTGAATCACGCGTCAGGAAACCGGTGACGACCTGCCCCTCGCCGTTCATCGCCTTGTACTGGAAGTCTGGCATCAGCTAGGAGTTCCTGATGTCTATCCCGTACTTCCGGGCTTTCCGGTAGAAGGTAGGCCGTCCTATGCCCAGCACCCGCGCCGCATGGCTCACGTTTCCGTCCGCGTACGCCAGCGCGTCGGTCAGCGCCCTTTTCTCGATGTCCTCGAGCGTACGGGGCATGGAACTCGCTCCGACGGATACCGCTCCCTCCGGCCCGGTCCCCGCCCGGTCCTCGGCGAGGAGGGTGGGAAAATGCTCTTTCGTCAGGACGCTCGAGTCCGCGAGCACGAAGGCCCGTTCCATGACGTTTTCCAGCTCCCGGATGTTGCCCCTCCAGCGGCATTTCACGAGCAGGTCCATCGCCTGAGCGGAAACCGACTCCACATTCTTGACCATCTTGCGGTTGAGCACGTCGATGAAGTGATCGACCAGGATGGGGATATCAT
>CAYMFW010000065.1:2529-23083 GCA_964389785.1 uncultured Planctomycetota bacterium
CCCGTCTGTCCCTCAGCGGAGGCAGCTGTATCGGAAACGCGTTTATGCGATAGAAGAGATCGGACCGGAATCCCCCCGCCTCCGATTCCCTCGACAGGTTCTTGTTCGTCGCCGAGATGATGCGAACGTTGACGGATATCTTCTCCGTCCCGCCGAGCCGTTCGAACTCCTTCTCTTCCAGGACCCTCAGCACCTTCGCCTGCGTGGCCAGGCTCATCTCTCCTATCTCGTCCAGGAACAGCGTTCCCCCGTGAGCCTGCTCGAACCGCCCCTTGCGCAGCCCCTTCGCGTCGGTGAACGCCCCCTTCTCGTGGCCGAACAGTTCGGATTCCAGAAGCGTCTCCGGAATCGCCGCGCAGCTCACGCATATGAACGGCTTCTCCATCCGCACGCCGTTGAAGTGAATCGCCCTGGCGATCAGCTCCTTCCCGGTGCCGCTCTCACCCTGTATCAGCACCGCGATGTCGGCGTCCTTCACCCGGTTGACCATCCCGCAGACCTCCCGGATCACGGCGGTCTCTCCCTTTATCAGGTTATCGATCCGGTACCGGTCCTTCAGATAGCTCCGGAGGGTCAGAGCCTTGGGCGGAGGCAGCCCCCGGGAAACGAGCGCCTTCTCCAGCACCTCCTGCACCTTCTCGTTCTCGAAGGGCTTCGTGAGGAATTCGAACGCGCCCAGATCCATCGCCTTGGCCACCAGTCCGTCGTCCTCGTATGCGGTGAGGACGATGATCGGCACCCGCTCGTCGAGCCGCTTGGCCCGCTTCAGCGTCTCGATGCCGTCCATCAGCGGCATCATCATGTCGAGCAGGACCGCGTCGTACGTAGTCAGCGCCATCCTCTCCAGCGCGCCGTAGCCCGTCTGGGCGGTATCGACCGCGAAGTTCCACGCCTCCAGCCTCGTCTTGAGCGCCTTGACGATATGCGGCTCGTCGTCCACGACCAGAACAGTAGCTTTCTTCATCCCTATAGCCCGAAATCCTTGATGGTGGCGTCCACGATGCCGCGGTCTATGCCGTCGGCCTTCCGGCCGAAGCCGGTCAGCAGGGCCAGGTCACAGACGTGGTTTATCCTTCTTGGTATCCCGTCCGAGTAGCCGTGTATCGCGTCGCAGGCATCGTCCCCGAACACCGGGACCTCCCGCCCCGCCACGGACAGCCGGTGCGCCATGTACTTCTCCGTCTCCTCCCGGCTGAGCCGGTCCAGGTGGCACTTGATGGCGATCCTCTGCTCGAGCTGCTTCAGGTTGGCGACCTTGTCGGCGAGCTCGGGCTGGCCGAACAACATGAGCGTCAGCAGAAACCGGTCGTCGTGCTGGAAGTTGAGAAGCATCCGGAGCTGTTCGAACATGCCCTCGTCTTCGATCGTGTGCGCCTCGTCCACGATGACGACGGTCTCACTGCCGTCCCGGAGGTTGTTTACCGTGATCTCCTGTATCTGCTCCAGAAGGGAATCCGCGGAGAGATCCCCCTTCCTGTCCGGAAGATCGACCGCCTTCAGGTTTCTCACCAGCCCCCTCAGCATCTCGACATCGCTCACTCGCGGATTAGTGATGAAGGCGACCTTGCATCGCACACCCAGGTCCCGCAGCAGCGCCCTTCCTATCAACGTCTTGCCGCACCCGAAGACGCCGGTGAGCATTGCGGCGCCCATCCCCTCCGTCACCGCGTAGGTCAGCTTCATGAGGGCGTCTTCGTGCTGGGGCGACGAGTACAGGTACTTGGGGTCCGGCGTGTTCCGGAACGGCTTTTCACTCAGCCCCCAGTGTTTTTCATACATGACGACTGCTCACCCGTTACCGTTTGGCCAGCCAGTTGGCTATCTTCTGCCGGTAGTCGTTGAGGTCCACCGTCCCCGCTTTCGACGGCGCCGCTCCCGCAGGGCGGGTCGGAACAGCCGGCTTCTCCTCGGTGACCGGCTCTATCAACTCCTCCCGGCCGACGTCGATCGCCGCCTCCGACACGCGCGCGACTTCCTCGATAGAGGTCTCCCCGCTCAGCGCCTTCTCGACACCGTCCTCGGCCAGCGGCCTCGTTCCTTCCTTTCTGGCCTGCGCCACTATTGCGGAGGCGGAGCCGTTCGTTACGATCAGCTCCTTCACCGCTTCGGTGATCTCCATCAGCTCAAAGAGCCCGGTCCTTCCCTTGTAGCCGGTGCCCTTGCATGTCTTGCACCCTTTCGGCCGGTACAGCGTCACGTCCCGCCCGCCGAGCCCATACGCGTCGATCACCGCCCGCCCCGCCTGATACTTCTCCTTGCACTTGGGGCACAGCCGCCGGATCAGTCGCTGGGCGATCACCCCGGTGACGGATGCGGACAGAAGAAACGGCGCGATGCCCATGTCGATCAGGCGCGCGAGGGTGCTGGCAGCATCGTTCGTATGAAGCGTGCTGAACACCAGGTGGCCGGTCAGCGCGGCTTGGATGGCGATGTCCGCCGTCTCCAGGTCGCGGATCTCGCCCACCATCACGATGTCCGGATCCTGACGCAGGATGGAGCGCAGCCCGTTGGCGAACGTGACGCCCGCCCGCGGATTCACCTGTATCTGCCGGATGAGGGGCATGCGGTACTCGACCGGGTCCTCGATGGTGAGGATATTGCGCTCGATGGAATTGACCACGTTGAGGGCCGCGTACAGCGTCGTCGTCTTCCCGCTCCCGGTCGGGCCGGTAACGAGGATCATGCCGTGCGGACGGGAGATCATGTCCCGAAATTTCGCGAGACAATTCTCGTTGAAGCCGAGCTGGTCGAGCCCGATGAGCGCGTCGGAAGTCACGAGCAGGCGCAGGACCAGGTTCTCTCCGTTCACGGTGGGAACGGACGACACACGGACGTCCACGCTCTTGTCGTCCACCAACGCCTGAAAATGCCCGTCCTGCGGCACCCGGGTGGTCGCGATGTCCATATCGCTGAGAACCTTTATCCGGGACACGATGGCCGCTTCCAGATGCTTCGGGGGCGGCGGGATCTCGTACAGCACACCGTCCATTCGGAATCGTACCCGGAGCGCGTCCGATTCCGGGTTGATGTGAATGTCGCTGGCCCTGTCGCGCACTGCCTGTGTCAGTATCAGATCGACCAGCTTCGCCACCGGCGCCTGGCTGGCCCCGGAGACGTCCGCACCGACTGCCCCCTGCTTCTCTATGCTTTGCAGAAGGTTCGCCACGTCCTTCGCGGCGCTGTAGATCTCTCCGATCGCCTGCTCGATGTCCTCCTCCGCGCTCACACAGACCTCGATCTCGCAGTCGCTGGACAGGCTCACCTGGTCCAGCGCCATGAGATCCGTCGGGTCGGCGACCGCGACCGTCAGATGGTTGCCTATCTTGAACAGCGGCAGAAGCGTGCACCTGCGCGCCAGGTCCTCCGGCACCAGGTCCGCCACCTTGGGGTCTATCAGGTAATTGCCCAGGTCCACATAGGGAACGCCGGCGTCCTCCGCGATGGCGCCCGCGATCTCCTCCTTGGTAGCCACGCGGCCCTCCACGAGAACGCGCTGAAGCGACTTCTTCTTCTCGGAGGCCGCCCGGAGAGCCTCCGACAGCTCGTCCTCGGACACCACGCCCTTGATCACCAGCAGCGCGCCGAGTTCTTCATCACCGGGCATATACGCGGAATCTCCCTATTTCTGACCTCGTGACTCCAGCAGCATGCGGACTCGCTGGAGCAATTCCTTCTGATCGAACGGCTTCGTAATGTACGCGTCCGCTCCTACTTCCAGCCCCTTCGCTATGTCCTCGGATTCCGCCTTGACGGTGAGCACTATCACCGGTATCTTCGATCCGAGTTCGCATTTCAGCCTGCGGCAGGCCTCGAAACCGTCCTTCTTCGGCATCATGACGTCAAGGATCGCCAGATCCGGCGCGCACGACTCCACCTTCTCCAGGAAGTCCTCTCCGTCGAAGGCGGTCACGACCTCGTATCCGGCCTCACCCAGCCGGATCTGGAGCGCCTTCACGATGCCTGGCTCGTCGTCGCAGACCAGTATCTTCGCCTTCGGACCGACGAAGCCCTTTACCTTCTCCAGGAGATCGTCCCACTCGAACGGCTTGGTGATGTACTCGCTGGCGCCGACCCGGTACCCCTCCGCGACGTCCTCCTCCTGAAACCTGACCGTGAGCATCACGACCGGGATCTTCTCGTACCGCTTATCGGACCGGATGCGCCTGCACACCTCGTAGCCGGTGATCCCCGGCAGAATCACGTCCAGGATCACCAGCGACGGCCGCTCCTCTCCCATCTTGACCAGCCCCTGCTCGCCGTCGCCGGCTATCGTCACGCGGTAGCCGGCCTTCTCGAGCCTCAGTCCGAGCGCGGAGGCCAGCTCCGGCTCGTCTTCTATTATCAGGATCCTTTTCTCTTCCACTTTGCCCTTCCCGTTCACTCCACCCCGAGATATTCCTTCACCTTCTCGAACAGATACTCCCATTCGAACGGCTTCGTGATGTACTCGTCGGCTCCGGTCTCCTCCCCGACCGCCTTGTCCTCGTCCTCGACCTTCGCGGTGAGCATAATAATCGGTATGTGCTTGTACTTCTCGTCAAACTTGAGAAACCGGGCGACTCGGAACCCGTCGATCTTAGGGATCATCACGTCGAGAATCACCAGATCGGGCAGCTCCTCCCGCGCCTTGCGCAGCCCCTCCTCCCCGTCCAGCGCGGAGATGATCTGGAAGTCCTGGGACTTCAGCCTCACCTCCAGCGCCCTCACCAGCTCCGGTTCGTCCTCCACCACCAGAATCTTCTTGTCCGGCATACGACCTCCTCTTTCCCGTCTACGGGCGTCCCGCCCACTCGTCCGCGAGCGACTCTACCTTTTCCCTGTCTGCGGGATAGGCCAGTACGTCCGCCTCGTACTCGACCGGCCTTTCCGAAAGCTCCTCTCCCAACCGCTTCACGAACACCAGCCCTCCCTGTTTCTTCGACTCTGCCAGTGCGACCACCGTCCTCTGACTTCCGTCCTTCCTGAACACGGCGTCCCGCGGACTGCGGAGCACCGTCTCCAATCCACGCCGCAACTCCATCCTGCCGTCCCCTTCCGGATCCCCGCCAAGATCGATTACCACGACGCAGAATCCGCGGTGCCTCCGCTCGTACAGCTTCTTCTGGTCCTCGATGTAATCCTTGAGCGTGAAGTTCTTCTTCAGCTTCGGTATGGTGAAACAGAACCGGCTCCCCTCCCCAAGATTGCTCTCGACCCACACCTTGCACTTGTGCATCTTCACCAGCTCTTTCACGATCGCCAGCCCGAGCCCGATACCCTTTGCGCCCGGCCCCGGCATCCGTCCCAGCTGCAGAAACCGGTCGAATACCTGCTTCAGCCGGTCCTCCGGTATTCCTTCACCGGTATCCGTCACCGACAGCTCCAGCTTCCTCGGGAGTTCCCTGCCGCGCACCACCACCTCTCCCCCGGGCGGCGTGTGCTTTATCGCGTTGCTTATCAGGTTCAGAAATATCTGCGAGATGCGGTCCGAGTCCCCGTACGCCGGCGGGAACCCCGCCGGCAGATCGATCCTGAAGCTGATCCCCGCCTCCTCCATGCTCGGCCGCAGCGTGTCGGCGGCCTGCCGGACGGTTCTCCCCACACTGACCGGCTCGCTATTGAGCTGTATGCTCCCGCTCTCCAGCCGGGAGATATCCAGCAGGTCGCTGACGATGCGCGCGAGCCGCTCGATGTTGGAACGCACGATATGCAGATACTCCTTCTGGTCGTCCGTCAGGTCTCCCGCGAGGCCGTCCAGGAGAATGGCGACGAACTCCTTCACCGTGGTCAGCGGGGTGCGCAGTTCGTGGGACACGTTTGAGATCAGCTCGTTCTTCATGCGCTCCACTTCCCTGGCCTTCGTCACGTCCCTGAGCACCGCGACGGCCCCCTCCGGCTCCTCCTCGAATCCCAGCGGGGTGGTGACCACGTCGAGGATGCGGTCCCTGACCTTCACCTCCCTGACCTTCGCCCCCTTCTTCACCTCTGCGAGGTCCTTCAGGATATATCCCTTGAGCCGCTCCAGCGCGGATAGCTCGCCCTGTTTCGTCGCCAGCATCGCCCTGGCGGCCGGATTGAGAAACTTCGTCTTGCCCTCCCTTTCGACCACCACCACGCCGTCCCAGACACTCTCGATGATGGATTCGATGTCCTTCGTCTCGCTGGCGATCACCTTTCTGAGCCCCTGCACCAGCGCGGACGTCTGTTCCGCCAGGCTGTAGAGGACCTCCACGTCGTCCTTGCTGAACGCGTCCTCCGCGAAGCTGCTCACGTTGATGATCCCGATCGGCTGGAGGTCGATCACTATCGGAATGTTGCAGGAGCTCCGTATGCCGTGCCGCCGCTCGTCCACGCTCAGGATCTCGGTGGCACCGAACTCCTCCCGGATGTCCTCCGGCCTTATCTTCTTTCTTGTCAGATAGTTAGTGACACGGAGGAGATCGGACCGCACCTCATCCAGGCACGATCTCGTCACCGCGGAAGCGGCGTCCGTGAAGAGATACCCCTCGTCCTCTCCCTGAAGAATGATACACATATAGACGTCGTACTTCACGACCTCGCGAACGGCCAGCTGTATCCGGCGGAACAGCTCCCGTATGTCGGTGACGTACGCGGTGCCCCTGGCGAGCGACGCGAGGACCTGCGCCTCCTTGAGCGCGGTCTTCAGCCGGTCGCTTGTCTTGTCCTTAACCTTCCTGGCAGCCATATCAGGATGTCTTCAGCGCGTCCAGCGCCTCCTCTACATTTTCCATTATCCTGAACATCTTGCTGAAACCGAGCAGCTCGAATACCTCCCGGATCTCTTCGGTTGGATTCACGAAGATGAGGTCTCCCCCCTTGCCCCTGAGTTCGGCGATGCAGGCGACGAACGTGCCCACCCCGGCACTGCTTATGTAGTCCAGGTTCGTCAGGTCGAGAATTATCCTGGACCGCTCCTTTTCCTTCGCCTCCTTCAGGGCGGCCTCCCACTTGTTCACCGCCTCCATGCCCAGGGAGCCTTTCAGGCCGAGAACGACTGCGCCCGAAGAGTCCGTCGTCTTCGAGATCCGGAATTCCTTGTCTGACGCGCGCTTCGCCAAGATTCCCCCCTCAGAGTTTGGTCATGTACACCGCGATGAAGAACATGAACACGCTCGCGAACAGCAGCACGATCCCCACCCATATCCTGAACCTGATCGCCACATCGTCCGTCATGAATATTCTGTTGGAGATTTCGCTCAGGTAGATCAGCGCCCCCGGCGCGAAAATAAAAAGAATGCCGAACACACCGGCAATCACACCCAGAGCTATAAACAGTATCATTTCCCGCTCCCTCTACTTGATGATCTCCGCCTTTATGAAGATCAACAGATCGGTCTTCTCCACGTCGTCGACCTTCTTTCTGAACAGCCACCCCAGGATGGGTATACGTCCCAGCACCGGTACCCTCTTGTCCACTTTTATCGTCTTCTCCTTTATCAATCCGCCTATCGCGACCACCTGACCGCTCTTGAGTCGTACCTGGGTGGTGGCCTCTCTCGTCGAGGTGATCGGCCTCTCGTTGTTCGGCCCGGTGAAGCCCACTATGTCGCTTATCCTCGGACGGACGTCGAGCGTCATGGTGTCCTCGCTGGACACGTGCGGGGTGACCAGCAGGGTGATCCCTATCTTCTCCTCGCTGTATCCGGTCACCTCCCAGACGCCACGTTCCACGTTGTACGTGTACAGCGGAATCGGCACCTTCTGTCCCACGACGATCTCGGCCTCGTTGTTGTCCATCGCCACGATGCGCGGGTTGGAGAGGATCTTCGTGTCCCCCCGGGACTCGAGGAGCTCGAGGACAACGCTGAACTGGGACAGATCGAGTCTTCCGAACGTGAAATCCGTCTTCTCCGCGTATGGAAACGTGCCGACCGCGGTATCCGCCGGGTTGAGCACGCCCCTGGTGCGCGGAGGGAAGTCGCTGGTGACCTCCCAGGTCCCCAGGTCGTTGTCGTACTCCCAATCCACCCGGTTGTCGGGATAGTACCGGTGCTGCCGTCCGAACGTGTCGAAGGGGAACGTGATCGGCCGGGCGGCCCCGCTGACTCCTGCCCGTATGTTCCAGTCGATACCAAGGCTCTCGTTCTCCGCGAGCCGCGTCTCGACTATCTTTGCCTCGATCTTGACCTGGGCGGACGCGACGTCGATCTTGTCCACCAGGCCCTTTATCTTCTGCAGGTTGGACGGGTAGTCCGTCACGACCACTGAATTCGAATCGCTGTGGACCTTGATCGACCCGTCCTTCGACACCGCGCTGCTCAACGCGCTCTGCACCCCCTGCGGATCGATGTTCTTGAGATTGAGCACCTCCGTGACGATGGCGCCCTTCTCGACCGAGTCCGCGGTGGTCACCCTGATGATGTTCCTTGTTCTCGTGCAAGCGAACCCGCTGACCGCCATCAGCGAGTCCAGCGCCTCCTCGAGGCTTACATTCTTCAGCTTGATGGTGACTCTTCCCTTCACGTCTCCGGAGATGATGAGATTCAGGTTGTTCTGCTCCGCGAGGACCCTCAGCACGTCCCTCACGTCCGCATCCTTGAAGTCCATCGTGATAGTACCGTCGCCCGCCCGGACACCGGGGCAGGCCGCCGATGCGGCCAGGACCGCCAGAATCAGAATGATGGAGGACAGCTTTCCGCGCATATGTTACCTCGCTCCCTCAAGTACCAGTGTGAATTCCCGCGCGCCTTTCTTCAGGCGCACATAGTCTTTTCCGATCTCCATCACCTGGGCCTTCCCCACGAAGTCCCCTTCCTTGACTATCGAATCGCCCAGCAGTGCCACCGGCCGGGCCCCTTTCCTGGAGCAGATTCCTTTCAGCTGGAGCAGGGACAGATCCTCCGGCTTCCACCGGTCCTTCGAGTACTGGGAGAACGGGTCCCTCCCGCACGGCTTCGACAGCACCGCCTGCTGCTGTGCGCGAAGCTCCGGCGACAGCTCACCGGTCACCGCCTCGGAGCTCGGGTCGGCGGCAGGCGCAGGAGACGCAACGGCCGGCGCCGGAGAGGTCACCGTTGGAGGCGCCTTCTTCGGACGCGGCTTCTTCGTCTTCTTGTCCGGAGCCAGCCAGATCGCCACGATGGCGACGATTCCCACCGCCAGAATGATCACTTTTCTGTTCAGTCCTTCCATACCCACGCTCTACAGTACCCACGCTCTACAGTTCGACATAGGTGGAGACCCCCAGCTTCGCGTGCAGTGCGTCCTCCGAGGACCTCACCTTCTCGACCGTCACGCTTTCGATGCCCGCGTGCATCGGGAGCCCGCGGAGCGCCGCCAGGTACTGCACCAGCGCCCCGTACGAACACTCCAGCTCGATCCTGAAACGAAGCTTCCTGTACCTGCCGGCCGGGGACTCCTTCGCCTCCGCCGCTTCGTCCTCTTTCACCTTCTCGATCAGGAAATTGTCTCCCGACATGCCGAGCGCGTACGCTTCCGCTTCGAACACCCGTATCGCCTCGCTCAGCTCGCCCTTCCGAACCGCCTTTGCCTCCAGCTCGACGAGCGCCTTCCGAGTCCGATGGATGTCCCGCTCGATCTCGCCCATCGACTCCACCTTGTTCAGAACCTCGTCCAGGTTTTTCTTGACCGAACGGTACTCCGTCCTGACTCTCCCGATACCCCGCGCCAGCACGACGCCCACGGACAAGTACAGCACGGTCAGGGCCGCCGCGACGGCCGTCATCACGCCGATTCTCTTGAGGTTACTGTTCATGGCCTAATACAACAGAGTACATTCTATCCTGAACGACGCCGGCACCGACGCTCCCTCCGCCGCGCCCTCATCCGCCGCAAGCGGCGGATTCACCTCCCAGGTCAACACCTCCCCGAAGAAGGGAGACTTCCTGATGAGCGCCATAAATTCCGAAAGCGTCTTGTTCCTTCTCTCCGAGTACACCATCCCTTCCATGGAGATCCGTGCGGCTTTCACCGGAGCCACCCGGGTCAGCACCACGTCGGAGGGAACGACATGACTCAGCTCCCTGAGGATGCCCTCCCAGGACGGAAGCCGTTCCTCCAGCGCCAGGAGGCCCTCGTGCCTGCTTGCCGTTTCGTCCCGCAGCTTCCGGTATTCCTCAAGTCTTTCGAGAATGGGCTGAAGCGGCTCCGCGTGCTTCCGGAGCGCGGGTATGTCCCTCCGCTCGTAGTTCCGGATCCTGAAGAAGATGGCGGATGACAGCAGGAGGAACACGCAGAACGATCCGACCGCGGCCAGGTTGAAGTACGGCCGGACCCGTTCGATCACGTTCCTGCCCCGCAGTTCCCCGGTGAGCAGGTCAATCTTCTTTGCGGTACTCAGCGCCATTCCGGCCGCGGCCGCCATGTCGGGGCTGGCGGATTCGAGACCCCGGTTTGCCACCACCGCGCTGTCCGAGGAGGCCCTGCCGACCGGCCTGAGGAGCTCCACTTCCATACCGAGCTCCTTCGCCAGATGGTCCTTCAGTCCCTGCAGCTTTGACAGCCCTCCGGTGAGAGCCACCCGATCGATCGCGGCATCCTTGAATACCTGCCGGTAGTATACGAAGGAGCGCTTCGTCTGAGACACCAGCTTTTCCATGATGGGCCTGACGGTCGCAGACACCTGCGACGACGGGTTCCGGGGATTGAGCACGTTGCGGTTCCGGAGAATACCCTCGACGTCCTGCGGACCCAGCTCGACGGCCTCATCCTGAACGACTATCTTCCGGGACAACGCCTTGATGATCTCCTTGCCGGAGGCGCCCACGTCTCTTGCGAACTGAAGCTTTCCACCCTTCAGCACGCTGACCGTGGTGCCGCTGTAGCCGAGATCTATCACTCCCACCGTCTGATCCGCCGGACACGAGCCGGACGCACTGACGATGCTTTCCAACGCGCACGGCGACACGCTCATCCCCACGATCTGCAGGCCGGCTTCCTCCACCGCGTCGACGATGCCGGCCAGATCCTCGCGAGACACGGCGGCGGTCAGCACGCCGATCTTCCCGTCATGTCCGGTCGGGCCGACCACGATGTAGTCGTACACCGACGCCTCCAGGTCGAACGGCACCATCTTGCGGAGTTCCATCTCCACCGCGCCGCGCAGGTCGCGGGCAGACATTCCGGGAAGGGTGAGGAAATTGAGTTTGACGAGCGACTTGGGAAGGGAGCAGACCACCCTGCTGCTCTCGAAGCCGGCCTCGGTCCACATGCTGTCGAGAGATTCTTTCAAAAACGCAAGGCCGTCATCCGACTCTCTGAGCTCGGGCGGGATCACCCTCTGTGCGAACGAAATGACCCGCGCCCCGTTCAGGGTCCTTCGTATCGCGACCGCCTGCACCGATGCGCCGCCGATATCCAGGCCGACGGGGGCTCTGCCGGAGGTGGAAAAAACGGAGAGATCGAGCCCTATCACAGATATACCCGCCTCAATAGCTCGAAAACGTACGAGAAACCCAAGCTCACACGGAAGATAGCACCCGCCGGACCCGCTGTCAAGGCGGAGAAAAAGTGTATCTTATTTATACACCTCCCGCCAGGTGAAGGTGCGAGAGGGCGATGTCGGAAGAACGTTCTGTCCGGTGGACCAGGTCCGGAGCCTGGTATCGTAGTCAACATCAATGCCGGTCCCGTTGGCCAGGGAGAGACCGTTTCTGGAACCAATATTACCGTTGACCACGATCGTGCTCGCGACCGAGACGCGTATCACTCCGCCCGCATACACCGAAGCGTCGATGTCCGCGTTCTGATTGCAGTGAATATCGCCGAAGGCGACGACCCCGAGGGGGCCGTCGCCTCCCTGGTACGTTATGTCTCCTGTGATCGTCACATCGCCCAGCGCCACGGTGGCACCGGTACCCCTGATCGTCAGGTTTCCCACCGTCAGGTTCCCTTCTATGAGGTATATCCTGCCGTTCCGCAGGTTCCTCGTCACGTTCTCGAGAACCAGGTCTCCCGACAGAACGGAGAACGCGTTCTGCCGGTACCAGGCCTCCGCGTTGTCGTCGAGAGGCGGAAAGGCAATCTCGTCCACCCCCTCGTCCGCCCTCCTCCAGGGATCTTTTCCCGACCAGGATTCCTTCGTCACCGTTCCCGTCGAACTCACCGTGCCGAGTATCTTCCGCCCGCTGCCGTTCTTGAAGACGATGTCTCCTCCCGCGTAGAAATGGCCTCCCTGGGCGGTGGTGATCGCAATCTGGCTGTAGTCGAACGTCGTCCGGCCGTCGAACCACAATGCATAGCCGTAGAACTCATGCAGCGGATCGGGAACCAGGTTGCCCGTTATCCGGGTGACCCTCTTCGCCTCCGCCCCGGCCATGTTCGGAACGTAGCCGGAGCATGTCAGCGTCTCGCTTCCGCCGGAGTCGCTGGTGAGCTCGAGGGCGAACGTGCCGCTCCCCAGCGGATATTCCACCGCGGGGTCCGGTGCCCACGTCCGCGCGAAATCCCGGTGAAGATTCCACAGGCCGATATCAATTCCGGCCTCGGCCAGCCCCAGAGCCTGTCGCGCCCTGATGTCTCTCACGCTGGTATCCGCTTCCGTCGCAACCAGAACGCACAGCGCCGCCCCGAACAGGGACAGGATGAGCAGGATGAATATGGCTGCAATCAGCGACGCGCCGTGATTGTTCATTGTCCGCTCCGCGTAACGGATACCTGCTGTCTCAGCAGTGCCGTTCTGTCTCCGTCGCGCACCTCCAGCTTCACCAGTATCCACTCAATATCGCCGTAGGGCGCCGCCGGCGTGAACGCCGCCGCGGTCCCACTTTCGATCCGGTAGTAGGTAAACACGCCGGAATTCTCCACGCCCTCCACCAGAGGCTCCCAGCTCGCGCCGCCGTCACCCGATCGCTCGAGCGTGCCGCCCGACAGCCTGAACGTCACCGGATTCGCTCCCCGGGTGAGATCGGTGTTGTACGGATTGGTGAAGGATATCTCCGTCGCCGTCGCCGCACTCACGGAACCTCTGTCCAGTTCCCTGATTTCCCTCGTCATCCGGTCGAGCCCCAGGCGGGCGGCCGCGTGCGCCCCGCTCTCGCGGGAAGAAATCATGTATATCTCCACGCCCTCTCTGAGAACCACCACGCCCGCGATCCCCGCGACCGCGACGATGACGATCACCACGATCATCTCGATCAGCGTAAACCCGTTCCTCATCACCACCCTCTAATAGTTCGACACCACTGTCACCAGCTCCACGCTGCCGGCCGCGCAAGAGACGGTCACGGTGATCTTCTTGTGGTCGGTCGCACCGGCCGCCGGAGCCAGCCCGTCATCCACGTACTCGACCGCGACGGTCCTGGCGTAGCCGGAAAATCCTTCCATTAAAGCGTTTACGGCGTCCCGCGGCGGTGACTGGTTTGTTATCGCAGCGAAGTCGTCGACATCGTCGTACGATGCGCGCGCCTCTCCGGTCTCGGCACCGAGCACGGCGGACGGGGAGGATGTCCGGCCGCCGCCGTCCGGGCTGGTCTCGTCCCACTTTCTGGTCCGGATCTCCTCCATCAGGTCTTCCGCCAGCCGTGACGCGGTCCCAATGAGATTCGCGTCCGCCCCTCTCCTCACCATCTCGGTGAAGAGCATCATTATCGGGGGAAACGCGATCGCCGCCACGATGACCACCAGGATTATTTCCACCAGGGTGAATCCGGATCGGCGCCTCATCTCTCCACCCTCACGACGCCGGTGTCCCGGTTCACCACCACATCCACGTCGCTCGTCAGACTCACCCGCCCGTCCGCGCCGAGCGGCTTCCCCTTCCCGTCGTGCGGGGTCCCCATCGAATCGAAGGCGACCTCATCTTTTCGGGTGAAGTCCACGTCGAGGATCTCCACGCCGGAATACTCCCCCTCGTTCAGCCGCACGACGTAGTCGCCCCTGGTCAGCGGATGGGTCATGGGCGAGCGGGTTCTTCGATCCTCTCCCTGGTACAGCCGGTACGTGTCGGTCGAGACGTCGAAGACGACCCATGTTCTGAGGTGGTTCGAGGATGCCGCGTTCTGCGCGTACCGGATGTCCTCCCTGATTCGGTTGGCGGCAACGCCCGCCCGGATTCCGACGAGATCAGCGCTCCTGACGGACGCGACCACCGCGAGCACGGCGAGAATAACGATGATCATCACGACTTCAACGAGGGTGAATCCCTTCTCAGAATCCACCTTCAGGATTGTGCCGGTTCTTCCACCTCGACGGCGGAGCCGGCCTCCGACTCGGCGGACGACTCCTCATGCTCCAGCGCTTTCAGGAAGGCGTCCACCACTTCCTCATCGAACTGACTCCCGGCATGCTCCTTTAGCTCCTGGACCGCCTTGTCTCTCGGGTAGGCCTTGCGATACGGTCTATCGCTCGTCATCGCGTCGTAGCTGTCGGCGACCGCGATGATGCGGCTCGCCAGCGGGATCTCCGTCTCGGGAAGCCTGTGGTACCCGCCGCCGTCTACCCGCTCGTGGTGCTCAAGAATTATGGACAGCTCTCCCTTCAGGAAGGGCAGTGGCTTGAGGATATCGACACCGAGCGCGGGGTGCTTCTTTATACTTTCGAACTCGTCGTCGGAAAGCTTTCCCGGCTTGCCGAGCACGTGATCGGCGATAGCGATCTTGCCGATATCATGAAGCACGCCGGCGTTTCGTATGACCGTCCTCTCCTCCTCCGACAGCCTCATCTCCCTGGCTATCAGGAGCGCGTATTTCACCACCCTTGCGGAATGACCCCGGGTGTACGGGTCCTTCGCCTCGATCGCGAGGGCCAGCGACCTCATCGTGGAGAAGTATCCCTCCTTCAATCGTACCTTGGCGAGCCGGAGATCACGTACCGCCTCGTCCAGGGAAACCGATGTGGCCTTCTCCCTGAACCATATCACCCCGACCACGACCAGCATCACAGGAAACGCTACCGCGACGATCGGGAGCATGTACTCGGGGTTGCGAATGTAGCCGACCAGGTAGCACGAAACGAGCACCGCGAAGAGGATGGGGATCTCATACTTGAATTTGTGCTCGTTCTTATTCACGCGAATTACCTCAAGCCGCCGGGTCGGCCCCTGTCATTCAGAATCCGCCCCCACCGGGACCGTAGTAAGTAGTATACCGCTGCGGGCCTCGCTGTCAACCCCTTTCGGGGTAATAATTTATCGGTACCGAGCCGCAGCTCAACGCACGTCCCTGGTGAGATTCTCCCCGGTGACCGCGTCAAAGACATGGACCTTCGATGTGTCCATCGTGACCGCCACCTTCGCCCCAACCTGGATGCCGGCGCGCGGCTTCAGCTTCAGAACGAAGTCGTCCCCTCCCGCGGTCAGGTATACCAGCATGTCGTCGCCCAGCGGTTCGACCACGGTAATCTCTGCCGTCAGGCCGTCGTCGGTCGCCTCGGACTCCGGCAGGAGTGAGGCGTCCTCCGGCCTCAGTCCGTGTGCCGCGCGCCGGCCGGCCGCGCCGCTCAGACAGGATGCTTTTTCCTGGGGCAGCACGACCCTGCACCGCTCACCGGTGAAACTGACGGACCCGTTCGTTCTTTCGAGGGTCCCCTCGAAGAAGTTCATCGGAGGAGTACCGATGAAGCCGGCGACGAACCTGTTAGCGGGGCTGTTGTAGACGGTGAGAGGCGCGTCTATCTGCTGGACCACGCCCTGATCGAGGATCACTATCCGGTCGCCCAGTGTCATCGCCTCGATCTGGTCGTGCGTCACGTATATCATGGTCGCCTCGAGCCGCCGGTGAAGCTTCTTCAGCTCTGCCCTCATCTCCACGCGCAGCTTCGCGTCGAGGTTCGACAGCGGCTCGTCGAAAAGGAAAACCTTCGGCTGCCTGACGATCGCCCGCCCCACAGCCACCCGCTGTCTCTGCCCCCCGGAGAGCGCCTTCGGCTTCCGGTCCAGCAGGTCGGAGATCCCCAGGATGCCCGCCGCCTCCCTGACTCTCCTGTCGATCTCGGCCTTGGGAAATCTCCTTAGCTTGAGCCCGAAAGCCATGTTCTTATAGACCGTCATATGCGGGTAGAGCGCGTAGTTCTGGAATACCATCGCGATGTCCCTGTCTTTGGGAGCAACATCGTTCACAACGGTGTCGCCTATGCTGATGGTGCCCCGGTCTATCTCCTCCAGACCGGCGACCATACGCAACGTGGTGGATTTCCCGCATCCGGAGGGGCCGACAAGAACCACGAATTCCTTGTCCTGTACGTCGAGAGACACCTCTTTCACCGCAACGACGTCACCGGCGAAGACCTTCGTTACCTTGTCGAGCTTTACACCAGCCATTCTACCCTCCCATACGCTCTAAGCCTCAATAGCGTAATATCCTTGCGGCGTCATGTCAACGATAGAAACGCAGCGGCAGGGATTCCTTTTGCTCATTCTCGATACCCATCAATCAGTTAGGGCGCCTCCCCTTCGACAAGCTCAGGGCCCCGAGCGGAGTCGAGGGACGAGGGCAAGGTTCGGCCCTCCAATGTCGCAGGCCATCGGCCGAACACAAACCCCGCAAAAAAAGACCTCGCCGCCTGCGTTTACTCAAGCGGTTGCCTCGGCACGACTTCGAAAACGTGCTCCCGTTCGATGCCGGTGGCGACGTCACGCACGACGACTTTCCAGCGACCTACCATCTCATTAAGCGCCAGGTCGAATCTGTACGTGACGGTGCCGTTCTTCGAGACGATGTTCTTCCTCGCGGCGGTCCGCTCCCGGGTATCCGGTCCGTACAGCCGGCACCGGAACACGTGGCGTTCGAACGTTACCTTCCGCCGGGTGTAGAGCTTCGCCCGCACCGTCACGCGAGTGCCGCGCACGCACGACGCCTTCGCAGTCATGTCCAGGTCGTCCACCTTGTAGGGAAGTACCGAATAGAGAAGCGGATCCGGGTGCTCCAGCTTCCCCGATACGGTATCCGTGTTGCCGAGATACGCGCCCGTGCGCAGGCTGTACACGTGGCCCTTCCCGCGAAATCTGAGCCCGATACCGACAGGCGCCTCCGGCTCCGTCTGCTCCCCCTCGATCTCGCCCAGCCCCTGCTGGTGACCGAATTCCAGGTTGCGACGCAGACCGTGGTACTCCGCCCTGCCGTCCTCGAACGTGATCCGCTCCACTCCCACCGGTCCCTGAAGGTCGGCACCCGCCGTGATGCCGACGTGCCTGAAGAACGGCTTGAGCGCCTTCACGGTCACGTCCGCCAGCAGCTGGTCCTTCGCCGACGCCCGGTGTTTCTGGTAGTAGAGCAGCCTGAAGTTGAGGTACAAGGCAAGCCCCTTGCCGTACTTGTTGACGATGAATGCGGGCACCTTGCCCTCTCTCCCCAGCGCCTCACCCGTGGTCGGCCTGAGCTTCGATTCGACGGTGGGATAGTAGAGCCGTCGCCCCATATGAGTAAGATACTCGTTGTTTCGCAGCATCGTCACCTGATGATCTCCGAGTGGAGGCGGCAGCTCGAACCAGTAGCTGTTACGGCCCTTGCGCGTAGTGGTTGCGAACGGCTCTTTCCCCAGACCGTCGTGGGTGATGCCGAACACGTCGTCGAGAACAGGGATTCCACGCATTCTGCAGTGCTCGTCCATCCACCCCGCCTCGTAGTCCGCAATGAGGAGCCCTCCCTTCTTCACAAACGCCTTGATGCGGGTGACCTCTCTATCGGAAAGCGCGATCGAGTTGGGAAGAATCAGCGCCTTGTACCCGTCCAGTTCCCCCTTCTCCACCTGCTCGTAGGAGACGAAGCGGTACGTGAACCCCATATCCTCCACCAGCCTCATAATACCGAGTTTCTCCTGGTCGTGAACGTTCGTGATCTCGTGGTCGCCGGTGAAGGGAATTTCCTTCATCGTAATCCACTTGCCGCGGGCGCTCGCCGCAGAGTAATGGATCGCGATCCCGTCGTGCGTGGACATGTCCAGGTCCAGAAGTTTCGCAACGCCGCCGGTCAGCTCGTTCCACAGCGGCGCCTGCGCCTTGGACCCTTCCTGCGCGGTGCCGTCGGCGTTCGCGAACGCTGGAAGCCACCACAGCACGATGCTCCGGTTGCCCAGAAAGAAGGCCTGCCATGCCTGCGCCCGGGCGTCCCGGTTCACCCCCGCGAGACTCAGCATCGGACAGCGGTTCCGGTTGAACGACGACGCGATCTTCCGGGAGCCGCCGATGTCGTAGACCTCTATGAAGGAGACCGGTATCGACATGAGCTTCCAGTAGTCGAACCCGCCGTACGGGGTCGGCTTCTGCGTTCCCTCGATGCCGACGTGCGCGCCCGGCACCAGTTCGTGAAAGTAGCCGATGAGCCGCTTGACGAAGTCGGCGATCTGAGTGTCCATGAAATCCCTGTGGTCCGCCCAGGGGGCAAAGCCCCGTCCGCCCCGGGCACGCGCCTCCTCACGCGTGAGAGGCATCACGCTGTTCCAGGACTTGTAGCTCGTTCCCCAGCTCGCGTTCAGCACACCGATACTGCCGTACTCCTTCCGCAGCCATTTCCTGAATTCCTTCAGGCAGTGCGTCGAGAAGCAGAAGTCGTAGGGCGTGGTGAAGAAGGATATGGACTGCTCGTCCCCTATGTTGTACGCCATCGGCGTGTACTCATCCCGGGCCCGTATCTCGTCGCGGATGCGCTTTCGGCACTCCTCCCAGTAGGCGGGATCGTTGAAACACGGCTTGCGAACCAGGTACTTCTTGTCGGGAACCCGGTCCAGCCCGTCACGGTACGCCTTGTGCGAGAAGTCCCGCAGGAATTCCCGGACGATCTTCCCGTCCCACCCGATCTGACACACGTTTTCGACGTAAAACCGAAGATCCCCATCGGCGAGCCAGTTGGTGTCCCGGCGTCTTCGTCCGGGTTTTATCGCGTAGGCCATCGCCGAGGTTATGCCACACTGCTTTATCTGCTCCATGTACTCCTCGGTCGCCCACTCCTGCCGGGAACCCCACAGGATCACCTCGTAGTCGTCCCATTTGAAGCGCGGCGGCGTCGCGGTGAACCGGGCCTCGCTCCGCCATCGGCGGACGAGCAGGTCGTCCGTCACCTGCAGCACCACCTTGTGCACGATCGCCATGGGGAACCTATTCAATCGGAAGGCGAAGCCGACCCTTTGAGATGACGGGAACTTCACCCGCTTCTCGATCCGCTCGATGATCCTGCCGTGGCTGTCCTCCCAGAAGACCTCCAGCTTCCCGGCAAACTTCCCCGCAAGTTTCACGGACGCCTTCCCGCGCACCGTCTCGCCGTGCCGGTAATTTGGTTTCGACAGTTCGATCGATCCTGTGTTCATATCCCTCTCCTTGTTTAGTGAAAGGAACGAAGCAGCAGTATAGCACACCTGGCGGCGGCGGGGTTTTCTTTTGCGGCTTCCAGATAAGCGTTCATGGTTTCTGAATCTTCTTGTACGGGGTGCGGAGTATCTATGAGCGGGTCCGCGGTTCGCTCGACGGTAAGCAGAAGGCAGAGCCGATGACCATTCAGAGCGACTCTGCATTTCAGCGACGCGAGACGCCCGACGAGGATCCGAACGCTGCGTGGTCCGAGCCCGCGGGGTGAGTTACGCAGCGCCTCGGAGGGTTTCGAACGGAGCGCTCGGAAATGCTGTGGAGCGATGAATGCCGTCGGCAGAGACATCCCATCGCGCCGAGAATGAGCAGAAGGAATCCCCGCCGCCGCAGGTCACACGGATGCGTAGTCCGCGTATTCCAGGCCGAGGCTCGTCGCGACGCCCTCGTGCACGCACTTCTTTCCGTAGATATTGATCCCCTTGCGGATCGCGCGCGACTTCTTCGCCGCCTCCTCCAGTCCCTCGTCCGCAATCTCCAGCCCGAACTGGAGCGTCACGCTGGTGAGCGCTATCGTGGATGACCGCGCCACTGCGCTCGGCATGTTCGTCACGCAGTAGTGCACGATGTCGTCGATTATGTAAATGGGCTCGTCGTGGGTCGTCGGCTTCGACGTCTCGGTACAGCCGCCCTGGTCTATCGCCACGTCCACGATCACCGCACCCGGCTTCATCGTCGCCAGATGGGATTTCTTGACGATCTTGGGAGCCGAGGCGCCGGGGATGAGCACCGCCCCGATAACCAGATCCGATTGCTCCACCACCTGCTCCACGTTGGCCTCGGTCGAGTACAGTGTGGTGATGCGGATACCAAATATGTCGTCCAGGTACGCCAGCCGCTTCGCGTTGATATCGAGTATCGTCACATCCGCGCCGATCCCCACCGCAATCTTGCACGCGTTCGTGCCGACGATGCCCCCACCGATGATGCCTATCTTCCCACGCTGCACGCCGGGCACGCCCCCGAGCAGCACCCCCCGTCCCCCGAACGCCTTCTCCAGATACTTGGCCCCCTCCTGCACGGAAAGCCGTCCGGCGATCTCGCTCATCGGCGTCAGGCAGGGAAGCGACCCGTCCGGCAGCTCGATAGTTTCATACGCGACGGCGCGTATGCCGCTCTCCATCAGCGTGGTCGTCAGGTCCTTGTCGGCGGCCAGGTGAAAGTAGGTGTAGACGATCTGCCCGTCGTGGAACAGCGGGTACTCGTCCGGAAGCGGTTCCTTCACCTTGACGATCATCTCGGCGTCGTCGAACATCTTCTTCTTATCCGTCATGACCACCCCGCCGACTTTCTCGTACTCGG